>CAZBQK010000139.1:0-4929 GCA_964493975.1 uncultured Dehalococcoidales bacterium | reverse complement strand
CCGTCGTGTACTACGGTACCAACCCGGGGGCCCTGAGCCAGGCAGCCCAGAACCACATCAGGCTCAACCCGGCCCACACTGAGACGATTTTCCGCGCGCGCCTGAGCGGCCTGAAGCCGCAGACGACGTATTTCTACACGGTGACGTCAACCGGGAGCGATGGTACCAGCGATGGGGTGCAGAGCCCGGTCAGCCAGTTCACCACACCCGGCCCCGGCGAATGGATTCATGGCTTGCCCTGAGGCAACTGAATGCGGGGGCCAGATAGACGCGCGCAAATTCGGTCAAAGTGCATAACAGGTTCTAGGAAAATCGCCGCCCAGTGGACCCGGATGGTACACTGAAGGCCTAGCGAAGCTGTGAGAGGATGCGGGGAGGTCTTCGTCCACCATGTTCGGGATACCGCGGCGCGCACTGATCGTCGGTTTGGTGCTCGTTCTCGCGGGCCTCGTCCCGGTGTATGCCCTAACACCGATCCACGACCTGACCCAGCGCGTCAATGCGCCGCCGAGCGAACCGAACGGGAACGCATTCCTCGCGATGCCGTCAGCGCACCCGACGCCGCTCCATCCGGAGAAGAACGCGGGGGCTGACGCGGGATCGGTGATCGATACCCACCCGGCCGCGGGCCAAACTCCCCTTCCCGTTCCGACCGCGGCCGGTGGCGATACCCCTTTCGCGGTTTTGCTCATGGGCTACGGCGGCGGCGGTCACGATGGCGCCTACTTAACGGACTCGATGATGGTCGTCATCGTCGATCCGGCCCACACGACGCTCTCCCTCCTTTCTCTACCCCGCGATTCCTGGGTACCGATGACGTTTGATGGCAAGACCAACGTGTACAACAAGGTCAACACCGCCTATGCTTTCGCCCTGGATTCGAGTCAATTCCCCGATCGCCTCCCACGCTATCAAGGAGATCGGGGTGCTGGTACGTTCGCATCGGAGACCGTATCGCGTCTGCTGGGGATTCCGATCCAGAATTATCTAGGGCTCGATTTCCAGGGTTTTCGAGCCATGATTGACGTCGTCGGAGGAGTCGACGTCGACGTCCCGGCTAGCTTCGCCGCGCGGTATCCGGCCAACGATGATCCGTCGGTCGACGCAAGCTGGATGACGGTTCGATTCAGCCAGGGCCACGAGCACATGAACGGTGAAAGAGCGATCCAATTCGCCCGTGCTCGCGAGACAATTGATAATCTGGACGAGGGCACCGACTTCGCCCGCTCGCGACGGCAGCGGCTGATTATGCAGGCATTCAAGAACCGCATCTTCGAGCCGAGCGGCCTGATTCACCTACCCCAGCTGCTGGGAATCGCGAGTCAACACGTCGACACCAACTATGCGATCCCAGATGCCACCAAACTAGGTCAGCTCGTCCTGGGATGGAAGGGCGTTACGATCTACCAGACTGCCCTGACGACCGCGAACTACCTCGAAGATGCAACCGGTCCGGATGGCGCGTACGTCACTGTTCCGAGCTCGCCCGATCATTCCTGGGCGCAGATCCGGGCATTTTCGCGCCAGCTGTGGAAGCAACCGGCGGTCGGCGTCGGCATGGCGACAACCACGATTCTGGTCGAGAACGACAGCGGGGTCGCGGGCCTGGCCGGGCGCGTGAGCGCTGAGCTGATTGGGCTGGGGTATCAGGTTGCGGATCCAGTGACCGGCACCTATCGGGCGCACACTCAACTGTTAGATCGGACGGGGGGCCAGGTCAAGCCGCTCGTCGTCCAGCTGAGCAAAGACCTGGGTCTCGACGCCTTAACCGTCGCCGATCCACCCGCTGACGGCTCCAACGAACTGGTGCTGCAGCTGGGGGCGGACGCGGCAAATCTGACCGTCGCCGTTCCGATGGATGACCAGGCGCCGAGCAGTACCGTTGGCGTCGTGAAGTTTGGCGTGTGGCCGTATGTTCCCCCTACACCAACGCGAGTTCCCACGGTGAGCTCTACGAGCTCTTCGCCAACGCCATCCGGATCGCCTTCCGCCGTCGTCACGCCAACTCTCCAGTCGGCCCGACCGACCAATACGCCGCTGGCAAGAGATGCCGGTGTCGTCGTGCCCCACCTCGTGGGGCTCCCGGAAGCCGACGCCCAACGGCTCATAACCGATTCTGGCCTCATGACGGCCTATGTTAATTATCAGACAGTCGCCGACGTCCCGGACCGGAACTACTTCCTGTCGATCCCTCCCGGCCACGTGTTGAGCCAAACTCCTGCCAGCGGGCAGACCGTGCCGGCCGGTACAAGGGTCTTCCTGGCGGTTCGAAAACAATAGGTCCAGGCGCTGCTTTGTTCGCGCGGTTTAGATGCGTCGCCCCGAACCGAGCAGGCTGATACACTGGACGGATGATTGCTAAGACGTCCAAGGCCGCCGATCGGTCGCTCGATTACGCCGACCTTTTGCGGCGATATCTGTTGCCCCAGCGCGGTCGGGTCGCGGTCCTGGCCGGTCTCCTGATCGCCGGGATCATTCTCCAGCTCGCCAATCCTCAAATCCTGCGCGCTTTCATCGACGACGCGCTGGGCGGCAGTCAGGCGGACCGACTGCTCCAACTTGCCGGTCTCTTCCTTGTCGCCGCGGTCCTGAACCAGATCGTGGCAATCGCCGAGACATTTGTCGCCGAGAACATCGGGTTGATTGCGACAAACGAGCTTCGAACCGATCTCACCCGTCATTGCCTCGAGCTCGATCTCAGCTTCCACCGCGCCAGAACCCCGGGCGAGCTGATCGAAAGGGTCGACGGCGACGTCGCCAACCTGAGCAACTTCTTCGCCCGCTTCGTCGTGCAGATAATCGGCAACGTCCTTCTCCTGGGGGCCATGCTGGCGCTTCTCTTTGCCGTGCACCGGTGGATCGGCGCCGCGGTCAGTGCTTTCGCGGTGATTTCATTGCTCGTTCTCTTCCGGCTGCGGGACGTCGGCGTCCCTCACTGGGAGAGAGCTCGCCAGGCAAGCGCCGATCTGTTCGGATTTCTGGAAGAGCGGCTGGCCGGCACCGAGGACATTCGATCGAGCGGCGCGATCGACCACACGCTGTTTCGACTCGCCGAGCACAGTCAAGCGCTGCTTCGCAACGAGCGGGCCGCCTCCACGATTGGCTCGGCAACCGCGAGCACCGGCAATCTGCTCCTAACGCTCACAACGGTCGTCGGACTGGCGGTGAGCGCCGTTCTCTTTCAATCGGGAGCGATCACCATCGGGGCTGTCTATCTCGTGTTCAATTACACCCAGCTTCTCAGCCGACCGATCGAACAATTGACGCGTCAGCTTCAAGACCTCCAGAAGGCAGCCGCTAGCCTCACGCGTATCCGCGCCATTTTCGCGATCCGAGCCGATCTCGACCGGAGCGGCGAGCTCCGATTACCCCACGGTGCCCTGTCGGTGGAGCTCGAGCGGATTTCCTTCGGGTACGTCGACGACCTCGTGCTTCGAAACGTGAATCTGAGCGTCTCGCCGGGCGAGGTGGTCGGCCTGCTCGGACGAACCGGAGGCGGTAAGACATCGCTCGCCCGCTTACTCGCGCGATTTTACGATCCGACGTCCGGGACGGTGCGAGTTGGCGGAGTCGACTTGCGGGAGGTCGCGACTGAGGACCTTCGACGCGCCGTTGGCGTCGTGACTCAGGACGTCCATCTGTTCCACGCCACGGTGCGGGATAATCTCACGCTTTTCGACCGAAGGATCCCCGACGATCGGATCCGGGCCGTTCTCGAGGATCTTGGCCTGTGGGACTGGGTTCAAAGCCTGCCCAGTGGGCTTGAGACACGACTCGCCGGCAGCGGATCCGGTCTCTCGGCCGGCGAGGCTCAGCTCCTGGCGTTTGCTCGCGTTTTTCTGAAAGATCCGGGCGTGATCATTCTCGACGAGGCGTCGTCGCGACTCGACCCGGCCACCGAGCGCCGGATCGAAACGGCGCTGGATCGCTTGCTCGCCGGTCGAACGGTGATCGTCATCGCCCATCGCCTGTCGACCATCGAGCGCGCCGACTCAATCGTGATCCTCGAGAATGGCGAGATCCGGGAAAGCGGCCGACGGATCGACCTGCTCCGGGATCCGTCGACGCATTTCGCCCACCTGCTTCGGATGGGCATCGAAGAGGCGTTAGCGTGAAAAGTCTGCGCCACGTTCTTCGGCTGGCCCGCTTTCGGTTGGGCCTATACCTGATCAGCGGGCTCCTCGCGAGCGCGCTTGGCTACCTCTTTCCGCTGGTTCCCGGGCTAATCGTCCGCCAGTTCTTCAACTCCCTCACCAATCAGGCTCCAGCCGGCTTCAATTCCTGGACATTGCTCGCGCTACTCGCCACGTTCCCGTTGGTGCGATTCGCCGGATGGCTCGGCGGGGGATTTTTTGAAACCTGGACTCAACAGGTTGCCGCCGCCCTGCTTCGGCGGAACCTCCTCAAGCAAATCCTCGATCAGCCCGGAGCTCGACCACTACCCTCCTCCACCGGCGAGGCGATCAGTCGCTTTCGCAACGACGTGCAGTATGTCATCTGGTTTCTGACCTGGACGCTCGACCCAGTCGGCCAGGCCGCCGTCCTAATCGTGTCTCTCGTCGTGCTCACCCGCATCGATCCAGTTATGACTGTCGCGGCGGTTCTCCCCATTGTCGCGGTTATCGCAATCGTTCGGGTCGCGACGCGGCGAATCCAACGCTATCGGGAGGCGAGCCAGGAGTCGATTGGCGACGTCACCGGCCTCCTCGGCGACATCTTTAACGGCATCCTCACCCTCAAGGCGTCCGGCGCCGAGCGGAACGTGGTGGCCCACCTGCGCGTGCTCAACGAAGCGCGCCGACGGGCCGGCCTCAGCGATCTCGTCTTTACTCAGGTGCTCAATGCGGTTTCAAGGAACGCCGGAGACCTTGGCACGGGCGTCCTGCTTCTCGTCGCCGCGCGATTGATCGAATCCGGCCGCGTCACGGT
>CAZBQK010000138.1:0-4953 GCA_964493975.1 uncultured Dehalococcoidales bacterium | reverse complement strand
TCGATCCGAGGTACCCGACTTATCTCTTTCCTCATTCGGAGGAATTTAGCCTCGCGCCTTTCGAGGATGGAACGGCGATTCTTACCGATGACCTACGAGGCACACTCAATCTGCGCCCACGGTCAATCGGTGATAGCGTCGACCAGGTGTTTGCCCAAACCCTTGCGGGCTGGGCGGTCCGACGCCAGTGCCGCTACATCCGGGCTATAATCGGTCGCGTGAACGCTGAACCGGCGGGGTAGCACCTTTCCGATACCGGCGATCCGACGACCCAGCTCAGGATTAGAGACAGTGACTTGGCAAGATCGAATCGTGGTTGACCCGAATATTCAGGCTGGTAAGCCCGTCGTGAAGGGCACTCGTCTGTCGGTTGAGTTTGTTATCGATCTCTTGGCCCGAGGGTGGACCGAAACGCAGATTCTCGAGAACTATCCTACGCTAATAAGTGAGGATATTCGCTCGTGCCTCGGCTATGCGAGCGCGATTCTGCACGAAGAAAAGGTCTGACTGGTTGCAGACGTGGATGAATCCTTGCCAACGGTAGGCGTCTTTGCCTCGATCTTCGACGAACAGCAACGTATCCTCTGCGTCAAGCGAGGCTATGGTCCCCGAAACTGGACAATGCCCGGCGGCGGGATAGAACCAGGCGAAACCCCGATTCAGGCACTGGAGCGCGAGGTGCGCGAAGAAACCGGATACCTCGTTAGCGTTGAGCACCTGATCGGCATTTATTCCGCGCCTTTCAAGGACGATCTGGTCCTATTGTTCGCGGCCACGCCGCACGGACGCGAGACCTGGGAGCCAGACGGCGAGATCGTCGAGGTGGCATTTTTCAGAGTCAACGATCTCCCGGAGCCAATGGGCAAACGCGCCATCATCCGAGTTCAGGACGCGTTCGCGGGTCATCGAGGAATTGTCCGAGTATTCGATTCGGACTGAATCCAATCGCCTTACTTCCACGTCTTACCCAACACCCTCAGCCAGTTCTCGTGGGCGATCTTGCGTAGCGATGCGTCGTCGTAGCCGTGGCTTGCGAGCGCGGCGAGCAAGTGGGGTTGGCCGGTCACGTCGCCGATAGCGGCGGGGATGGTGCAGCCGTCGAAATCGGAGCCAAGACCAACCCGGTCGATGCCAAGATGCTCGACGAGGTAGTCGATGTGGCGAACGTAATCCTCAAGCGGTGTGTCGACTTCCCGCTGACCGTCCGGGCGGGTGAAGCCAACGTGATAGTTCAGACCGACGAGTCCATCCGATTCTCGAATCGCCGCTAGCTGCTTGTCGGTAAGGTTGCGCGCCGAAGGACAAATGGCGTGGACGTTGGAGTGGCTTGCCACCAATGGCGCGTCGGACAGTCCGGCCACGTCCCAGAAACCCCGTTCGTTCAGGTGCGAAAGGTCGAGCATGATCCCAAGGCGGTTGCAGGCACGTACCAGATCCCGCCCAGCCTCGCTGAGGCCTGGTCCGGTGTCCGGAGAGCTAGGAAAGTTAAAAGGTACCCCCTCGGCGAAGGCATTCGGCCGGCTCCAGACCAGACCTAGCGAGCGCAGGCCGGCCCGGTAGAACACCTCCAGGGCATTCAGCTCCGGATCGATCGCCTCGGCTCCCTCGAAATGAAGCAGCGCGGCGATAACCCCTTCATTCAGGCAGTGCGAAATCTCTTCGACCGACCGAACGACCCGAACCTGGCCTTTTGACTCGGATTCGATCCGAAATAGCCGCGCCGTCATCGCCAGCGCCACCCCCACGGCATAGCTCCAATCAATATGAACCTTGGCCGCGTCGAGGAAGGCTGCTGGCCCGGCGGACGAATCCGGCATCGACGCCGGAGGCACCCACACCGCGAAAAACCCACCCCCAAAGCCGCCTTCCCGGGCACGCGGGAGGTCGATATGCCCCCGTTCGGAGCGGTCGAAGAACGTCTGGTCGCCTCGATCCTTCTGATGCAGGCTCAGAAGCGTGTCGTTGTGGCCATCGAAGACGAGGGGATACGTCGCGGGCATGGGCATCCTCCGGACTCAAGAATTGGCGGTGAAGACACAATAGCGCACCGGCTCGCCGTGCGAAAGGGGCGAGAGAGTTTTCACGAAGTGGCAATGAACGGGTAGGGGCGGTTCGCGAACCGCCCGCGTGCTCGTTGGGACGGCGGACCGGACACCGGAAACTGCGACGAGTGCGGTCCGCCTGCAGGTGGCCTCTCCGAAACATGAGGTGCGATCCGGGTGACAACCGTCGCCCCTCCCCTCCCCTGGGCGTTTCTCGAAACACCCCTACCCGAATTGATGCCTGCACCGACTCTCGGTGCGTGTGTCCTAACCGTTGGGCAGCTTGAGACGCTTCAGCGAAGCGTCTCTACCGGGAGGGTGAATGCGGCGTAGGCATTCGAGTCGCGGCAAGCGGTTCGTAGCGGTACACAGCTGTGACGTCATTATCGCTCGTCGAGCTCTTTACGGCGACGGCCAGCGGAGGACGACCTCTCCGGTGGGCGTGCTGGACGCGCTACTTTGTCGCGTCACCACGACTGCGGTCACGTCGGTCCCGTCTGTTCCGGGGAGGATGACGCGCCCGTAGCCGTTGGCGTCGAGAGTGAATCGCCCGACGGAAACCCAGCTGCTATCCCGGCGCTGGAGCCATCCGTAATAGGCGTCGCCCGCTGGCGGCACCGGCATGAACTCGACGACGACGACCTGGGTGGCGATACCGGGTCGGTGATACCAGTGGCCATGCTCGTTCGACGCGGTTGCCGCGACCGGCGCCATCCGTTCGACCGTGGTCTCGGTGCTCGTCAGGAGGGCCAATCCGCGTTCGTCGAGCGCTAGATCGGATCGGGTGGCGGCAAGCTGACGCTGCTGCGCGATGTTTCCGGCGCCGAGTCCTACGCTGAGAACGACCAGGAGCGTTGCCGCGATCGTCGCCACCCGGCCAACGATCGACGTCGGCCACTGCCATCGTCGCTTCAGCTGAGTTGGCTGCTGGGCCCGTCCGAGAATCGCGGAGCGCAGCGCCACGGGAGGAGTGACGACGTCGACGGCCTCGCCGAGCGCCGCCGTCGTGTCGAGATAGGAGGCAAGCAGCCCGGAGCAGCGGGCGCATCCGCGTAGGTGAGCTTCGAGAGCCTGGACGTTGTCGTCAAGCGCGCCCAGAGCGTACGCCGACAGGAGCTCCGCGGCCTCGTCGTGGGTCACGCCCTTCCCTCCGTTTCCTCGTGAATCGGCTCGCCCCGAAGCATCCCCCGTAGTCCCAGGAGACCACGACGCATCCGCGCCTTGACCGTCCCAAGCGGCACGCCCAGACGCTCCGAGAGCGCGGATTGGGTCATCCCTCCGTAGTAGGCCAGTACCAGAACCTCGCGTTGATCCCTCCCAAGGTCGAGCAGCGCCGCCCGAACCGACGCGTCGCGGAGCCGGTCGACGAGGACGTCGGCAGGATCGGGCTCACCGCCGGCGACGTTGAGCAGCGCGTCATCGCCGACCGTTGGCCGCTGAGCCCGACGCACGTTCAGGCACCGGTGGTGAACCGAGGTGAGGAACCAGGCCCGGAAGCTTCCTCGGCTCGGATCGAAAGAGCCCGGCTTGTCGATCAGGGCAACAAAGGCGTCGTGGACGACATCCATGGCCCCGGTCGCCCCAACCAGGTGGCAGGCCAGACTATAGGCCTTGGTCGAATGGCGATCGTATAGCTCGGCAAGGGCCGATCGATCTCCGCGCCCGACGCGGGACACGAGCGATGCATCGATTTGGGAATCGTGCTCGCCAGGATCGTAACGACCGGGATCGTCCGTTGTCCCACTCCCACCCCGGAGGATCGATCGCGGCCCGATGTCGGAACTGTCCTCGATCGGGCCGGCCAGTGAAGTATAACCCGTCATCCGTTACTCGCGCGGTTCGCTAGCGCGGTCCGTTACGCCAACGTCGTATCCGCGACTGCCAGCTCGTGCTGGCCGGGAACGATCGTCGCGGTTCGGTAGCCCAACAGGTGCAACAGGTCGCCCGGGGGCAGCTTGTACGCGCCCGGCTGACCTTCACCGGGATGATGCTGTGGGAAGGCGGTTGAGTTCGCGATGTGGAAGCGAATATTGCCTTCGACCTGGCTCATCACCTGGTGGATGTGGCCGTTCAGAACGGTGACCGCGCTGAATGGTTTGAGTAGCTCCAATACCTGCGCCGAATCCTGCGTCGTCCAACCCCAGGCCGGATACACCGCGTAGAGCGGAACGTGGGCGAAGACGACGACCGGAGAATCGTGGTTGACCGCGTCGAGATCCTTCTTGAGCCAGGCCAATTGCTCGGCGCCGACGATGCCGAAGGTCTGCTCGTTGCCAACGTTTGATAGCCCGACGAAATGAACGCCGTTGTAGTCGAGGCTGTACCAACCCTTGTCCGGCGATTTTGGGGAGAATTGCTGCCGGTAGGCGGCGCCATTGTCTCCAATGACGTCGTGCTCGCCAGGAACGAAGAAGGTGCTTCCCGTCTTGATCGTGCCCATGATCTGCTTCACATTGTCGAACTGGTTCGGTTTCGACAGGTGGGTGAGGTCGCCGGTGTGGAGGACCAGCGCCGGCTGCTGAGGCAGCGCGTTGATCCGATCGACGACCTGCTGAAGCGTCTTCGAAGCGTCCGTGTTCACCCCCTCGGCGCTGAAGCCGACATGGCTATCGCTTACTTGAATGAAGGTGAAGCCGTCGACCTTCGGCGCGCCCCCAATCGGAAGCGAGCACGCCGTGAGCAATCCTCCCGACGTGACCGTCCAGACCAGGCCGGTGCCAGCCCACGCCATACACTTCAGAAATCCCCGACGATCGATTCCGTCGGCTTGTTCGTTCTCTTTGATGTACCTTGCCACGATGTCATCTCCTTACGCGTAATGGAGGAGTCAAGAGCTAGGAGCTAGGAGCCAGGAGGTGGGGAGCGACGATCGTCTCCCCTATTCTGACTCCTGGCTTCTGTCTCCTGACTC
>CAZBQK010000137.1:0-4996 GCA_964493975.1 uncultured Dehalococcoidales bacterium | reverse complement strand
AGCTTCCCACGCCCGAGGATCGGCCAGACCTGCTCGACCTTGCCGTCGCGCAGCCCATACATCTCTTCGTGCACGTAGGTTGTGAAGTCCGAGTAGCCAACGATGAACTCGAGCTTGTCTCCGACCTTCAAAGTCTCATTGGGAGTGCCGAGAACGACGGTGCCGTGTTCGGCGGATAGACCGACTCGCTCGACATTTTCGAGTCCAATCGGTCGTGGAACGCCCTGGTTTCCGTTCATGGTTTTGTGGCCAGCGTCGACGATAATTCGGGTCGGCGAAGGCCGACTAACGACCGTCGCCATGATCGTCATCGCGTACTCGTGGTCGACGCCGTAATGATCGTTGTAGTGGACGTCGTGGAAAATACCGCCACCCGCCTGAATTTCGGTCACGCCGGGAAGGGTGCACGTGATCCAATAGGTTCCGGTCCCGCCGCACGATACGATCGTCAGTGGCAATCCGGCCTGCCGACACTTATCGGCGCTTTCGACCATTCGGCCAACGTCACGCGTGATCACCTTACGCTTTTCGACTTGATCCAGGATCGTCGTCGCGTGGGCTTCCCAACCCATCACACCAGTGTAGCGCAAGCCCGGGAGCGACGAGGCGTACTCCGATAGAGCGAGCACGGCGTCCCCCGGCTCAACGCCCGCCCGGTTCAGGCCAACGTTGACCTCGACGAGAACCCGAACCTTTACACCTTTGGCGATCGCCGCGTCGCTGATTTCGCGCGCGTTCTCCCGGCTGTCGATGGCAACCATCACGTCGGCGTGGGGTTGGATATTCGCAAGGCGGGTTACCTTTTCGCGACCGACAACCTGGTTTGCGATCAGGATGTCGCGAATACCGGCGCCAGCCATTACTTCGGCTTCGCCTAACTTGGCGCAGGTGACGCCCATTGCTCCGGCCGCGATTTCCTTATGCGCGATCGCCGGGATTTTCTGTCCCTTTGTATGTGGCCGCCAGTTTTTTCCGGCTCCGAGGATCAATCCCGCCATCTTCTTCATGTTTCGATCCATGATGTCGAGATCGACGCAGAGAGCGGGGGTATCCAGGTCCCATTTCGTTCGGCCGACAACCGCGCTATAAGTTGCGGGCGAGGTAAGACTCATGAACGTCCTCCGACTATAGTGCTTTGGGCTGGCAACGATCCTCCGATTATAAGCCGGTGTCCCGGATCTGACTATCGGTCGTCGAAGTCACCACGATCCATCAGCCATCGGTTCGAATCGATTTACGACCGACATGGCCCCGTGTAGTATGGGAGTCGAACTCTTCGGTCGAGGACTCTTTGAATACTACGGAGCCAGTCCCTTCGTCGAACTCGATTGCCACGGTGCGGGACCGGCGCCGGCCCGAGTCCGTTCGTCGTTTCAACGTTATCTATTTTCTACTCGACACCGCGTTCTTCTACTTCGCCCTATCTCTCGTCGATATGTCGAGCGTCATGCCCTCGCTCTTGGGTCACCTGACGAGTCAACCGGTGTTGATCGGACTGGTTGGATCGACCCAGACCGCGTGCTGGCTCTTGCCGCAGCTGCTTGGCGGATGGGTCGTCGCGGCGAAACGGCGCAAGCTGCCAATCGTTCTACTCGGAACTGGCTTGAGTCGCCTGAGCTGGATCTTTTTACTGGGCGCCCTGCTGAATCCGGACCTCGTCGGCCCGCGACTGACCTTGGTTGCCGCCTACTTATCCATCGGTCTGTTTTACCTCCTGGATGGTACGGCTAGCCTCGCCTGGTTCGATCTAGTCGCCAAGGCGGTTCCGCCGACAATGCGCGGGCGCATGTTCGGCGTGATGTCTTTGAATGGCATCTTTGGCGTCGCCGGCGGGTTGGTCGTGCGCCAGATCATCGGCAGCCGATTTCTTCCTTACCCAGCCGACTATCGCATCCTGGTTATGGCCGCTCTTGCTGTCTTCGCGATCGGCATAATTCCGTTGTTCCTGGTCGACGAACCGGAAGGAGTGCCGGCGCCGCCGCGCGAGGCGTTTAGCGATTACGTTCGACGACTGCCCAGTTTGCTCCGAGACCGTCCGGCGTTTCGGCGAATCGTCGAGCTACAGCTTCTCGTCGGGGCGAGCGCGCTCGCCGTCCCCTTTTACGCGCCGTTCGCAGTGCGAACTCTAGGTTTGGCTGAGGACAGTATTGGTACTTTCATCGTTGGAATGACGCTGGGGTCGATGGGGGGTGGATTTGTCTGGGGCTTCCTGGCCGACCACGGAAAGAAGCACGTCGCAATTCGGGCGCTCGCGATGTTTGCTCTACTCGCGCCAACTATCGCGCTCGTCTTATCGGTAGCCTACCGGACACTTCCAACCGGCGTTGGCAGTGTCCTCATGACAGTGGCGATGTTCGCCGTGGGATCCAGCACGCGGTCCGCCTGGGTCGCGTACGCAAACTTCGTCATGGATATCGCGACCACCCCGGAGCGGCCGATCCTGATCGGGCTAATGAACACCCTTGGCGGCACTTTAGCGATCATGCCGCCGCTTGGTGGATTGCTGGCAGGCTGGTTTGGCTATGAGGCAACCTTCGCCGTCGCGGCTATCCCGGCGGCAGTTGGTCTCGTCCTAAGCCTCAGACTGCGGGCTTCCAAAGCGATCCAGGCGAAATAGCCGAACGTCGTGCGGCGTCGAACCCCTTTCGGCTAGATCGGCCAGTATTTCCCCCACGACGCTACAAAACTTGAAACCATGGCCAGAAAAGCCTGCCGCGAACACGACCTGGGGATAGCTTGGATCGATATCGATTATGAAATGTTCGTCCGGACTGTTCGTGAACATACAGACCTTGAGCGTCATCGTGGGGCCCGCACCGTCCGGAAAGTACCGTTCCGCAAAAGCCCGCAGGAGCTCCTCGTCGACGCGATGACCGTGGCGATCGATCGTATCTGGATTCACTCGTTCGTCAAGGTGGTGGTAGCGGCCGAACTTGAATCCGGGAATGCCAAACACTGGGAAACCGTAATATCTTCCCTCGTCGACGACCAGGTTGAAGACTGGAAATCGATTGGGAGCGAAAAGCTCCGGGCGTCTAGGTTGAAGCCAGGCGAGAACCTGCCTTTCGGGAACGAGCATCCCGGCGAGCGACGGCAAGAGGGAGCCAGCCCATGACCCGGCGGAGACGACGAGGCGATCTGCTTCGTAGACATCACGATCCGTTCGGACCCGAACGCCGTTCGCCCGCGGTTCCCAGTTCAGCACCTGCTCGCGCCCATGGATCTCCGCGCCCCGGGCCTGGGCCAGGACGACGTGGTCGACAATGCATCGCTCGGGCAGCAGGAATCCGCCGTCTGGCTGGAAGACCGCGACGGTTTCGGACGGCAAACGATAGCCCGGATAACGACGAGTTAACTCATGGCTTGAAAGCACTTCGTGGCGAAGATCGTGCTCAGCACACGATCGAAGTGAGCCCTCGACGACGCTACTGTTCGGGGGACCGGCGTCGATCGAGCCGACGACGTGGAGAAGCTGTTCCCCGGCTTCTTGTTGGAGCCGGCGCCACAGCTCGAAAGAGCGACGCAGCAACGGCACATACGACGGATCCTCGTAGTAGGCAAGACGGATAATTCTAGTGAGACCGTGCGAGGACCCCATATCATTCGGGACGTCGTACCTTTCCAATCCCAGGACGCGCTTACCCCGGTTGGCAAGATGGTACGCGGCCGCGCTGCCCATCCCGCCAACTCCGACGACGATGACGTCGTAATGAGCAATTGATCCGTTTGACATTGAAACTCCCCCTCACGCTCCCGTACCAGACTAGCCTTCGCGATTATAACCCGCGGCGCGGCGTGGTCGGATAACATTTTGTCACCCTTGACATCCGTGCCAGCGGCAGGTACGGTACCCGACGCGATCTACGCGAACCAGCGCCGGGCAACATTCGACGGCGTGAGACCAGGGCGCGTCAGGCGGAGTAACTCTACCTTGCGCCAGGTGCAGCCGACGGTCGTCCCACGTAGCGCTCACATCCAACTAATACAATGGCTCCGGGCCGCGTGGATCGCTCGGAGACGCCTCTTTCCATTCCCGTTCGTCGGCGCGATCCTGCTTCTAAGTGGCTGCGGTGTCGCGCTGACTCCCATCGCGACGACAATACCGACGCCGGCGATCGCCTCGGCAACGCCGCGCTTGACTCCCCGAGCGGGGCCAAAGCTCGCCGATCCGGCGCCGTCCTCGACTCCGGTCCTCCGGGTCGAAAAACGCCCGACGCTCCAGCTGACCGCGACCCACACCGCGACGCCGACGGTCACCGTCGAGCCGACCGCTCGCTCCACGGTGACCCCGATCGCTTCGGTTACCCTAACGCCCGGACCAACCGCACTGATCGTACATCGCGGCGTCACAACCGAAAAGGTCGTCGCGCTGACCTACGACGCTGGTGCGGATCGAGGTCAGGCAGCTAACCTCCTGGCGTACCTCCAGGAGGCGGGGGTCAGCGTTACCTTTGGCATGACTGGTCGGTGGGCCGAGAGCAATCCCGATCTGGTTCGCCGAATTGTTGCCGACGGCCACGAGCTCATGAACCATACTTACGACCATCGGTCGTTTACCGGGGTCTCGGCGAGCCCACCGGTGCTTCGGCTTCAAGACCGAATCGACGAAATCGAGCACACTGAGACGATCATCCACGCGATCTCGGGAGCGACGTCCAAGCCGTTGTTTCGTCCTCCGTACGGCGATGAAGATGCTAGCGTCCTCCAGGCAGTCGCGGCGGCTGGCTACCGTTATTCGGTGATGTGGACGGTCGACACCCTCGGCTGGCGTGGAGCGTCCGTCTCCGAAATCGTCGATCGCTGCCTGCGTGGCGCTCAGTCCGGCGCGATTTACGTCCTCCACGTCGGGGCCGGTTCCCACGACATTGAAGCGACCCGACCGGTTGTCGAAGGATTGCGCGCTCGTGGCTACCGATTCGAGACCGTCGGTCAGCTCATCGCCGAATCAGGCAGATAGTCGCCGCTCGAACTAACTGTCATCGCCCCTGGCGGGCGC
>CAZBQK010000136.1:0-5130 GCA_964493975.1 uncultured Dehalococcoidales bacterium | reverse complement strand
CTCCCGTTCGCCTGGATGGTGCTGTCCTCGTTCAAGACCCAGTACGAAATCTTGACGAACCCGCCGACCTTCCTGCCCCTCGAGTGGCACCTGGAGAACTACCTCAGCGCCTGGACCATCGCGCCGTTCGGCCGGTTCTATCTGAACACGATCATCGTCGCGACGTCGACGACGCTTTCGGGCTTGCTCTTCGGGACGATGGCAGGTTTCGGGTTCTCCAAGCACCGCTTCTGGGGAGATCGGGTCATGTTCGTCTGCATCCTGACGAACATCATGATCCCCATCCACGTGACGCTGATCCCGCGGCTTTTCATCAGCAAGGAGCTGGGCTGGGTCGACAGCCTCGCCGGACTGATCTTTCCGGAGCTGGTCACCACCTTCGGCGCGTTCCTGATGACCCAGTTCATGCAAAGCATCCCGGACGAGCTGATCGACGCGGCCCGGATCGACGGCGCCTCGGAGCTGCGGATCTATTGGCAGATCATGTTGCCGCTGGTGCGTCCCGCGTTGGCCGCGCTGGCGATTTTCCGCTTCATGTGGTCGTGGAATGACTTCCTCTGGCCGGTGATCATCATCAACTCGACCGAGAACAAGACGCTGCCCATCGGCCTGGCCCTCTTCGAGGAAGACCATCGCACGAATTACAATCTGCTCATGGCGGCGGCGACATTCACGGTGATCCCGATCCTGGTCGTCTTCTTCGCGATGCAAAAGCAGTTCGTCGCGGGAATAACGCTAACCGGTTTGAAGGGGTAGCGCAACCAGCTCGAGGAATCTTAGCCTCGTGACGGCTCGGCCATCTCGGCGCGCGCTTTGCGCGACAGCTCGGGTAGGTGGTCGTCGTTCGCCATTATTTGTTCCAGATGGCGCATCCGGGCCGAGTCGGCCGTCCGGATCATCTTCTCGCCGTACGCCTCGTCGAGCCAGAAGCGGGCGAAACCGCTCACGTATTTGCGCAATTCCGGCAGGTCCTCGTCGCGATAGCGCTGCGAAAGATTGATCGTAAACATGCGCCGGGCCGATCCGCCACCAAAGGCCGCGTGCTTGGTATTGTGATTGAAGAGGAGCAGGTCGCCCGGGACCGTGTCGAGGGCAATCGCGGGCACGTCGCGGCCGTGGATGCCGTAGTTGTCCTGGCTTTGCCGAAGCGTGCCTTGCAAGGTATCGGCGAACGAATCGCCGTTGCGCTGGCTACCCGGGATGACCCGTAAGCAGCCGTTGTCGCGATTGAGCGGTTCGAGGTAGAACGCCAGCTTGATGTAGGTGTACTTCGTGTGCCAGCCGTCAGAGTGCCAGTTGGTGTCGCCAACGTAGAAGTTTCCGTCGCTGCCGGTGTAGTTGAAGTCGTCCCCAAGCAGGGCTGTTGCGATTCCCAGGATGCGTGGATCGTCCAGAAGAGCGCAAAGCCGCTCGTGCTGATCGATAAATGGCACCAGTGCCGAGCGCGCCTTGCCGTCGTGCGGTTTGCCATCGTGACCACCGCCGTGTTCGGTCCAGATTGCCCCGAATGCGTCGACGATCGACCCGAGCTCTTCCGCGAAAAGCCCGGGAAACTTCAGGAACCCAAACGTCTTGAAATAGGCGATCTGCTGCTCGGTCAGGTGCATCGAACGTCCTCCGTCATTCAACCCGTCTAGAATCGTTCGGCCGAGGTGCCTGGCGTCGGCCGGCCCCTATGATACACCGCCAAGAGCTAGGAAACGCGAGCTTTATTTTTTTTGGCTTTAGCTTCGGCGGCACGCTGCCCAATGAGCTTCTGAATCAGTTTGACCGATACCCCGGACTTCTTCATTCGGTTCAGTTCGGCTTGCTTCTTCCGCTCTCGCCGTTCCCAGCGCTCCACTTCTGTCACCTGGCCTCATTCCGACTCGTGGCTTCGTCGGCGTACACCTGAATCTCGGCGCACGTTCCGTCCGCGGCTGGTCCAAAGGTGACGTTGAGCCGAACCTCCGGGCAGCGCTCGCGCTCGGCTCGCAGGGTGGCGAAGGTGCCCTAGGCCAGTCGCGCAACCCCATTCTCTCGGATCGGCTCCGACGCCACGTGTAACTGCCGCGGCTTTCCCAGGTCTGGGCGCTGTCCCTGCTGGTAGGGTGTCCACTCGCCGCGCGCCAGGAGGTCGCTCGCGATGACTTCGATCTCCTGGATTCGCTGGTTCGATCGGATCGCTTCGCGAATGGCCAGGATGCCGACGGCGGGATGGCGTTTGTCGAGAATATGGCGCAACATGGACAGGTGGGCGGTGTCGGGAACTCCCGCCTCACGAATTGTCCGAACCGCGGCGCGAAGGTTTGTCTGAGTCCCGTCGATCGCCACGCCCTTACCAAAATCGAATTTGTAAAAGGCGCGCCGACCCCCAACTCGCTGCTCGCCGCTCAGCTTGATCCATTTGGAGTTCTCCACTCCTTTACCCGTCACAATCACGAGCCGAACCGATCGTCCCCGATGCGGGAAGCTCGCGGTGAGACGGGCGTACGTCTCCTTCTCACTCTGGGCAGGCTCCTGCCGCCCAATTGCGAGCGGCGTTGTGTCGCTCGTCAGCTGAATCCGGTCGATCGGTGTCAGAAGCGACGCGATCGCGAACGCGTGGGGGATCATGTCGGCAATAATGCCAATTTCGGCGGCCGCCCCGGTGAGGGGCTTTTCTTCCAAAAGCTCGATCTCTATTTCCTCGACGCTGTCGAGGAACGCCTTGAGCGTCTTCTCCTCGGTGAGCAAGGTCTGCAGCAGGCGTACTTCGAGCTTGAAGTAATAGTGGTCCGCGGCGACGATTTCGACGCCTCCGTCCACGCTGTCGAGGAATTGGCGATACGCTTCCGGCGTCGCTCCCAACGGCTTTTCGATCACAATGACGTTACTCAGATCGTAATATTCGGCGACAACCGGCAGGTGGGTTGCCGCCGGGGTCACGACGTACGAGATGACGTAGCAGCTCGATTCCAGCTGTCGTCGAAGTTGCTCCCGCGCCGGCGCGGTTGGACTGTCCCAGTAAAACGTGTCGCCATTTTCAATAACCTGTTTGACCAGGCTCGCCATCGCAGCCCGCTTGGCCTCGCCGCGATCCGGCGCGACGACGTGGGTTTTGAAATTGTAGAACTGCTTGAGGGTGAGGAGGTGCTCGTACGCCTTTTGGGCCCATTGGCCGAAGCCGAGGAGGACGACGTCTTTCTGAATGTGACGCTCTTCTTCGGACAGACCGTGCAGTCGGGCGTTTTTCAGGGCAATCGCGGCCTGGTGGGCTAATCCATGCGTTCGCTGGACCTCGTCGGCGGTGAAGCTTCGAATTCGATCGCGCTGAGCCAGCACGACGGCACCGATTGGCTGGTCGTCGGCGAAGAGCGGAAGGGCGAGCAAGGACTGGATGCCGAAGACGCGGGCGTAATGCGGGTTAATGAGCTCGCTATTCGCGACGTCTTCCACCACTAGAGGAGCGGCACGATCCAGGACGTCGAATAGGAACGAAGACGCGGGACGCTCACCCCGCTGTCGGCGCCAGGCCTCTTCGTCATCCGACGCCGCCGCGCCATACCAGGCCGAGCCGTCCTCTTCGTAAAGCGCGATCTGGCAGAGTGACGCGTCAATCAAACGGACCATGTTTCGGGCGACGAGGCGCAACGTTTGATCCAGATCGATCGACGAAGCAATCGCTTTGCTGACGTCGCTCGTAATCTCGAGCTGGTCGGCGTGCCGCTTCACCTCTTCGTAGAGTCGGGCGGTGACGAGTCCGCCGGCGATAACGTCCGCGATGGTCTGCCAGTGGAGGCGAGTTGACACCGCTCGGCGATGGAACGCGAGCTGGTCCTCTCCCAGAATCACCAGGT
This sequence comes from uncultured Dehalococcoidales bacterium, assembly GCA_964493975.1. Taxonomy (GTDB): domain Bacteria; phylum Chloroflexota; class UBA6077; order FW602-bin22; family CADDYW01; genus CAZBQK01. The sequence continues at coordinate 1,312 of CAZBQK010000136.1, read as the reverse complement.
ACCCGTGAAGCCGTTCTTGCATCCGTAGCGGAAACGTGGCGACCAGACGGAAACCGGTTGACAGGAAGCCCCGCTGAACCGCCTCGGAATCGACGAGATCGCCGCTCGAGCCCATTCCCAGGGCGACGTCGATCGGGATCTCGATTGTCGATGGAGGGTTTGGCAGGCCCTGGGCGCTGACCAGCTCGAGGTGATTGCGCCGCGCGCCGAACTCGTAGACCGCGACCGCTTCGAAACCCACGGTTTCGCGAAAGAGATCCAGGGCGCCATTGAGGCGATTGCGAAACCGCGCGCCATCGTGGCCGCCGCCCTCCGGCATCGCCGAGAGGTGAGCGGCAAGTCGTCCAATCGCGGTCGTGGCGGCGCGTTCCTCCGCTGACCGAGCGCGATCGATCGCCCGGGCGGCGTTGGCGGCGTGCCTTTCGAGTGACGCCATCTGGTCGGGGGTTAGGCCGGACGACGTCTCCGATCCGGGGACGACCGGCCCTAGAAAGTCGAGATACAGGAGGCCGACGAGGGTGTCGCCGTGAAGGAGCGGTAGGCCGAGAACCGACTGAATCTGATGGCGGCGGATAAAACTACTGTCGATATCGGTCGGAGCATCCCGGGTGTAAAACGGGCGTTGGGTTACGGTTAACCAAACATTTGGACCATAATGCTTGAGCTGAAGGTCAGACGGTGCTTTTCCCTGGGCGGCGTCCGACCGATAGCGCGCGAGCTGATCCCGCATGTCCAAGATTGACCCGAGTGACCCGGTTTCGGGAATACCCTTTGCAAACGGTGCGTAATACGTCTCGGATTCGTCGTCGTATAAATACAACGAGACAATCGCGGCGCCGGACTCGTTCTGCATGTCGTCGACGATGTCACGAATTGTCCAGTAGACGCTGGACGGACTGGGTTCGGAGATCTGACGCATGTTTCCGTCCCTGCAACCCAACTGGGCGCACCACTGCCGATCCATCGCCACAAAGTGGCATCGGTTATTGTATATAAAATTGACGACGAGTCTAGTATCGAGAGTTTGCCGACCGGAGGTGCGGGCGAGTGACGCCACCTGATTGCCGAGTGAGCGGGTTGAGTCGGTTAGGACGCCCCTCCTCGGGGCAAGCTTTAAGCTCTCCCGGTCATCCCTTCGATTCCTCAGGGCAACCTCTGAGCCCACCGGCGAAGGATCGCCGCCAGAAGGGGGGACGATTGTCCGTGGAGTCATCCTGAGCCCGCCGGCGAAGGATCGGCCCCATTGGCGATGGTGGGGTGTTTTTGGGGGGATGCGTCGCCGGCGGGCTCAGGAGGGAACCATTTTGGGTGG
>CAZBQK010000135.1:0-5288 GCA_964493975.1 uncultured Dehalococcoidales bacterium | reverse complement strand
CCAGGGAGATTAGTCGTGGCAAGTCTCGATCGGCTAAACACGGCTCGTTTGACTCGAACGAGGACCAAAACGATCAGGGCGACAACGCTCGCGTAGCTGATCGCCCAGGAGACCTGACGAAGCGGCGTATCGACGAATTCGAGAATGACGTCGTGGCTGCCTCGCGGCAGGTCGAATTGGACGAGGCCCTGGATGGGACTCGGCTGCGTTTCCACGGCTCGTCCATCAATGGTGACCTGCCAACCCGGAAACCGAATCAGGTTAAACCGGACGGTCGACGGCGCCGGAAGGACGACCGTGTAACGTTCCTCGTATCCCGCGCGACCACGATAGGTCACCGTCGACGACGGCGGCAGCGACGCCCGGTCGAGTCGGCCGATGGCGTCTAGATCGGTTGGCAGAGGGTCCTCGGGACGCGTCGTGACGTCGAGGGGGTAAAACTCGCCGGAGCTCGTCGTGCCGACCGCGCCCACGGTCCGCTCAAAAGTTATCGCGTCCGCGGGAGTCAACGCTTGTTTTGCAGGGGTGGTTTGGTCGACGTACAGATAGACCAGACTCGGGGCAATGAGGAAGATCAGGCTCGCCGCCAGGATCGACGCGTCAGTCCACGCTCGGCGCCCGGGATTTCGGGAGAATTCGCCGGCTGCCCGGAGCAGCCCGTACGCGCAGATCCCGGCGAGAAGAGCGGATCCAATCGCCGCGATTCCGAGAAAGCGCGTTGGATACTCGGTATACGCCAGCAGCGGCACGCTCCGCCAGATCGGGGTGGACGGGGGCAGGGTCATGCCGGCTCCGATGAACAGAGCCGCCCAGCCGAAAAACAGATGAGAGCCGAGCGGACGGGCAAGTCTCTTTCGTCGAAACACGAGAAATAAGATGAGGGCGGTGCCGGCCAACGCGAGTCCAAGATGGCCCCAACCGAGCTGAAAATAAGGGGGGGAATTGGTCGCGGTTTGGTCGACGACACTCGGCGGGGCGAGCAGCGACTGCACGGTCGTGAAGTGGTTTCGGACGTCGAAGTCGTCGGTGATGAGGTTGTTCAGGTGGACCACGTTGCGCTCGGCAAGGGCCGGCAGCCAGAAAAAGGCCGAGATCCCGATCGCGAGGATCGCGGCGCTGGCTGCTCCCGCTAGTCTCGACCGAAGGATCGAGATGGGCATGGGGCTGATCGTGGCTTCGTCACCCGCGAAGCGTCGAGCTACCGCCGTGCCACTCCCTCGACCGGGCTCGGGACCGGGTCGATTGGCAAGCCCCCGACTGACCCCGACGAGGATCGCGTACCCCCCGACGGTCGGTGCGAGCAAGAGTGCGCTAATGTTATGGGTGAGAACCATTGCCGCCATCACGAGTGCGAGCAAGGCAACCCAGCGCAACATCAGGTGTTTCGCGGCAAACAATCGGAAGGTGGCGCCTAGAGCCAGGGGAGCCAGTGCCAGAGCGAGGAATTGGGGATAATCACCCTGACGGTACGCCTCGTGGAAGCGGACCGGAACGTAGATGTAGGCGACCCCGGCAACGATCGCCGGAATCTCTCCAAGGATTGGCCGCGTCCACCAGTAGGCTCCTACGCCGTACAGAATGAACGTTGCGAAGACGACGACCTTGAGCGCCGCTTCAAAGCTGAATCCGAGGAGGTGCGGTATCTCCGTGATGTAATACAGCAAAGGCGCGTAGTAATTGAAGAGCGGATAGCCGTACCCAAAGGCGAGGTCAGAAGCCCAGCGGGGATAGAGCACGCCGCGGTGGAGCATCGCGTCGAACTCCACGACCCGGAAGAGATGCAACGCCGCATCGGCAATATTGGGAGTACCGCCTGGAATGAGCGGGTAAAACGCTACGAAGGACGACAGAAGAACGATGAACGCGCCCGGAATGAGGTGTGCTGACCGCATCGCTCAGGCGTTCACGCGCGACAGTCGACCGGGGCGCCTTGAGCTACGTCCGCGCGAAATAGGCTGCCGTTTGGGAGTCACCTGAGTCCGTCCTCCGCTATCCAGCGTCGTCGGAAGCCTTGACGCGACCAGGGTAGTTTGGGGGCGGTCAAAGTCGGGTACCGAAGCATGGATCTCGGCAATCTTAACAGGGTTGAGCAGCTTGGGGAAAGTGACGGCACTGTCGCCTGGCGTTCCGCTTCGGTATTGGTCCTGAAGTCGGTTAGCTGTGCGGCGCCGCTACACTCGGTTACGCTGGATCGTACGTCAGAGCGAGCCAATGGACGAATCAAGGTTGACGACGTCGATTGGTGAGCCAGCCGTTACGGGGGTCACGAGAAATCGCCGCAAGCTGGGGAAGTCGTATAGACCAATTTCGACGTGGAACGGACCCGGCGTCGTCGGCCAGGGCAGGACGTACTCGCTCAAACAGGCTTCGCCCTGGTGCCAGCCCAGATCGGCATACGCGGTGCCATCAAACTGCGCCACCGTCCGGCCCTCCGCGTCGACGATATGGGTAAAGACGGTCGGGGTCTTTGATGGCGCTGGCCCGTCGAGCTGCCACCTCACGGCGACCACGATGGAACGCCGGGCCTGGTCGGTCTGCACGCGGTAGTCGGTCAGGAGGATGCCGTTTTCAAAGCGCACGTCGAGCGGACGTAGATTGCCAATACGACTCGACGAATCGCCGGAGAGACGGTAAATCGCGACCTTTCGCCGATCGTTTAGGGCGAACACTTCGACCGGCGCGCGACCATTCAGGCGCTCGAGCAGTGCAGTGCCAACCGTTGTCAGGTCAGTCGCAATGACCGTCGCTCCGGGACCCTCGGGCGGGAGAAGAAGACCCACGCGATCGTCGAACGACCGAAGTCGTTCCTCGGACAGGTAGGTCAGCGACGGCGCGAGATCGTCATGCGCGCCGAGGTAGACCGGTGCGGTGGATCCTCCAGTCGTTGTCTGGGCGATTAGCGTCCATTGCCGTTCCAAGGGCACCCCGAATTCGTCGCGACTCTGGCCACTCCCCAGCGCCCCAATATAGGACCCGAACGACAGAACTCCCAGTCCGGTTGGGATGGCAACCGCGACGAGCGCGAGGATCTTGGCGGCTACGATTGGATGCTTCCCCATTCCCCCGGCCGCATCCGGCAGCCAGCGACTCGCGTTCCAGATCGTCGTCGTCCCAATTCCCATAGCGAGAAAGGGCGCCGGAAAAAGAACGATGAAGTAATGGGGAAACACCGGGACGCTGTGACGAATCTGGGCCACGATCGGGAATCCGAGCCATGCCAGCAGCGCGAGGGCCACGATGCGATTGTCGGGTTTTTTCGTGGCGACGGCCTGAACGGCAATGACGACCAAACCGACGACGAGGAGCGAGAGCTCAAACCAGCGCGATGGACCCCAGCTATCGTCGACGAAAGCGAGGGTTGGGTAGCCGTTTCCGACCGCGACTCCTACCGCGAGACGAAGCGCGGTCAGGTCGATCCGGCCGAGATCACCCGCCACGTGTCTGGCGGCTTCCAAGAGAGGCCACCCGTTGCGGAACTGCCAGACGACGAATGGCGCCTCAAGGACCGTTGATACCACCAGACCGATTCCGAGCCAGCCTAACGTACGCGACGGCGCTCGTCGATCGGCGAGAAGACAGCCAACGATGAGAATCGCGGCCGGCGTTATGAGGGTGAGAGCCGTGGGATGAAGCTGAATCGAGAGGGTGAGCGACGCCAGGCCCGGAACGATGAAATGCCGTCGCCCACCTCTTATTGCCACGAATAACGAGAACATCGCGAGGCAGACGAACAGTGGAAGAGCATCTTGCTCCCAGATCTTGCGACTGTAGATAATTCCCCACGGGCTGACCGCGAAGAACAGAGCGGCTGAAATACCGGCGACGTCGTTTTGAAGCCATCGGCCGAAGGCGAATGTCAGTCCGACCGCCGCGACGCCGAGGAATCCAATGAATGCCGTCGCAAATGCCGGATCACGGCTGAAGAATTCGGGGAGCGCCATCAGGTACACGAAGAATGGGGCGTTTGGTATGCCGAGCGATGAACCGATCCCGACCAGGGGATGGGACTGGCCCCGGGCAATCGAGGATGCGATCGAGAGCGTCCAGCTTTCGTCGTTCTTGAACTCGACGAGCCCGAGCCAGCCGAGCCGGGTCATCGCGCTGATTCCAATAGCGACGGCAACCAGCAGCGGGGCGATCTTCGATTTATCGCGGAAGGCAAGACGTTTGGCGACAACTGGCTCGACGCGAATGTGGAATCTCCGGATCATTCACCCACGGCTGATGCCCGGGGAAGCCTAGCAGCGGCAGACTGCAAGCGTCAAGACGCCGGAAAGTCGGACATCCCGGATGCACTGCTATAATCGGCTGGATCGCGTAGCGTGCGGATTTTCCTATCCTACTCTCCCGGCTTTGGGAATAAGGAGAACGTAACCGTGGCAGTTCACCGTTTCGATCCGACGATTTATTACACCTCGATGGGGACGTATCCGCCAGTCGTGCATCTAAGCAGCGGGGACACGGTCCAGACGACCACGGTCGACGCCCGCGGTCAGGATGCCAACAATCGGGTCGTCGCCGAGAGAGGAAACCCTCAGACCGGACCGTTTTACGTTGAAGGCGCCGAGCCTGGTGACACCCTCGCCGTGTACTTCAATCGTCTCCGTCCTAACCGTCGCCGTGGCTGGACCGCCATCTCCCTGGCGGCGAACGTCGTCGATCCCGAGTACGTGCCAAGTCTGCCCCAAGAACGCGGTCTCGCCGAGTGGGACGTCGACGTCGAGACGTGGACGGCGACCCTGATCACCCCCGAAACCAGTCTCGGCCGCTTATCTCTCCCACTTGATCCCATGCTCGGTTGTTTTGGGGTCGCGCCGGCCCGAGGCCAAGCCATCTCGACGGCGACATCGTCGACTCACGGTGGGAATATGGACTACCGCGGGTTCCGACAAGGCGCGACGGTTTACTTCCCGGTTGAAATTCCTGGAGCATTGCTGTTTGTTGGCGACGGCCATGCGATCCAAGGAGACGGCGAGATCGTTGGCACAGGGATCGAGATCTCGTTCGATGTGGAATTCACGGTCAATCTGCTCAAGGGAAAACGAATCAGCTGGCCGCGCGCCGAGGATGAGGAGTTCATCATGACCGCCGGCAACGCGCGACCACTCGACCAGGCGCTCCAGCATGCCACGACCGAAATGAACCGCTGGCTCCAAGAGGATTACGGCTTCGACGCTCCGGGAGCATCGATTTTACTTGGACAGTGCGTCCGTTATGAGGTTGGAAACGTCTTTGACCCGGCCTATACCATGATTTGCAAAGTGGAGAAGAAGCTTTTGCGACGGGGC
>CAZBQK010000134.1:0-5416 GCA_964493975.1 uncultured Dehalococcoidales bacterium | reverse complement strand
CTGCGTTTCTATCATACACGAAGGTGCCGCTCGATGTCCTTTCGCCTTTCAAAGCCGCTCTATTTGTTCGGCACACGTTTTGCCCCCTGGAGACATCATGCTCACCTATGCAGTTGCCAATGCATTCCGACGGCGGGGGATTTCGCTGCTCGCGATCATTGGCGTGGGCCTCGGGACGATGCTCATGACCGTCCTGACCAGCCTGAACGCGGGTATCCACGCGCGCCTGAGCGGCTCGACCCACCTGGCAGGTGAGATCGTCGTCGCCGCGGCCGACGCTCCGATGGGTGGGCTACTGGCTGGCGGGTCGCCGATCCCATTTGAAGAGGTTCAGCAGATCGGTCAAATCAGTCACGTCATTTCAACGCAGCCGCTGGTCGTCGTGTCCATTCCCACGACCGCTTTACCGAGCGCGCTGTCGACGGGGGTTGCGCTGATCGGAACCGACCTCAACGATCCGTCCGGTCCGGCCGTCACACCGCCGGGCGACTTGCTCGAAGGACGAGGGGTTCGTTCTCAGGGCGAGGTTGTCGTCGGCGCCCAGGTCAACGCCGCACTCCGACGCCAGGCGGCGAGCGAGCTGCATCCCGGCAGCGTGATCAAAGTTTTCAAGCTGGCGACCCATCAGGAGCTTGGGCTCAACGTCGTCGGCGTGTTCGAGACGCATGATGCCCTGACTGACGGCGCAATATACGGCGACGTCCAATCCGCCCGCGACATGCTGGGGCTAGACCAGGACAAGGTAACCGGCCTCATGGTCCAGGTGGACGACCCCCGAAACGCAAACGCGGTCGCGCGAGCAATCGCGGACCAGCTGCAAGGCGCAACGCCGCCGGTCCAGACCTCGCTGCCTGGTCGCGCCCTCTCTGATCTGAGCGGGGTGATGTCACTGCTCGACCAATTTCTGGTCGCTAGCTCGATCGTCGCGGCGGTTGCCGGTGGCATGTCCGTCTTTATCATTATGATGCTGTCGGTGACCGAGAGATTTCGCGAATTTGGTATCCTCAAGGCGTCGGGCTGGTCGTCGCGCAATGTCATCGTCGCGGTCCTGGTCGAATCGCTGACGCTATCCATCTTCGGAGCGGACGCCGGATTTGCCCTTGGCGCGCTGGCCGTGACCCTAATGCGACGCTTCGTGGGCACCGACGTCGTCCTGATCACGCCAGTTTTGATTGCCGAGGTCGCCGCGTTCACACTGCTGGTGGGGGTCATCGGCGGAATCATCCCGGCGGTTCGCGCGGCGCGCGGTCGTCCGGTCGATATGCTCCGAGGGGGCTATGCGTGAAATACTCGGTCGACGTTCGAAGTCTGACGAAGATCTATGGCGAAGGTCGGACAGCAGTGAAGGCCCTCGACAACGTCCACCTTGGGATCGAGCGGGGCGACTTTGTCGCACTGATGGGACCATCCGGTTCGGGTAAGTCGACCTTGCTTAACGTCGTCGGCGGACTCGACTGGGCGACGACCGGAGAAGTCTACGTCGACGGAGTGGAAGTGACCGCCTTACCTGAGTCACAGCTTTACCAGATTCGTCGTCAGCAAGTCGGGTTTGTTTTCCAGGCATTCCACCTGTCCCCCACGCTGAGCGTCCTCGACAACGTGCTGCTGCCGGCACTTCCGATCGGGATCGATCGGGAGCGTCGCCAGCGAGCCGCCTGGCTCCTCGACCGGGTTGGCATGGCTCAGCGCGCGACGAGACGTCCGAGCCAGCTATCCGCCGGCGAGAGGCAAAGAGCCGCGCTGGCTCGGGCCCTGATCATGGATCCGCCGTTGATTCTTGCCGACGAACCCACCGGCAACCTGGACAGCAAAACTGGATCCGACGTTATTCGACTCATGGAGGACATCAATCGCAAGGACGGGAAGACCATCGTTCTGGTCACGCACGACGCGCGGGTCGCCCACCGTTGCAATCGAACGGTCTACCTTCGCGACGGCACCATCTGCTCGGCGGAGGATTCGGGGCTACTCGAGGACGTGGGATAGACCGCCCTCATAGATGCCCCGGATAATCTCTTCGATCTCCGATTCTTCGATTGAGATATCCTGGACTCGGTAGCGCGCGGCGACCGCTCCGATGAGGTCGGTCGCGGTCGTGTCGCCACGCCGAAAGCGAAGCCACCGTCGGGGACCCTCGGCGCGCACCTGGACCGCGCCGGGAACGACGACCGAGGCGACCTCTTCCGTCTGATCGTCGGCGAGGTCGACGACGAGGTGACGCTCGGCGCCAAATCGCTCCCGAATCGTCGACAGCGCTCCGTCGAAGAGAAGCTTACCCTGATCGATAATGAGCAGTCGGGAGCACAGCTGCTCGATATCGGACACGTCGTGGGTCGTCAGGAGAACCGTTACGTCCCGCTCGCGATTGATCTTTCGTAAGAATCCCCGAATTCGATGCTTCGCGACGACGTCCAGTCCGATCGTCGGCTCGTCGAGGTAGACGATCTCCGGATCGTGAAGGAGCGCTGCCGCTAGCTCGCCTCGCATGCGCTGGCCCAGAGATAGCTGGCGAACCGGCGTCCCAAGAAAGGGATCGAGCTCGAGGAGAGCGCGGAATTCGTCAAGGTTGTGGCGAAAGCGGTTTTCCGGAACGCGGTAAATGTATCGGAGTAGATCGAGCGATTCGATCAGAGGAAGGTCCCACCACAGCTGGGTGCGCTGGCCGAAAACAACCCCGATCCGACGGGCAACGTCGGTGCGCTGGCGGTACGGGATCAGTCCCCCAACCTCGATAAGGCCAGCGGTTGGGACGAGAATGCCCGTGAGCATTTTGATCGTCGTCGACTTACCGGCGCCGTTCGGCCCGATGCAACCAACCATTTCGCCCGCGCCGATCGAGAAGGAGATTCCGTCAACCGCGCGAACCTCGCGGACGTCGCGCGAAACCATGCCACGCACCGCACTGAAACGCCCGGACGGACGCTTGGAGGTCCGAAATGTTTTCACGACGTGATCCACGTTGATGAAGGTCATCGTTCTCACTGGCGGTTGATCGTTCGACGCCGCGGGCCGGCGCCACAATCATGCCACAACCACGGGTGTCACGGAGGAGATTGGCCGGCGGATGAGCTCGGGCGATGCTCGGGCCGCGAGGAGCGCTTCCGCCGCGGCCAGTGACGCATCCTAACAAGAGCGACCGGCTAAAGCCTCGACTCCCCGGACGGGTAGTCGCGGAGTCGAGGCTTTAGCCGGTCGCTCTCTCGCTTCGACTTAGGCTGCCGCGCGTCCAGCGATTCGGGTGCCAATCGCTTGCGTTGCGTATTCCCGGACCACGTCACGGGTGCGCTCGACGAAGTCGACCTTGTCCGACAGGTTGTGCTCGAGCAACAATGCGACGGCATCGTTACCCATGAATTCCGCCATATTCGTCACCGCGAGGTATTCCCCGATGTGAAAGTCCTGGATGACTCGGACTTTGTTGAGGGCGTACAGCGTCCTCAGGACCGGATTCTGAATCTCGTTTAGCTCGCGGCGAACGTCGTCGATCCAGGTATCGCGGAACTTACTCCCGACCTGAACTGGCTGCTTGCCGAGCAGCTGGAAGCACTTCTCAATGTTGGCGACGTCTTGCTGAGTCAGGAAGGCCCGGGCGCTCAAGAGGTTCTTGACGTCCGGATCCTGGACCTGCTGGCTCAGCTCTTCGACTGCTCGACCAAGTCTCTGTTCCGATTGGTGAAGGTCGCTGAGGCCAGTGAGGAAAAAATCTTCCGCCGTTTGGATGGCCATTACCGTGTGATCCTCCGACCTAAGGATTTTCGGCGACGGACTTCGCCGGGCGGTGGGCCGGCAAGATTGGGGCCCTAGATGTGTGCCCTCAGCCTGCCCGACCCAAGATGAAGCTCGCCAACAAGATCATCAGCACAAACAGAGTAATCGCCGTGTAGACGACGTCTCTTTCAATGGCGAACGCGACGACAGTCACGGCAACCCGGGCGATGGGCGTCATGATCAGGAGAATCAGCCCCGCGTCGATGATCGCTTTGGGTCGCAGGTGAAGCAGATCGGAGAGAACCGTCGCGGCATAGTGAGGGACCGGAGTCCCGGTTCGGCGGACGACCGCTTCCTGAGGATCCGTCACGAACAAGAGCACGAGACCAATAAACGTGATCGATAGGCTGAGGAACACGCCGAATCGTAGAACGTAGCTAACGATCGTCTCAAGTTGGGCGACCTTTTCATCTCGGTCGTTCTCGACCGGTGGGGCAGTCCGCCCTGAAGGCGGTTCCGACGGATTCGCTTGCTCGTGGGCCATCCGCTCGCTCATGGAATCGACAGTCCCAATCCACGGCCGAGCATTTCGACACAAACGACGACTAACACCGCCACGAAAATCCGGCGGATAACGACTCCGGGCAGGTGAGTGAGAAGTCGGGTGCCCAGCATGGCGCCGATCAACACGCCAATTGCGACGGGCGCCGCGATGATTGCCTGGATGTCGCCCCGAGTGAAGTACACCCCCGCGCTGGCCGCCGCGGTCACGCCGATCATGAAATTGCTGGTCGCGCTCGACACCTTGATCGGCAAACGCATGGCCAGATCCATCGCCGGCACTTTGAGCGCCCCACTACCGATTCCAAGCAGGCCGGAAACGACACCCGCGACAAACATCAGGCCGAGAGCCGGTACCACGCCGGCGACAAGGTAGGGAACCTGAGCCTGGAGGGCCTGGTCGTAGTAGCTACCGTGCATCGCCAAACGGGTGGCCAGAGCGTCCGGCGCCGCGTCAGGACCGACCAGAGCCTGGTCGCTCCGCCCGCGGAACATCATCGCGCCCGAATAGGCCAGCACCGCCGCGAAAATGAGGTAGAGGAGCCGTCCCTCAAGTATTCCGGCAACGTAGGCACCGGTGATCGCGCCGAGTGTCGTCCCGATCTCGAGGAACATCCCGACCCTCAGGTTGGCAATCCGTTCCCGGACGTAGGTGGCGGCGGCTCCGCTGGACGTCGCGATGACCGAGACGATGCTCGCGCCGACGGCATACCGAATGTCGACGCCAAGAAAAAGGGTCAACATCGGGATAATGATGATCCCGCCGCCGAGGCCAAGCAGGGCGCCCAGACTGCCGGCGACGAGCGACCCGAGGAAGGTAATAATAACGAAGGTGATCGGGGCCATGCCGCGTGTTCTCCACTGCTATCGACACTCTCACGACGCGAGCGAGCACCCGCTATCGTCCGCCCGACGATTGGGAATTCGCCGAGGACGATTGACCTTTCTACTGTAACTCATCCAGGCACTGGACGCTTGTCCGAACCGAGTGTAGGGACAGAGTTCGTCTGCGGCCCCGGAGAGTGTCTTGTAGCAACACACATGCCGACGTAGTGGACGAGGCTACGACCCTCACCCTAACCCTCTCCCAGAGGGAGGGTCGAAGTAAACATAAGGTCAAGCTGCGATGGCCTCCAGGGAGTTGATT
>CAZBQK010000133.1:0-5440 GCA_964493975.1 uncultured Dehalococcoidales bacterium | reverse complement strand
GAAATCGACAGAACGATCGTGATAATGGTCGAGACCCAGTCGGGTAGAAACGAATTGAGCGCTCTGGATATCAGTGCTACGAGGTTGGGGAAAAAATTGTTGATGAAGTCGGTCATCGATCGACCTCGCCGAGGACAATGTCGATGCTGCCAAGAATGGCGACTGCATCGGCCACCTTGTGACCAACAAGCATCTCGTGCAGCGGACCGATGTTAATGAAAGATGGCGCTCGAATTTTGCACCGATAGGGGGAGATGCTCCCGTCGCTCACCATGTAAAAGCCCAGCTCACCTTTGGGCGACTCGATCCGACTGAACGATTCGCCAACCGGCGCTCGGAAGTTACGGCTCAGTTTTGCCATGTGGGGGCCAGGTTGAATCTGATCGAGCGCTTGCTGGATAATCTTGACGCTTTCGCGCATCTCGCGAATCCGAACCAGGTAGCGGGTAAAGCAGTCGCTCCCTTTGTCCGTCTGGACCGCGAAATCGAAGCGATCGTAAATGCCGTACGGAGCATCTCGTCTCAGGTCGTAGTGGACGCCGGACGCCCGCAGGGACGGTCCACTCAGTCCGTAGTCGACCGCGTGCTGGGCCGAGATCGTCCCAACGCCAATCGTTCGCGCGCGGAAGATCTCGTTGCCGGTGAGGAGTGCTTCGTACTCGTCGATTTTGCTTGGCATAACGTCGACGAAGTAGCGACAGGCTGGAATGAACTCTTCCGGAAGGTCGAGGGCGACGCCTCCCGGTCGAACATAGCTCACGGTCATGCGGGCGCCGCAGATCATGGTGAACAGGTCGAGAATTGTCTCCCGTTCGCGAAACGCGTACAGCACTGGCGTGAAAAAAGCTCCCACGTCCGCGCCAAACGTTCCGATGGCAACACAGTGACTGGCGATGCGCTGCAGCTCGACCACGATCGTTCGGATATACCAGGCGCGCTCCGGCACCTCGACGCCGGCCAGTTCCTCCGCGGCGATCGAGAACGCGAGATTGTTGGACATCGGCGCGAGATAGTCAAGGCGGTCGGTCGCCGTGATGTTGTGGACGTACGTACCCTCTTCGCATTGCTTTTCGACGCCGCGATGCAGGTAGCCCATGACGATGTCCGCCTTGAGGATGGTCTCGCCGCTCAACGTCAGAATCATCCGAAAAACGCCGTGTGTGCTCGGGTGCTGGGGACCCATATTGACGACGATCTGTTCGGTTTCGGTGTCGAGCGAAGCTGTCGTTTCGACCACTCCAGTCTGGTTGTCGGTCGCCATGAAGGTCTGCCTCCGCGGTGTCAGGTCGAACGCGGCTCGGCTGGCATTCGCCAGTCCTTGCGCAAGGGATGTCCGTCGAACTCGTCATACAGAAGGATACGCTTGAGATTAGGGTGCCCAATAAAGCGCACGCCCATCAGGTCGTAGATTTCTCGCTCCTGGAAATCGGCGGCGCGCCAAACCGACGTCACCGAGGGAGCCACTGATTCGTCGCGGTCTACTTCCACCCGGAGAACGACGTCGAGGTGGTTTGGGAGCGAACGGATCTGATAAACGATGTCAATCCGGTCGAGGTAGTCGATGGCGGTCACGCTGGCCAAATAATCGAACTCGAGGCCCGGCGTCACTTTGAGGTGACGGCACACGTCGACGAGGTCGTCGGTTGGCACGATAAGCGACGGAACCCCGGCGTCGAAGTCGCGGAAGTCGACTTTGGGGAACGCGAGCCGGAGAGTCTCGGCCACCAAGTTGTTGGCGGTGCTGCTGTTTGTCACGGTGCGCAATCCTGGATGATGTCGACTACGTTTTCGGGGGGGTAAAAGCGGTCTCGGCTTTGTTCGCGTCGATCTTTTTCTGAAGTTTCATCAGACCGTTGAGAAGCGCGTCCGGACGGGGCGGGCACCCCGGAATGTACACGTCGACCGGTACGATCTGGTCTGCCCCTTGAACGACGTTGTAAGCATTAACGTAGGGCCCACCCTCGGAGGCACAGCCGCCCATTGCAATGACGTACTTTGGCTCGGGCATTTGATCGTAGATCCGACGAATAGCGGGTGCCATCTTTCGGGTGACCGTTCCGGCAACGATCATCAAATCCGCCTGTCGGGCGGATGGCCGAAACACTTCTGCCCCAAAACGGGAGATGTCGTATCGCGCCGCGCCCGTGGCAATCATTTCAATCGCGCAGCACGCCAGACCAAAGCTCAAAGGCCAGAGGGCCGAGCGGCGCGCCCAGTTTAAGGCGTGGTCGATGGTCGTCAGGCGTACCAGACCACTGTGGAGGACGGCCTCGTCGTCACCCGCTCCGTCTCCGGGGATTGAGCCTTCTTTGACCTTGTGACCAAGTCGAATGATGTCCATGTTACCCGCTCACCACCAGCGCAACGCTTGCTTCTTCAGCGCGTACAGGAGACCGACGACCAGAGTTCCAATGAAGACGAGCATCTCTGCCAGGGCAAACAGACCAAGTTTGTTATACGCGACCGCCCAAGGATAGAGAAACACGGTTTCGACGTCAAACACGACGAACACCAGGGCGTACACGTAGAAGCTGACGTAGTACTGAATCCAGGAGGTTCCGATCGTCTCCATGCCGCATTCGTAGGTCGAGAGCTTGATCGGGTCGGGATGATGAGGGGCGACTAGTTTCGCGATCATCATCGGAGCGATCGCGAAGCCCACCGCCATGAGGGAGAAAATGGCAACTGGCGCGTACAGGGCTAGCACCGAGTGGCCTCCTTGTAAATCCGGAGGTTTTCCGGTCGAGTCCGATTCAGCTTTCCGAGAAACTGTCCGCGCCCACCGGTGGATTATAGCACCGCCCCACGACCCTGCAAAGGTGATAGACTTCGCGCTCCGGGAGGAGCGTGTGCTAGGAGCAGGGGCGGCCTTTGCGCTGCCGGGAATCGTCGTTCACGAGCTTGGTCACTACCTGTTGGCACGCCTTTGTGGGGCGAAAGTTCAAGAAGCCGTTTTCTTTGAGGCGGACGGTCCATCGGGCTACATCGTCCACACGGTCCCTCGCCATCTGATCCAGCACGCCACGATCGTCGCGGGACCTCTCCTAGTAAACTCCACCGTCGGCTTCCTTCTCTTTCGGTCGGCGACAACGCAGATTCAACCGACCTTTGACGCGCTTCAGCAGCTTGACGTCCTGCCGATCGTCCAGCTGATTCTGTCGTTAGTGCTTGGTGCGTCGATCGCGCTCCACGCGTTGCCAAGTCACGCCGACGCGACCAGCCTCTGGCGAGTGACGCTCGACCGGATCGGAAAGGGCCACCTGCTGGCCGTTCTCGCCGCTCCAGTCGCGTTGGCGTTAATGCTCGCGAACCAGTTGCGACGGTATTGGATCGATTGGGTCTACGCAATTGGCCTGGCGGTCATGGCGGTATGGTTGCCGGTCCGGTGATCGGTTTCGGTGCCCTTCCAATCCCCTCTCCCGTGGGGAGAGGGCGAGGGTGAGGGGCGTTCCATTCTGGAGTCCTCCGAAACCTTCTCAGCATTGGGAATGGACTGGTCGCCCCTCACCATGACCCTCTCCCGTGGGGAGAGGGGAAAAGACGTCCGACTGTTCGATGTGATAGGGCCGCTCCCTTTCTACACCGGCTCCAACGCCGTTGCCGAACCCGTTTCTTCTAACCGGAGGATTTTGTCCAGGCGTCGCTGGTGGCGCTCTTCGCCGCTGAACTGGGCTCCGACGAATGCCGTCACGATTTCGGCCGCCAATGCTGTCCCGATGATGCGCGCGCCGAGGCATAACACGTTCATGTCGTCGTGTTCGACGCCCTGGTGGGCCGAATACGTGTCGTGACACAATCCGGCGCGAATCCCGTGAATCTTGTTCGCCGCTACCGAGGCCCCGACGCCGCTTCCGCAGACGATCACGCCGCGATCCGCGCGGCCCTCGACAATTTCCGCGCCCACGCGAGCGGCGAAATCGGGATAGTCGACCGAGGCGGTCGAAAATGTTCCCAGATCGACTCCCTCGGCGCCCACGTCTTGGAGGGCTTGGATAATCGTCGCTTTCAGCGGCAACCCGGCGTGGTCGGACCCAACTGCTACTCGCATTGACGTATCGCTCCGTTCAAAGGGACTACCTTCCCTTCTAGGCCTATTCTAGTGTCCAGGCGGCGCGATCGACACAAGGTCCCGTTCGATGTCGCCTCACAATCTCGATTTTCGCTTCCCAGCTGAATTTCGTCGGCGCGCCAGGCCACTCCCAGGGGTGGTACAATCCGAGCGATGTTCGAGCCAACCTCGCCAACGCCGGCAGCTATAACCATAACCCGTGACTTCACCGTGGCGACATTTGTCGTACGTGGTGCTTCGGTTTTGCTACTCTGGCACCGGAAGCTACAAATGTGGCTGCCCCCGGGAGGCCACATCGAGCCGGACGAGCTTCCGGACGACGCGGCGGTCCGCGAGGTCGCCGAAGAGGCCGGGATCGACGTCGAGCTCGTGGGCGAGCGCGGCGTGTCGGTTGGCAAGCCGCGTCAGCTTGTCCGTCCGGCCGGGATTCAGCTCGAAACGATCCGGCCAGATCACGAACACATCGACCTGATTTATTTCGCTCGACCTAAGGATCTGGCCCGGGCGGAAGCCGTGGGGAATTCAGAATCCGAGGCTATTGGCTGGTTCGATCGCGAGGCGATGCGCACGCGGGGAGTGAACGAGGAAGTTCAGGAGTGGGCCGAGCGGGCGCTTCAAACGTTAGGCGACGGAGGGTCGGCCAGGAATCTGCTCAATCCCCGATAATCTTCGGCCTGTCGGTCGAACGGTCGGTGCAGCAGGGCCTGGGCTCCGGGGTGGTAGAGCGGCACAAGCCAACGGCCTCGCCATCGGACCCCACGTCCGACGTCGTTCCGCAGAACAAGTCCGTGAGGCTCGATTCGGTCGAGGGCGGCTAGCGCGACGGTCCCCAGGCTGACGACGACCGGAGCCCGAACCAGGTCTAGTTGTGCCCTCAAATGAGCCAAGCAATTTTCGATTTCGAGAGGCCGCGGTGGTCGGTTCTTGTTGCCACGGTCGTCACGCGGATTGCAGAGCACCGCGTTGGTGACAAAGACGGCGTCGCGCGTGAGACCGGATTCGGCCAGGAGCCGGTTGAAGTTTCGGCCGGACCGGTCGGATGTGAGCGGGACTCCGGTTCGATCCGCTCCCAGCCGGCCTGGCGCCTCGGCGACGAAGAGTGCCGCGGCGTCGAGCGGCCCATTCGCCGGTCCGAACACTCGCGTCCGTCCTTCCATTGAAGGACAGACGCGACAAAGGGCGATCCTGGTCGCGAGATGCTGGAACGCCTGCTGACGAGATAACAAACTACTCCACCTGGAACGGGTCGACATCACTAGTGGTATTCTATGGCCGCAAAGCCGTTGGCGCACGTTCACGTCGTTGGCGACGAAGAGGGGTACGACCCTCACCCTAACCCTCTCCCAGAGGGAGAGGGGATGAGCTTGCCTC
>CAZBQK010000132.1:1351-5531 GCA_964493975.1 uncultured Dehalococcoidales bacterium | reverse complement strand
GATTGGGCATCAGCATTTGAGACGACCCTGGCCGGGGTTCACCACAGAGGCACAGAGACCCAGAGAACGGAAGAGATAACGGGGATTGTTTTAGGGTTTACCGATTGATCGGCTCCTCCGCGGAGGGCACTCCGTTACCGACTCCATTAACTAGTTTCGTCTCTCCCCCGTCCTCTGCGACTCTGTGCCTCTGTGGTGACCCCTCGTCCAGTGCGCCGATCTCCACCAGCAGGCGACGGGTCGCGATCGAGATCTCGGAGACGGCCACGTTGAAAGGGACGACGTTCGCCTTCGCCGGCTTGCGATAGCCGCTGACTTTGCGCACGAACTGGAGCGCCGCGGCCTGGATCTCCTCCTCGGTGACGCCGCGTTCGCTCCGGCGCAGCTGCTTGATGCTTCGACACATTCGGCTCGACCCTCCTTCGCGATTGACCCGTCGGTCAATCCGAGCAACCGCGTCATGTGATAGCCTAGAAGGTGACTCTGACGCAATCACTTCACGTCGGAGATCAATCGTGACCGACGCGGGCGATTTCTTCAAGCAGATCATCCTTGCACGACGTCAACATCTGCGGCGGAAGGGATCGATCTGGCGATCGAGCATCACACCGCGCTGGATCGAACCGGGCCAGTCGGTGACCACCGAAGGTCGATCGAGGTTTTCTAGGTGCGGGGACAATTGGCCAAGCCGATTGTTTTCCACGATCTGAGATTCAACTAAAGCAGGAGACAGGAATGTCCGACAGGAATGACTGGAATAATCAAATGATCGCGGAGTTCCGAGCCAAAGGGGGGAAGAACGTCGGCCCTTTCGGCGATAATCTTCTACTCTTGAGTACCGTTGGCGCGAAGTCTGGAGCCACGCGGGTCAATCCCATCGCGTTTACCAGGGATGGCGATCGTTTTGTGATCATCGCGTCGAAGGGAGGCGCTCCCACCAACCCGGACTGGTACTACAATCTGGTTCGCAACCCGGTCACGACGATCGACGTCGGCGCCGAAACGATTCCGGTCCGCGCCGTCGAAGTCAAAGGCGAGGAGCGCGATCGTCTGTACCAGAATCACTCCCGCCGATTTCCGGGATTCATCGAATACCAGGAGAAGACGAGTCGAAAAATCCCGGTGTTTGTGCTCGAGCGAATCGCTCCGTAGCGAGTGGACGCCCGCGATGACAAAGCGCTGGGTGCCTTCGCGGCGATCCAGCGCTTTGTCTGAGTTGCATCGATGTCGTTACATTGTGGACGACCAGCAGGTGCTCGTCCGGGTGAGGTCAGCTCGAGCGGACGTTAGTCGCTTTTGGCGTTCCGCGGCGCTGGTCTCGGCCAAGGTCATACTCGACTGTTTGACCGACATGTAACTGTTCGAAGGTTGTCCCCTGGACGTCGCTGCGGTGGAAAAAGAGATCCTTGCCGTCGGTCGTTCCGCCCTCGGGCAAGATAAAACCAAATCCCCGGTCGCCCACCAGGTTCTTAATCGTTCCGGTTGCCACTATTGCGCTCCTGTTACGCCTTTCGCTGTCGTCCGACGTTGTCGCTCTAAGAGCTTGTCTCGGCAAACTCCTGGCCACGCCGCCCGACGTCAGCATCCCCGCGTGATATAATCCCCGGGGACACGTGATGCTTGATACATGTATTGTACTTCACGTGAAGTAACCTTACTCCCCGGGTTGGCGAACTGTCAATGGAAAAAAGACGATGGCAGCCTGGAGTTTCCTAACGAACCACGGTTTAGTGCTCGCCCACGTGGGGCGCCACCCGGATAGCACGGGCCTGGAGATCGCCCAGGCGGTAGGTATCACCGAGCGCGCCGTGCGGGCAATCGTGTCGGACCTGGGCGCGGCAGGATTCCTCGAGCCGGAAAAGGTTGGCCGACGAAATCGCTATCGGATCAATACCGATCAGCCGCTACGCCACCTCGGGGGTCGCGCGGTAACGGTTGGCGAGCTGCTCGGGCTGCTCTGGCGGGACGATGCTGCGTCCGAGGATAACGCCAGGGACTCAAGTCCAAATTTCACGGAAACGCCCTCCGCAACGTTTGCCTAAAGCGTGGAGAGACCACGTCGAGTTGTCGATGGAGTGAGCGGACGCACAAGTTCGCCCGGGGCTTCTAGAAGGAGAATTCTGTCGTGAAAAAACTCTGCGATACCTACCGGTACGTGATTCGGCTTGGGCCGGAGTTCGTCGAGGGAGGAATCACCGAGGATCTCCTCCGATCGAAGACTGAAGGGCGGTCACGTTGGCCGACCGGGCGGTTCTTCCAGGTTGGCGAGAAGACGAGCCTCAACGAAGCCCAGGAATGGGCGAAGCGGAACGGATTCGCGTCCTAGCAGAAAGATTGGTCGTCCAGGCACGGACCACGATCCGTAACCGGTCAGGTGGGCTCGTCGACGAACGAGTCGGCCCAAATCAGCTCGGTGTAAGCGGTCTGAAATCCCACCCGTTCCATATTCCGCTGGCTCGTCGACGCCGGTGTGGCTTGCGACACGACGAGATCGCATCCAGCTTGGTGAGCGTCGCCAACCCGTTGGTGCAATAGCGCCGTTTGGCATCCCCGACCACGGAGCTCCGGCCGAGTTCCCCCTCCCGCTAAAACTGCCACGCCGTCTCGAACGTGAAGCGCGGCGTGGGCCGCCGGCACGCCGTCGACCATTGCAATGTAACAGCGCCAGTCGACGAATTCGGCTCGAACCACCTGACCTAACAATGCGCGATCGGGTGTTTGTCCCTCGGGAAGCCACTGCTCCAGAAACTCGTCGAACTCCAATGACGCGAGCTCGCGAACTGTCACGCCCGTTGCCGGATCCGACCGTTTCCCCTCCGGGATTCGGTAAAGAACGGACATGAACTGGACCGGCCGCAGTCCTCGGCGGCTTAGGCCCGCCAGCATCCCCTCGCTCGAGCTGAAAGGCGATACCGTCACCCGGCAGGTCACACCGTGCCCCCGGTACCAGGGCAGCGCTTCGTCCACGGCGATCTCGTCGTCTCGCCCAACGTTCTTCAGGGCGTTGAAGTAGCGGTAGTACCAGACCGGGCGCGTGACCAGAGTGGCGACGACGTCGCCCCAGCGGCGGACGTCGACGCCAAGCGGATCGCCTTCGACCTGCTGGATGTGTCGGATCCGGGATGTCGACGCCTCGGCCAATGCGCGAGACAGCCGCGATGCGACGTCGGGGGTGATCACCAGGGACCGCAAGATTCCACCATCTCCTTCAGGTACGCCAGACCCTTTCGAGCGGCCTCTCGCTCGTCGGTCTCGGCGAAGTTGTACTCGAAACTGATCGGACCTCGATAACCCGCGCTCCGAACAATTTGAAGGTAACGTCGGAGGTCCTGAGGGCGGGTCGAACCATCGGGTGAGTCGAATGTCTGAATGCCGTTTGGGTCATAACCCGAGACCTTCGCGTGGACGGCGTGGGCCCGGGGCAGCAGGATCCGCGTCCCTTCTTCCCAGGCGTCGCCCTCGTACGGGTTTTGATTGTCCGGGCAGGTTGCTACCCAGGGCGAATCGAGTCGGCTTAAGATGAAGGCAATGTTTGCCGGGTCGCCCGTGGCGCCGCCGTGATTTTCGATCAGAACCTTGACGCCCGTCTCGGCGGCGACGGTGGCAAGCTCGCGGTACCCGTCGACGATGCGCTCAAGCGCGTCGCGGCGTTGATCGGTCGATAGCGAGGGCCAGGTGAACCGAATCGCATCGCGACGAAGTGGCTGACGGGCGACGATGAGATCGACCAATGGCTCGAAATCGTCGGTGTTGACTCGGATCGACGCGGCTCCCAGCGCCCTCGCGACGAAGAACCACTGCTTCAACGCTTCCAGGCTCGTCCGCCGCTCGGAGACGTCGGCGCTGGCAATGTTACCCTGGTCCACCGCGATGCCGTGCACTCGGATTCGCTCCGATTCAAGGGTGCGCCGGAGCCGGTTGAGGTAGCCAGCGGTTTGGCTTGGGAAGAATTCTGACACGAGCTCGATCGTGCTAACGCCGTACTCCTGGCGTGCCAATGCGGGAAACTCGAGCAGGGTTAGGGTCCGGTCGGCCAGGATCGAGCGATGAAACGCCCACCCGGCGATAGCAATCTCCACCTGTCCTCCCCGCGGGATTATTCGATGCTTCGGCTATGTCTACTATCGGAGACCGGACGCGGCCGGGTCAAGCGATTAGCTGGGCAAAGTAAGTGCGGTAG
>CAZBQK010000132.1:0-1251 GCA_964493975.1 uncultured Dehalococcoidales bacterium | reverse complement strand
TCCTCACATTCGTCCAGTTCGGAGGCTCCCTTGCCCCATTTCGTCAAATCCCACGGTCTCGGCAACGACTACATCGTGATTGATCCGGCCCACATCCCATTCGAGCTCACGCCAGATGCCGTCCGGCTGATCTGCCACCGCAACTTCGGCGTTGGCTCAGATGGCATCCTCGTCCTCGCGCCGTCCCAAGATGGCGTTTTCGGCATGCGTGTTCTGAATCCCGACGGAAGCGAAGCGGAGAAGAGCGGTAATGGCGTGAGGATCTTCGCGAAGTTCCTTCGCGATCACGGCTACGTCGATCGCGATCGCTTCGTGATCAGCACGTTGGGCGGACTCGTGCCCGTTGAGGTTGAAGCCAAGAATAATCGCGTGTTCATGGTCACGGCGAACATGGGCAAAGCGACCTTCGATCCGTTCGACTCAATCGACGTCGACGGGAACCGCTTCGAGGTAACCTCCCTTTCGGTCGGCAACCCCCATTGCGTCATCGTCGTTCCGGAGGTCGAAGGGGTCGAACTGCATCGGCTTGGACCAAAAATCGAGCATCACCCGTCCTTTCCGAATCGGACGAACGTCCAGTTCGCCCAGGTTATCTCCCGCGGCGAAGCACGCATCGTCATCTGGGAGCGCGGCGCCGGAGAAACGTTGGCCTCCGGTTCGAGCAGCTGCGCCGTCGCCGCGGCCCTCCACCGTCTCGACCTCGTCGACTCTCAGGTCACTATCACCATGCCGGGCGGCCAGCTCACCATTCGGATCGACGCTAGTGGCGATATCTGGATGCGGGGGCCGGTCGAGGAGATCTGCGCTGGAGAGTTTAGTCCGGAGCTGGTGGGGCGGGTTGAGACGAAGGATACATTGGGCCGACAAATCGCGAGTCCGCGACTTGTGAACCCGGAAGACGCCGAGCAGTTCAAGATGACCGTTTCCGAGATCGAGACAGGCAAAACTAGGGATGACTGACTACGAGTCCGGATCCTTCGCGCCTCCGGTGCCGGTCTTTAGAGTGGTGGTATGCCGATCGGGGAAGTCAATCTATCCAGACGTACCGCCCCTGATTAACACCGGCGCAGTTGAAAGCGTTGTTCCGACCGCGGTGGCGGAGGCTGTCAGAGCCACCATTTCACCACCGGTATTTCCCATTCAGTTCTTGGACGGCGAGGAACTGTTTGTCGAGCAGGCGGAACTTAGACCTATTCCCCTCTCCCACGGGAGAGGGCGAGGGTGAGGGGCGTTCCATTCTGGAAGTCCCCG
>CAZBQK010000131.1:0-5564 GCA_964493975.1 uncultured Dehalococcoidales bacterium | reverse complement strand
TTGGCAATCCGTTGACGCCGCTCTAATGATTTTGGGGCACTTCTCACGAGATTCTAATGTGTGCCACAGTAGCGTGGTGCCGGGCTCTCTGCTCCCAAATAAAGGGAGGCTACTGCTGGGAACAGTGCCTCCCCAGCATCCTCACATTTTTGTTGTCAAGTAATACTTATTTGCTCGACGTGCACTTCGGTGTTTGGTGTGCTTTTTGCGCGTCTCAAGTGAGGCAGTTACAATAGTGACACTGTAACTCATAATGTACCGAGCTCGCTCGGAGGTTTAGTCCGTGAGCAAAGTCATCAGTCTGCGCCTGAAGGATGACCAGTACGATCGGCTTCAACGCGCTGCCCGGCGGCTAGGCCGTAGCCCTTCCGAATCGGCGGTGACCCTTCTCGAAGAGGCGCTTCGCCAGCGAGAGTTCGCGTTCATCGAGTTCCGCGATTCGCCGGTCGGCCGTCAAGCCTACCTTCAGGGGACTCGCCTTGCGGTATGGCAGGTGGAGTGGCTAGCGCGCGACTACGGTCGTGACCTTACGAAGATGGCCGAGAATCTCGGTATTCCCTCGGAGCGCTTCGCCGCCGCGCTCAATTACGCGGCAGCGTATCCCGCGGAGATCGAGGCGGCAATATCCGAAAACGACGTGAGTCCAGAAGCCCTTCGTCGTTTGATTCCTAATCTCGAAATCGTCGACATTCGTGCGCCTTCTGCTTGACGTCCAGGTCCCTCTTGCCGTTTGCACGGAGCTGCGACGGGGAGGAGTCGACGTCGAACACCCTTCGGATTGGCTGGGCGGCGAGTATCGGAACGCGCCTGACGACCGAATCCTGCGATTGGCTCGCGACAACGGTCGAACCCTCGTGACATTCGACTTGCGAACGATCCCTACGCTTCTCAAGCAGCTGGCCGAACAAGGCGAGGACCACGGCGGCGTGATTCTCGTCGATTACAGGTCAATTCGCCCCGACGACATCGGGGGCATACTCGTTGCGCTTCGGATTCTCGTCGCCGAACGAGGAGACGAGGATTGGCGTAATCGAACGGACTTCTTGAGGCATGACTAGCTCTCCCATCACCCCGTCGTTCGGATGTCGCCCAGCCGCGGAACGATCTGCTTTTTCCGGGAGTAGACCCCGGGTAAGTCGAGGTAGCGGCCAGCCCGGAGGGCCACGCCAAAAGCCTCGGCGACGCGTTCGGCGTGGCCGGCGATGAGGACGACGGTGCGCTCGTGGAAGACGTCGGTCACGACCAGGAGAACGCTCCAGTAACCGGCCGAACGCTTCTGCTCGAGGGCATGAAGAAGCTCGGTTTGCCGGTCGGCGAGCGCGGCCGCATTCGTCGTTTCGATCACGGCAACGCCAAATCGGACGCCGTTGACCTGAAACTCCTTAAAGTCGGTCGCGACCAGCTCCTCGGCCGTCCGGCCAGAGGTATCCGATGCGATGTCGAGAATCGACGCCCCAAGCTCTTCGAGGACGATACCGGCCCGGGCTGCCAGCTCGCGGGCCATCCGCCGATCTTCCGGCGTGACCGTTGGCGAGCGGAAGAGGAGGGTGTCGGCCACGATTCCACCGGCTAGCAGGCCGGCGATGGCCGGTGGGACCTCGATGCCCGCTTCCTCGAACAGCTTTCCCACCAGCGTGCTGCAGGCGCCGACCGGCTCGACTCGCATGAACGGGGGCAGGTTCGTCTGTAAATCGGCGACCCGGTGGTGATCGACGATGCCGACGATGTCGGCGGTCTCGATCCCTGCCACCGACTGACCTCGCTCGTTGTGATCCACCAGGATAACTCGACGTCGGATCGGCCGCAGTATATCGGTCCGGGTCACGACGCCGACGACGCGATCGTTCCCGTCGAGAACTGGAAGCACCCGCACGTTCGTCAAGGTTGCTCGAACATCCTCAATGAGATCTTCCGCCGAACAGGAGGGCGGATCGAGTCGCATCACCCGCTCGATCGGCACGCTCATATTAATGAGCTGAACCGTACGGTACGAGTGATGGGGAACGGAGATCACTGAGATCCGTCGCGCCCGGGCGCGGTCAATGACCTCTGGAGCGATCGGGAGACCGCCGGTCACGACCAGGGCCCCCACTCCCAGCTCAATCGCGGCTAGCTGAACGTCGGTGCGGTCGCCGACGACGAGGATGACGTCCGGCTTGACTCGAGCCCGGATGGTTTCGACCGAGGAGGCCGCGACCGTCACTCGGTCGTGAAGTGGACGGTCCGGTGCCGCGACGAGCACGGTGCCCCCGACGGCGCGGATGATGTCGGTCAGCTGAAGCGGCAAACGATCGACGACGTCCGGGTCGAGGCCTCGAAAAAACATTCGCGCAAAATCCCGGGCCTCGGCGATGCCCCGCAATCTTCCGTCGTCGTCGACCACCGGCATCGGCCGTAAGCCGAGCTGCTCGAACTTTTGGCTGACTTCGAACAACGACTCGCCGACCCGTGCCGTCAGTGCCGGACTGGTCATGACGTCCCCGACCTGGGGATAAACGTTCGCGACAAGGTCGGGCGACGGAATATTGAACCGGTCGAGAAGGAACGTGGTTTCGGGGCGCAACGGGCCAAGGCGGCCCGCGATCACGTCTTGCTCGCCGCGTAGACGCAAAAGAGCAGCATATCCGACGGTCGCGCTGATTGCGTCAGTATCGGGATTGCGGTGTCCGAGGACGTAGAGACGCGATGGCATCCTAGCTCTCCGCGACGATTTTAGCAGATGTCATATCGCGCGTGGATCGCTGTCTCGTGGGGCAAAGATATGCCGGCCGTGGGCACCAACGGCCGGCGACGAAGGAAGGAAGGAACGCGTCACCGCATCAGCGAGGGCGATGAAGAGTTGAGTGAGCCGAACGAGCAGGTTCACTACTCGATTTCGACTGGGATCATTGTAGCGAGGATTTCCAGGCACATGGATTGTGCGTTCCGCCGAGATTTCGCCGCGACTTTTCGTGCGTGAATTACTACCCAAGAGGGTCAAGCTGCGATGCCAAGGGCCGAGTCGACGTCACGCTGAGTCGGTAAGCGCCTGGCTCGTCGACGTTGGAACTGACTTGCTGCGCTCGACTCGCAACCGCCACGCGGCCAGAAGTAAACCAATGATGAAAACGACCACGGAGGTCAGCTGAGCTTGCTTGAATCCCAGGCCGACGATTGGCTCGCTATCCCTCAAGAAGAACACGATGAACTGGCTCGCGGCATATCCCATCAGATAGACCGTCGCAAGCAGTCCGGGAACGTTGAGACGATAGCGGAGAAAGAAGAGAATGCCGATCAAGATCAAATTGGCGATCATCTCGTAGACCGGCGCCGGCTGGTACGCGATCGTATGACTAGGCGCAAACGAGTTCGGATTTGCGTAAATGATGCCCCATGGGAGATTTGTCGGAGCGCCAAGAATGTCGCCGTTGATGACGTTGCCGATGCGTCCAAAAAACTGGCCGACCGCGGCGAAAATCGCCGCTCCGTCGAAAAGCCACCAGAAAGAAATCTTCTCTCGCCAGGACATGAATGCCAGGGTGGCGATCACCGCGAAAATCGCCCCGTAGAAGGCCATGCCCCCTTCCCAGGTCGCGATGATCCGCCAGGGCTGAGCGACGTACTGATCGAGCGGTTGCTGGAGGACGTAATAAAGCCGTCCGCCGATCAGTCCGGTGACGATGCACGGTCCGACGACGTTCCAGACCTGATCTTCCGTGATACCTCGGGAGCGGACGTATGGCAATCCAGCCTGGATGCCGACGACAATGCCCACGACGTACATGATCCCATACCAGCGGATCGCCAGTGGACCGAGTTGAACGAGAATTGGGTTGATGTTCAATACGATGGCTGCGAGCAGCACGTGCGACTTACCTGAACGATCAGTTTCCGCTAGGAATGATACACCGTCAGGGTTGGGGCGTCGAATCCCTCGACGTCTCAACCTGCTCGAGGGTTGCGACGTTGGCGCCAGAGCGTACCATCTCAATAATCGCGTCTTCCGAATCGTGCGGACGTAGATTGACCCCCCGACATCCGTCGATCAGCAACGTCGCGGCGAAGCCCCGCGCACGCGCGTCCAGAACAGTCGACTTTACGCAGTAGTCAGTCGCCAGTCCGCCAACGTACATGTGCTCGATTCCAAGCGATCGGAGCGATCGTTCGAGCAGGACGCCTTCGGTGGTCCGCGCTTGAAACGCGGAGTAGGCGTCGTCGTCGGGATTCTCCCCTTTGTCGACGATCTCGGACCCCACGGGAAGCACGAGCCCGGAGTGCAACTGGGCGCCAACAGTTCCCTGGACGCAATGGATCGGCCACACGCCGCCGAAGTCGCGGAAGTGGCGAGTTCGGGCGGGATGCCAATCTCGCGAGGCGAAAACGGGCGCTCCAAGCATCGAGAAATGCCTGGCGTACGCGTTCAGCGTGGGGACGATCGCATCGCCCTCGTCGACGGCTAGAGCACCGCCCGGGCAAAAATCGTTCTGGACGTCGACCAGGATCAAGGCGCTTGTCGTCTGCCTCACGTTAGTACCCCCTTTCCTTATCGACCACGTTGATCAGCGTCTCGCCCTTGAGGTAGCGCCCCAAATTGTCGCTAAAGATCTCGGTGATGCGATCGTGGTTGAATGGAGAGTGACCGCTCGTGTGCTGGCCAAGGATGACGCTAGGCAGATCCCAGAGCGGAGAATCCTCCGGAAGCGGCTCCGGAGTCGTGACGTCAAGTCCAGCTCCGCCCAGTCGTCCGTTGGCTAGCGCCTCGACGAGCGCGTCCTGATTGATGGCGCTTCCCCGACCAACGTTGTAGACGCAGGCCGACGACTTGAGCATCTGGATTTCGGATGCTCCGAGGATATGTCGAGTCTGGTCGGTCCCCGGCAAGCAGAGAGCCACGTGATCCGCGTCTGGCAAAACGCTCAGGAGACCATCTGATGAGTAGGTGGCGTCGATCCCGGGGAAGGGGGTCCCGCCTCGCCGAACCCCGATGACCCGAAGGCCAAGGGCCTGGCATTTTCGGGCTAGAGTGCCGCCCACGTCGCCGAGGCCGACGACGACGATGGTCTGACCGGCGATCTCCCACTTTTCGATGCGGGCCTGGTTCCCGACAACGCGTTTGCCCCGCCGCGCTTCGACGAGGAGAGGAAGACGATTCGCCAACGCGAACATCATCGCCAGGATGTGCTCGGCCATGGGAATCCCGTGGGCCCCCCGCGCGTTCGTTAGAATCGCCGGATGATCCCGCAGGCCGTTCGCGAGCAATCCATCGACACCCGCGATGCCCGCTTGAACCCAAACTAGATTTCTCGCGACTTCGATGGCTTCGCGCGGCAGGTTCTTCGTGAAAATGATCGGCGCGCCCGGGGCGGCCACGATCAACTCCGAAGGGGACGGCACGAAAACGAACTCGATCGCGGGAAATGCGTCGCGCAAACGGATAAGATTCGCCTCGCCGACGTCCTCGCCGATCAAGACACGAATGGACATGATGCTGCTCCGGTGATGAGGATTATCGGTAAAGGTCGAACGGTGTCAGGTGGCGTCCTCCTTAAGGATTGCGGACCGGAACGGCGCTGTCAACGGGGCCG
>CAZBQK010000130.1:0-5924 GCA_964493975.1 uncultured Dehalococcoidales bacterium | reverse complement strand
GTACGGTAGGACCGGCCCGCTTGCGATGAGCGATGCAGCCTGGAGGATGTCGCCGACCTGAGCCAGAACGGCCTCCCAACTAAGCACCAGGTTACTTCCCACCAGGACAAACATACCGATACCAATCAGAAGCAACGCCGCGAATTCCAGCGCGATCCCCCAGACCTGATTTTCGGCCGTCGCCGGAACCGACGTCGGAACGACGAACGTTGTAGGGAGAAGAGCCAGGCGTGCAGCAAGGTCGGGCGGCGGCTCGACGACCAGCGCCGCGCCGAGGAGACCGTCCAGAGCATCGGATCGATCGACCCAGGTCGCGCAAACCGAACAGGAGAAACGATGTCGATCGAGATCGACGTCGACAAATCCCGACTCGATTTCGAACGGATCTTGATCCGCCCACCGCGCTCGAAAATCGTCGCAGATCACGTTGCCTCCCCTGCCTCCGGTGCCCCAAGCCGCGATCCCAGAGCCATCTTTCCCCGTCGAATGTGGGCCTTCACCGTGTTGAGCGGCAGATCCAATACCGTGGCGATCTCTTCGTACTTCAGGTCTCGGAAATAATACAACGTTAGCGCCAGACGGTACGCCGTGGGAAGCTCATTCAAGGCCGAGCGCACCCGGACTGAGGTTTCGCGGCGGTCGAGAATCGTCGACGGATCGACGAGTGGATCGTCATCTGAAACGTCGATCTCCCCTTCGTCGAGTGACGCTTCCTCTCGACGGCCCCGCCGCCGGAGAGTGTCGAGACCGAGATTCTTGACGAGTCGATAGAGCCAGGTCGTGAATTTGGTTTCGCCTCGAAAACTACCAATCGCCTGAAACAACCGCAGAAACGCGTCCTGAGTAAGGTCGGCCGCGTCCTCCGGGCGCTTCATCAAGCTGAGCGCGATACTATAGACGTACGATTGCTGCTCGACGATGAGCTGGCTCATCGCCTCCACCTCACCCCGCTGGGCCCGAGCGACCAACATGGCTGTCGCCAGATCCTTTGCCGAAGGGACCGGGACCGAGCGCTCGAGCGCGTCGGGGGACGGCGGCGCCATCAGCACGGTATTCCCAAGACGCGACCGAATGACAGTCGCGACCGCCCCGCGTGCCACATCCCGTCGCGCCTCCATCTCCCAACCATGGGTTGGTCTCGAACAATCATACGACGATTGGATACCAGAGAATGTTGCGAGGCCGCATAGCCTTTCCCGGGAACGGGGAATGATCCGGCGGTCGATTAACTCGGCTCGGCAAGAAACCTGAACCGCCCCGGATCTTCGAGAAGGGCCCGATACATCGGCACCCCGTCCAGGCCCAAACCCGCTGCTGCCGGAGATTCGAAAACCCGAAGCGACGGAAGGCGACGGTAGGCGGGATTCGGCTGAACCTGATATCCCGGACCAGCCGCCAAAACGACGTAGGCAGCGCCGCGCGCCTCGCGGATAGCGCCGTAATGGTTCTCGCTCGCCGAGGCGATCAGGTCGGCCACCACGAGCGGATCGGGTCCAGCGTTGATCGTGACGTGGCCGTGATGCGAGGGAACGAGAAGACGATCGCCCGGCCTGGCTCGAACGAGGAGCACGTCCTCCACGACAAGCTCGGACAGCCCCGCGCGTGGATCGCGGACCCGCTGAAGCAAGAATAGCCCTTCGCCCGAAAGAACCTCGTAGAGCTCCGGATACGTCACGGAACCCTTTGGAACAAGGCTGTGGTAGTGGCCGGCCGTCTTCATCAGCTCCCCGCCAATGGTTCCCGGCAGGATCACCGTGACGTCGTAACGAATCCCACGCCGTTTGAGGTCTGGCGTGTCGACGTCGCGACGCACGTTTCGGTACATCCAGTAGCAAGGGCGATCGTCCGGACCCGGATCGGGATTGGCCAGCAGGTCCCTCAAATCGCCAAGGAGGCGCACCTTAGGTTCGGTTGACCGCACCCCATCGCCGAGCTGAAGGCGTCCGCTGCTCGGGTCGACGCCAATCGCAATGCCGCTGACGCCGGTAAGATCGAAGATCGTTATCCCTTCCTTACGGGATGAGGTGAGGCAGAGCGGTACGTACCATGTCGACTAGCTCTAGCTGTAGGTCCGATAGCGGATTCGGCGTCGTCTCTACCTCTTTCAACACTAGTCCGATGGCGCTTCGAAGATCGAGGTCAATCGTGGCAATCTCGCTCAGGCTTGGACCAACGACGGCGCTCGCCAGCTGGAGCTCGCCCGGCGGTCGAGCGCTGGCTCGGGTCAGATTCTTCTCAAACGTATTCGCGGCTGCGTCCCGCGCGCCAAGAAAGCTATCCGCCCCAAGCCCGAACAGCTTGTTCAGCGTTGCCGGGACGGATGAGTGATCGTATACGGTCGAGTCGACGGTCCCCGGCTCGATCCACGGCGAAATCAGGACCGCCGGTATCCGGGCGCCCAGACGGGTGAAGTCGAAGGGGGGACTCACCGACATGCGGCCGTCGGGATTGACGACGCCTGTTGGCGGCGACACCTTGTCGTAGAAACCCCCATGTTCGTCATATAGGACGACGAGGAGGCTGCCTTCCCAGTAATCGCTCGTGGCAAGGGCAGTGGCCACTTCGCTGAGAAGGGCCTCGCCGTGCCGGATGTCGTGGGGCGGATGCTCGTCCGTCGATTGCCACAGCGACGTCTCGAAGTAGTGGGGTTCGATAAAAACGTAGTTTGGCAGCGATCCGTGCTTCAGATCGGCAAACAACTCGGCAAGCGGTTGGAAGTGGTGATACCCGAACGGGTCGACCGCCTCTTCCACGAACCGCCTCAGGATACTGTCGATCGTCAAGCAAAGGGGAACATCTCCCGCGTACACGCGCCACGATCGATCCTTCGCGATGAGCTTGTCGAATATTGTCGAAGTCGACGGATCCATGCGAACGTTTGTCACCAGCCCAGCCGAGGTCGCCGCGTGGACGTAGAATCGGTTGGGCCAGGTTGGTCCGGGGACTGCCGAAAACCACCGGTTACAGGCGCAATAAGTGGTTGCCAATCGCGACAAAACTGGCGATGTGTCGGCCGTGTGACACTCCATGATCGTTCTCGCCGCGTCGACGTTGCCAGCTGTCCGCACGAGATAGTCCGCGACAAACCCATTCATCGGCGCCGGATCAGTCTCCCCTTGCCTGCCGAAGAGCTGGACCGCGGTGTCCTCAAAGCTATGACCTGGATCAATCTCGGTGATGGGTCCAACGGTGTTTGTGACCGGTATCCGCTCCGACACCGGATTCGTCGGGTCGACCAGATTGAACTCCTCGCCGGTCAAATCGCCAGGTCCAGGGACGAAGCCGA
This sequence comes from uncultured Dehalococcoidales bacterium, assembly GCA_964493975.1. Taxonomy (GTDB): domain Bacteria; phylum Chloroflexota; class UBA6077; order FW602-bin22; family CADDYW01; genus CAZBQK01. Next base: position 2,638 of record CAZBQK010000130.1, on the reverse strand, counting down.
GCATGTGGTCGAAGGATCGGTTTTCGAACATGATCACGATGACGTGGTTCGGAGTTGCCATGCGATCGCTTCACCTCGTCGTTGATTTTCTATCAAGCAATCATTTGGACTATGACAGTGGCATATGCGGCAGAATTGATCGGACCAGGTTGATCAGTCCCTGCTGGAACTCAGACAGCTCGTACTTCGGCGCCTCCAACATTCCATACACTAATCCGATGACGTGGCGAAGTCCTAAATCAAGGGTCGCGATGTCGCCGAGGCGCGGAACGACGAGCGGGCTCGGCAACCGTAACTCGCTCGCCGGGCGGGGGCTGGCTCGGGTCAAGTTTTTCTCGAACGTATTCGCCTTGGCATCGCGCTTTCCAAGGAAGTTGTCCGGGCCGAGATCAAAGATCCGGTTCAACGACGCCGGGATCGAGGAGTGGTCGTAGACGGTGGAATCGACCGTTCCCGGCTCGATGAAGGGTGAAATCAGGACGGCCGGTACGCGAGGCCCAAGACGCGTGAAGTCGAACGGTAGACCGGGTGGCCGACGACCATCCGGATTGAGAACGCCGGTCGGGGGCGATACCTTGTCGTAGAAGCCCCCATGTTCGTCGTAGAGGACGACGAGCAGGCTGTCTTCCCAGTAATCGCTCGCGGCCAGGCCCGCCGCGACTTCCGCCAGAAGCGCGTCGCCATGTCTCAGATCGTGGGGCGGATGCTGATCCGTCGCGTGCCAGAGCGGCGTCTCAAAGTAGTGGGGTTCGATGAAGACGTAGTTTGGCAGCGATCCCTCTTTCAGATCGGCGAAGAAGCGAGCAAGCGGGTGAAAATGGCGGTATCCAAACGGGTTGATCGCTTCTTCCACGAACCGTCTCAGCAAACTTTCGATCGCAACGCACTGGGGTATGTCGCCAGCGTAGACCCGCCAGGTTCGATCCTTCGAGGACAACTTATCCTGAATCGTCGCGACAGCTGGATCGGGACGATCGTCGGTTATCAGCCCGGCGGACCCAGCCGTGTGAACGTAAAATCGGTTCGGCCAGGTCGGCCCGGGAATCGACGAGAACCACCGGGTGCAGGTGCAAAATGAGGCCGCCAGCTGCGATAGGACCGGCACCGATTGCGCCGAATGGCATTCCATGATCATCCTGGCCGCGTCGAGATTTCCTCCCGATCGCTGAAGATAGTTAGCGACAAAGCCATTCATCGGCGCGGGATCGGTTTCCCCCAGGCCGCCGAAGAGCTGCATCGCCGTATCCTCAAAGCTGTGACCCGGTCCAACCAACGTGATCGGCCCAGCCGTGTTTGAGACGAATACCCGCTCGGACGCCGGGTTCGCCGGGTCGATTCGATTGAACTCCTCGCCAGTCAGGTCCCCGAGGCCTGGCATGAACCCGAGCATGTGATCGAAGGAGCGATTTTCGAACATGAGAACGATGACGTGGTTCGGGGATCCCATTGAATGGCGACTCCTCGTATTCGGGCGGTAGTTCGTAGAATGTTACTCGATTCGTCTTGTCCCGTGGAAACATAACGTTCGCCGCGAAAGCCGATTGCTCTCCGAGCGCCGGAACACCGGCGTCGCGCTGGTCGCTCCCACGACGTACAATGCTTCCCGACCGGGAATTGAAAACCAACGATAGCCGGCAGTGCGGCCGGCCGAGGAGTGCGCGTGGATATCGGCATATATACGAGAACTTTTATCCGACCGACACTGAGCGAAGCCCTCGACGGCGTCGCCGCGCACGGAATTCATTTCGTTCAGTTCAATTTGGCCAACGCCGGGGTGCCGACCCTGCCGGACCGGATTGATCCGGAATTGATCTCGATCATCCGTCAGGAGCTGGCGGCGCGAGATATCGCGATGGCATCGATCGCCGGCACCTTCAATATCATCGATCCGGATCTGACAAAGCGCCGGCGGGGAATGCAGCAATTGGACGTGCTCGCCGCCGCCTGCCACGATCTAGGGACGTCGATTATCACGTTTTCAACCGGAACCCGCCATCCCCAGAATATGTGGGCGCGCCACGCCGACAACGACACCCCGGGGGCCTGGAACGATATGATCGCGGCGATGGGGGAGGCGGTGGCAATCGCCGAGGCCCACGACGTCACGATTGCGTTTGAGCCCGAGGTCAGCAACGTCGTCGACTCGGCGGTCAAAGCTCGGCGCCTCCTCGATCACGTGGGATCGAGTCACCTCAAGGTCGTTATCGATGGAGCCAACCTGTTTCACAAAGGTGAGCTTCCCCGGATGCGCGAGATCCTGGACGAGGCCTTCGGGCTGCTCGGCGACTCGATCGCTTTAGCCCATGCGAAGGACCTGAGTGAGGACGGCGAGGCCGGACATGAGGCGGCAGGTCACGGTCTGCTCGACTACGATCGCTACGTCCAGCTGCTGCATCAGGTCGGCTACGACGGCCCGCTCGTCCTGCACGGTCTGAAGGAAGACGAGATCGACGGCTGCGTTGCATTTCTTCGGGGGAAGATCGACGCGCATGGCGGGAAATAGCCCCGTACCACCTGGTGGGCCATGCGGTTCGCGAGCAACATGTCGGGCCGCACGGCCGTGCCCCGCCTTCGAGGGGCGGGAGAACGACCGGCTAAAGCCTCGACTCCCAGAATACCCCTTCCGGGAGTCGAGGCT
>CAZBQK010000129.1:0-5935 GCA_964493975.1 uncultured Dehalococcoidales bacterium | reverse complement strand
CGCCCCTCACCCTCGCCCTCTCCCGTGGGGAGAGGGAATGACACGACGCGCACGCATGGCCGGACGGATCAACAAATGACAATACTTGGCGTCGTGGAGGGAAGCGCTCGACATGACTGACCCCTACCTCGTCTTGTCAGCTCGCTCGAAAGCCGCTCGCGCGTCCTGGGATAGGAAATAGAGCGGATCGGCGCGGAGAAGGGGGAGAATGACTTCGGCAAGGTCCGATGCTCGAATGAGGCGGGCCTCGGCCAACCCAACCCGACCGTTCCGGAGCACGCCGGCGGCTTGAAGTGGCACTTCGATCTTCGGAAAATCCCGCTCCCATCGCCAGAGATGCAGTCGGTTGCGGACGATCTGGCGAATTCCGCGAGCGTCGACGACCACGCCGTCGGTGAGGTCATCCTGCAGGTGATACGGAACATCGGCCAATTCCTCGAGACAGTGCAAAGTCGTGTTACTGTCCTGGGTGGCTCCCAACAAGAGGATCTGGCCGCCGTTTGCGATCAACCGATAATATGGACTGTGACGATCGCAAGGGGTCGCCGTCTGCTCGTGGCCGGAGATATAGAACGCGGCCGAGGATCCAAGCGCGGTCACGGAGTGGGTGGGATGGAGACTGCGGCGGGCACCCGACCGTTGTCGCGCGGTTTCTGGGATTCGCCCGGTCCAGCACGGAGTCGATCGAACGTCGAAGACAGGTGGTTGCGAGGGACCGTCCTTTGGCGACCCGGTCAAGGTTGGAAACAGAACTGTCCCACTCGATCCAACCGCCTCCTGAAGCGCATCCACGACCGTCTCGGCGCCGCCGACGACGTTGCCGAGGCGGCTCAGCGACGAATGGACGAGCACGACGGCGCCATTCGACAGACCCAAGCTAATCAGGTCCGCGACGAGGCGGCCCTGCTCAATCGCTGGAAGGGTCTGCCAGTCGTTTCTCGGGCTCGACACAATCTTTCACCTACACTGCGATTCGCGCTGCGAGAGTGTGAAGTGTCAATCGTCGATGTGGTTCGAAGAGCCGCGAGCGAGCGTTCCGCGACCGTGGTGCGTCGGTCTTGAGTGGCCGTCACGCCGGATGGAAAAGTCCCCAATTGTTGGGGACTTTTCCATCCAGTTATGTCTCGACATCTCGGTCGCCAACAAGAGATGCCGGCCCCTACACGTCCAGGTTCTTGACGTCCTTCGCGTTGCTCTGGATAAAGCGTTTGCGTGGCGGGACAGCGTCGCCCATGAGCATTTCGAACACGTCGCTGGCTGCCACGGCGTCCTCGACTTCGACTTTGAGGATCGTCCGCTTGGCCGGGTCCATCGTCGTCTCCCAGAGCTGGTCCGGGTTCATTTCGCCAAGGCCCTTGTAGCGCTGCAACGTCGACGTTTTGCCGTTCAGCTTCTTCATCACATCGTCGCGCTGCTGCTCGGTGTAGACGTAGTGCTGGTCCTTGCCCGAGGCAATCTTGTACAGCGGCGGTTGGGCGATGTAGAGGTAGCCATTCGCGATGAGCGGCTCCATGAACCGGAAAAAGAACGTGAGCAGGAGCGTTCGGATGTGGCTCCCGTCGACGTCGGCATCGGTCATGAGAATGATCCGGTGGTAGCGCATCTTTTCTGGGTTGAACCGAGTCCCCACACCTCCACCAATGGCGGTGATCAGCGCCCGAATTTCCTCGTGAGCGAGCATCTTGTCTTCCCGCGCCTTTTCCACGTTCAGGATCTTACCCCGGAGCGGCAGAATCGCCTGGAACCGGCGATCCCGGCCCTGTTTGGCCGAGCCACCGGCCGAATCGCCCTCGACGAGGTACAGCTCGCATTTACTCGGATCGCGTTCGGAGCAGTCGGCCAATTTGCCCGGCAGGGTGGTCCCTTCGAGAACGTTCTTTCGGGTCACCGTTTCGCGAGCCATCTGAGCTGCCCGGCGCGCCCGCTGGCTCAGCAAGCACTTCTCGAGAATCTTCTTCGAATCAGTAGGATTCTCTTCGAGGTAGGCCCGCAAGCCGTCGGTCACGGCCGTCTCGACCTGATTTCGAATCTCGCCGTTGCCCAGCTTTGACTTCGTCTGGCTTTCGAACTGGGGCTCCGGTAGCTTCACGCTCACGATTGCCGCGAGGCCCTCGCGCACGTCGTCGCCGGAGAGGTTCTCTTCGTTCTCCTTCAGCAGACCAACGCGCCGAGCGTAATCGTTCATTGTCCGAGTTAGAGCCGACCGGAAGCCAGTGAGATGGGTGCCCCCATCGATCGTGTTGATGTTGTTCGCGAAGCTGAGCACCGAGTCGGTGTAGCTTTCGTTGTACTGAAGCGCAACTTCGACCAGGGTGTCACCGACCGTCCGCTCGACGTACATCGGGCGCGGGTGCACGACGACTCGATTCTTGTTCAGGTGACGAACGAACGAGAGGATGCCGCCTTCGAAATAGAACGACATGTCTTTGTCGGAGCGCTCGTCCCGGAAGCTAATCATCAGCCGTTTGGTCAGGTAGGCCATTTCGCGGAAGCGCTGGATTAACGTGTCCGAGTTGTAGTCGAGTGACTCAAAAATGGTCGTATCGGCAAGGAAGGTCGTCGAGGTGCCAACTCGGTCGGTCGGGCCAAGATCCTTGATTGGAGTCTTTGGGGCACCGGCCGCGTACTCCTGGGCGTAGAGATGGCCGTCACGAACCGTTTCGACCCGCAGCCAGGACGATAGAGCGTTGACCGCCGAAACGCCAACCCCGTGGAGACCACTTGCGACCTTGTAGCCACCGCCGCCGAACTTTCCACCAGCGTGCAGCCGCGTCATAACCGTTTCAAGACCGGAGATGCCCGTTTTCGTATGAATCGCGACGGGAATGCCGCGGCCGTTATCGGAAACGGTGACGCTGCAGTCGGGGTGAATCGCGATCTGAATGTGATCGGCGATACCCGCCAGCGCCTCGTCGACAGAGTTGTCCACGACCTCGTAGATGAGGTGATGAAGTCCTCGGACGTCGGTACTACCGATATACATACCCGGGCGACGGCGAACCGCCTCCAGGCCCTCGAGGACCTGAATGCTCTCGACGCCGTAGTCGCCGGGGCGATTAATCTGTTCAGTGGCCATCAATCGTATTTCCTATTCCAGTCTCACACCTGTCCGACGCGGCCAAGGACACCTCGGGCGGCGGGTAATCGGGACACTCGGGAGCGGTAAAACACCATGCTGGCAGCGGCCAGCCCCGTCTCGATGTAAGCGTTACCGGCAATGGCGGCAACCGTTCCGATCGCGTTCTTGTCCATCGCCGTCCACACCACCTGCATTCCAAGCGAGATGACGTAGAACAACACAATAAAACCAACCGACGTCCAGAAGTTGTTGGCGACGACCCGAGCGCTACTGACCGCGGCACGCACCGGTCCAACCTCGCTCACGACGATGGCGTACACGAGGAAGAACAGATAAATCGTGAACAGAACGCCGGCGATGGGGACGATCGTGCTCACGACGCCCAAGAGGGCGCCGCCCAATCCCGGAGCAGCGAGCTGGGCCAAGCCGATCACGATGCCGATCGGAATCGACACCACGACGATGAACAAGCCGGCCAGCACGAGGAATCCGAGCACACTTAGCCAATAGAACCAAACTCTTCTCGCCAAAACAGCTGGAGAAAACTTCTTGTCGCGTACCTGCTGAGCGATGACACCAAGATACAAGCATCCGAGTAAGCCGCCAATGAACCCCGCCAACAGAACCACGACCGCCAGCACCGGTCCCGAATTGATTTCTTGGGCCACCGATCCCGTTAGCGAGTCCGGGACAATTGAAGGCACTGCCGCGACGTTGACGACGAGCAACGTCAAAAGGTTGACCGTCGAGGCGGCCGTGTCCAGGTCATTGATCGACGTCTTCGCCTGATCGAGCGCGGCCGGGTCGAGGCCGTTCGCGGTGACTCCGGAGTACAAATCCAGCATCCGCGCTGCTAGCCGATGGATAACCGGCCCGGCTGACAAACGCGGTGCCAGCCAAAGGAAAACGTCGACCAGAATCGGGAGGCCGAGAACCCAGGGAACCTTGTTGACCTGGTCGAAGCCAGTGGTCAGGGTATCGATGACTCCCGGAACGGCGTTACCCGTGGCAGAGGTTGTCGGACGCACGGTTCGTCTCCCAGACGCCATGCCCACGTTAAGCGAAGACCGAGACACGGATGCTCCCGGCCACCGTCTCTCCCGTTCTCGGGGACTACTCAGGAGTGGGGCGCGCGTATAGACATGTTACCATATCTGGCCTTCCGTGTCTTCGTTTTAGAACACTTGTTCGCCGCAAGCGACGATTATATTGCCCTCATCATCAACTTAAGCGACAATTGGAAAGCGTCATCGCTAAAGGCGGCCTGTGTTTCTCGCTCTCGGACGATTTACCTATCGCTTTCGATGGCCAATCGTAATCCTCTGGGCCGTCGTCGCCCTGGTTAGCGTTCCCCTCGCGCCAACGGTTACCCGGGTTCTGAAAGCCGGAGGCTACGGCGATCCCGAGCTGGAGTCCCAGCGGGCCAGCGATCTGTTGAGCCGAGGACTTGGCTTCCAAGCCGGAACTCTCGTCGTCGTCTACACCAGTGATCGGTTCGGCGTCGACGATCCGCGTTTCCTCCAGGAGGAGATGGCAATCGTCGAGCGAATTCGGCACTTGGACGGCGTTGGCGACATAACGACCTACACCATGAATCCCCAGCAAATCGCCGCCAGCCACCGCGCCGCGTACGACACGATCGATCTGACTGCCGCCCCCGAAGTAGCTCACCTGCTGCTCCCCGCCATTCGAGAACAGCTGCATTCGAACGTCCTCCAGGTCGATTTGACCGGAGGTCCAGCGTTTTACGCCGACGTGGTCACGGTGAGCGAAAGTGACCTACGTCGGGCGGAAATCTTGACCTTTCCGATCGCCCTTTTCGGCCTCACCCTGATCTTCGGCTCCCTGGTCGCCGCGGCCGGTCCCGTCGTCGTCGGCGGGGTGGCGGTCGTCATCGCATTAGCGACCCTCTCGCTCGTCGGCCGGGTGACCGATTTGTCGATTTTCGTCCTCAATCTCGTCACAATGCTCGGACTGGGCCTCGGAACCGATTACTCGCTCTTCATGGTTAGCCGCTTTCGGGAAGAGCTGCCCCACCGAGGCAAGGAAGGCGCCGTGGCCGTCACCGTCGCCACGGCCGGGCGCGCGGTTGTGTTCTCGGGCATTGCTGTGTTTGTCGGCCTCCTCGGCCTGCTAACCTTCCGTTTCATGATGCTGCGCTCGCTCGGCCTGGCCGGGGCAATCGTCGTCGTCCTGGCGGTCGCCGCCGCGCTGACGCTCCTGCCAGCGTTGCTTGGCATACTCGGAACCCGAGTTAACGCACTTCCCTTTGGCCCGGGGTGGCAATCTCGGAATCAGTTCTGGGAACGTCTGGCCGGCTGGGTTCTTCCGCGCTCGGGACGAGTTCTGGTGCCCGTGCTCGTTTTACTCGTCGGGATGGGCATCCCATTCGCGTGGGTGCATTTCAGTCTGCCCGACGCCCGAGTCCTCCCGCCAACGGTGTCGTCCCGGCGGGGTGCCGACGTCTTTCAGCGGGAGTTTGGTAAGAGCGACCTGGCCGGAATCATCGTCGCGGTTCAAGCCGACGGGTCAGTTCTAACGCCGGAGCGGATTGCCGCCCTTTCGACCTTCGTTCGGTCCCTCCAGGCCGATCCACGGGTGCGCGACGTGAAAAGCATCGTCAGTCTGGATCCGCGCCTCACCGATGCCCAGTACCAGCTGATGTACAGCGATCCGGCCAGTTTTACCGATCGCTTCGCGGCGGCGGTGACCGGTCGATTAGCGAAAGGCTCGGTCACCGCGATCCTGGTAACGACCCGCGCCCCGACGATCGCTCGCGAGACGGAGGACCTCGTGCTCGCAATTCGCGAGTACCAACCGGGCGCCGGCTTGCACTTTCTAGTCGACGGCGGAGCC
>CAZBQK010000128.1:0-6446 GCA_964493975.1 uncultured Dehalococcoidales bacterium | reverse complement strand
ATCCGATCAACTGCCCGGAACCGCTCACCAAGCCTCATCCGCCGATTCTCATCGGAGGCTCGGGCGAGAAGAAGACGTTGCGGCTGGTCGCTCAATACGGCGATGCCTGCAATCTTTTCGCCCTCGCGGGAAACGACGTTCTTACGCACAAGCTCGACGTGTTGAAACGCCATTGTCAGGACGTTGGCCGCAACTATGACGACATCGAACGCACAGCTCTTGCCCGTTTCGGCCCAGATGTCCAGGTTTCGACCATCCTCCAGGACTGCCAGGCCTGGGCCGCCCTGGGCATTCAGCACGTGATCTTCGCCGACGTCGCCGGTGTCTCAGGGCTGAAGCCGCTGGAATTGATTGGCCGTGAGATCATTCCCGCGGTGGCCAATTTGTAGAGGACCAGAATCGACGAGTTCTGGTCGAACGTCGGGAAACAGGAAGGAATCGCGTAACGTGCTCCAACTATCCTTCCGATTTGCGGCGCGATAAGATTGGGCAGATTCAGGGAGGAGCGGAGCACTCATGAAGATTGCCGAGGTCAAGTCGTTTCTGGTGGGCACCGGTCTATTTGTGCAGATCCGAGCCGAGAATGGTCTGGTCGGCCTGGGTCAGTCGGCGTGCTGGGCGTATCAACGGGCGGTTCACGAGGTCATCGAAAAGTTTCGGCCGTATCTCGTCGGTAAAGATGCACTACAGGTCGAGCATCACTGGCAGCACCTGTATCGCATGGGACCGTTTCGAGGTTCGGTGCTGAGCGGGGCGATCAGCGCGGTCGATATCGCACTGTGGGATCTCAAGGGAAAACACTATCAGGCGCCTGTCTGGGACCTGCTGGGCGGCAAATGCCGCGACAAGATTCGCCTCCACCTGCTGATGGGCGGGGGCACTCCGGATCAGGTTGCTACGAACGCCCGGGCCGCGGCCAACGAAGGGTTCACCGCGATCAAGTTCGACCCTCTGCCGAGCGGTTACCAAAACTTGACGACCGCGGCCCTGGTCGCGACGGTGGTCGAACAGACGGCGGCAGCTCGAGAGGCGGTCGGGAATGATGTCGACATAATCCTGGAAATGCATCGGAAAATGACGCCGAACCAGTCAATTCCGGTCTGCGATGCGGTCGCGCCGTTTCACGTACTCTTTGTCGAAGACCCGATTCAAATTGATAGCATCGTGTCCCAGGCGGAAATAGCTCGTCGGGTTTCCGTTGGCATCGCGAATGGCGAGCGGATGCACACAATCTGGGAGTTCCGGGAGCTCCTCGCGGCTGGCGGATCTCAATTTATCCGGCCAGACGTCGGTCTCGCCGGCGGCCTAACCCACTGTAAGAAAATCGCGGCAATCGCCGAGTCGTATCACTCGGCGGTGGTAACACATAATTTTCTGGGACCCGTTCTAACGGCTGCGTCGGTCAACCTTGACACGGCAATCCCGAATTTCGTGGTGCAGGAATATTCGAAGGTGGACGAGGCGCCGGAGGCGGCGGTATTCGACAGCGCAGTCAAGCGGACCGGAGGGTACCTGAACGTCCCAGAGATTCCGGGCATCGGGGTGTCCCTCGTCGAGTCCAGACTGGCTGAGTTCCCGCCAAAAGATTGGGAGATCCACGACTCGCCACTTCGCCTGGACGGATCGGTTGCGCTATCCGTTTAGTCGATGAGGGAAATGCCGCGATGCCCGCGGCCTGAAGGACGAGAAAGATGAAAGTATTACTAGTCGGCGGATCCGGCCACGTCGGATCGTTTATCACGCCGTATTTGCTTAAAAAGCACGACTTGCGCGTCCTCGACGTCCGACCGCCGCGCCATTCGGCCGTGGAGTACGTCGAAGGCTCGATCACGGACGTCGACGCATTGACCCGGGCGCTCGAAGGAGTTGACACCTTCATCCACCTGGTGATGAAGAGTCCGCAGGGAGGTGGATCGACCGAGCAATCGATTCCGATCATCCGAGACAATTACGAAGTCAATACGCTTGGCCTCCACCTCTTGCTCTACACCGCCCAAGGACTCGGGATCAAGCGAGGCGTCTACACCAGCACGATGAGCGTCCATTACCGGGAGCGAACCTGGTATCCGTCGGAAGAGGCGGTTCCCCTCGACACGCCGAGCGCCTATGGACTGACGAAGGGGTTTGGCGAGCTTATCTGTCAGTACTTCGCCCGTTGGTTCGACATGAACCTGATCGGTCTGAGGATCACCGGGCCTCGAACGCGAGCTCAGTTTTTAGAAGAACGTCGGAATCCCCCGTCCTACGGGGGACATCGCCTCTATGTCACCGACGAAGAGGACCTTGCGTCCGCATATCTCGGTGCGCTGGATGCTGTCCAGATCGGCCACGGACGGTTTGACGCGATCTTCATCGCCGGCGATGAGACCCAGGAGGAGCACAATCTTTCGAAAGCGCGTCGGGTGCTTGGCTGGGAGCCGCGCTCGCACCGCTATTTGGAGTGACGCCGGGGTTTTTCAATCGATGAGGCATTGAGGGAAGCGGGCAAGGGGGCGGGCGGACACACGGGTCCGCCCCTACCGGTTCGAGTGGTGTTGCAGTGCATCGGATCGTCGCAGCACCATCCAACCGGGTAGGGGCGGACCCGCGGGTCCGCCCGCGCGCTCGTTTGATTTGACGCGAAACGGCCGGTTCGTCGCGATGGCCCGGCCTCAAGGTGGCCTTATGATCCTTCGCGCACGATCGAGATCAGATCGTCCGCCATTGTCTCGATCGTGTACGCTGGCGACCAATTGAGGTCTCGACGCGCGGCGTCGATGCTCAACGTCCAATCTCGCGAGATCTTGCTCACTGGCCCGAGCTGAGGGTCCGGATTGAATGTAAATTGGGCGTTCGGAAATCGCTTCTGAACGATGCCAATCAGGCCCTGCGCCGTGGCGAGGCCGGTGCTGATGTGGTAAATCCGATTCGGGGCGGTCGGCGACGTTGCCAGCGTCGCCAACGCGCGCGCCGCGTCCTTGGCGTAACAGACCGGCGTGCCGGCCTCCGGATCGACGTCGATCTCGTACGGTTGACCGAGCGCGGCTCGCTCGATAATCAATGATGTATACATAGTGGCCGACCCCGATGCCGCGTTGCGGGAGGGACCGACGATGGCGGCCAGTCGAGTCGCTCGGAAATCCAAACCCCAGCGTCGGTAGTAGTAGAGGCCAAGCTGTTCGGCCATCAGCTTGCTCTGTCCGTACCAGGTAAGCGGCTCGGCGGGGGTCGTTTCGACGACCGGCTGAGGGACGTTCGGGCCGTACACTGAAATGGTGCTGGCAAATACGACCCGTGGGATGCCCGCGATTCGGGCTGCTTCGAGCACGTTGTGCGTTCCGCCAAGGTTTACCCGCATCGCGAGGTCCGGATCGCGCTCGCAACCCATCGTGACGATACCGGCCAAATGGATAATCGCGCTGAAATCGTTGTCGCGCGCGAGGGCGATCAGACCATTGCGATCGGTCACGTCGCCGGCAACAAATCGCGCCGTAGCGGGTAGAGCCGGCCGCCAGGTTGGATCGGCCGCCTGGCGGTCGAATGCAACGACCGCGATATCGTGGGCGAGAAGCTCGTGGGCGAGCCACCTTCCGATGTAGCCGGCGCCGCCAGTAATCAAAATCGCCACGGTTCGATCTTCCTCCGTCGGTTTCGCCAAGGATTAGTCCGCAAACGATAGCACACTCAAACGTTACGGGTAGTCGAAGATTAGGACTCTATTCTAGGCCCGGTGATGCTCGAGGCGATACATGTCGACGATCTCAGACTGGGTCGTCGCGTCTTCGGGGCGTCGGTCATCTCGGATGCGCAAGATGCGGGGGAAACGGAGGGCGTAACCCGGTTGATTGTCGATTTGGCCACTGGTGTGGAGGGGACTCCGGGTGATGCCCGCTGCCAATACCTCGACCACGTAGCGCGGCTCAACCCACACGTCGGGAACGATCCGCGAGTCGACCCGAATCGGAGGCGACGGGGATCGGTCGGCGTCCAGCTTGGTGCGCAGGTCAACCCATTGGGTGTCCGACAGACCCGATCCAATGCGACAGACCGTGCGAAATCGGTCGGTCTCGGGGTCGTACGCTGCTCCCAGGAGCGCACCGATACCGAGGGAGGCGCGGCGGCCCTTGCCAAGAAAGTACCCAATCACGACGACGTCAAACGTGTCGGCGACCGCCGGCGAGTACTCGCGCTTCACTTTGACCCAGTTGTACGTCCGCGCCCCGGCTTCGTACGCGCTCTCGGGGCGTTTAACGACGGCGCCTTCGAGCCCGTCGGCGAGCATCTCCTCGACGAACCGATCGAGCGCGGCCGGATCGTGGATCGGAGTGCGCGGAGCAAGCCGGATTGGCCCACTCCGACGCTCCTCGACCACATCGCTAAGGCGTGCGATTCTCTCCCGGTACGGCAGGCCGGTCAGGTCCTGTCCGTCGAGATTGAGAACGTCGAAAACGTAGTAGAACACCGGAATCGACGCGACGGCCTGGTCGACGCCGTGGGTCCGACGCCGGCGAACGGTTTCCTGAAGCGGGAGAAAGCGCCCGGTTTTTGGGTCGTATCCTACCACCTCGCCATCGAGGATGACCCCTCGCGCTCGTACCTGCTCGCGCACGCCCCGGGCGATGTCGGGGAAAGCCTTGCTGACGTCCTCCAGTCGGCGGGTAAACAACCATACGTGCTCGTCCGACCGCTGGGCCTGAATTCGCACGCCATCGTACTTTGGCTCCGCGTAAGCGTTGCCGAGCCGACGAACGATCTCTTCGCTCGAGGGCAGGCGCTCGGCCAGGGCCGGAAGAACTGGTCGGCCTGGCGTCGGTTGGATGTCGTCCAGTCCCGCGACTCCTTGTCTCAGCAGGGTCGTGGCGACGAGACCGAGATCCGAGCATCGGCTGTAGGCATGCTTGAGTGATGGTCGCAACTTCAGGTCGCCCCGGCATGCGATCGATAGCGCATCGATGATGGTCACGTCGCCTATGCCCAATCGAACCGTACCGGTCGCAACGCGGATCAGCGCCGCGGCCGATCCTTTTCCTACTTTTTCGAGGATGCGAGCGAAGCGTTCGACGCGAGCTCGGTAGGATCCCGCGCCGCTTAAGCTGGCGATCGACCGAAGCTCGTCATAGACCGCCCGTGACGACACGTCGCCGCCCACGTGCTGGACGATGTCGGACGCGACGATCCCGAGATCGCCAACCTTTCGAAAACGCTCGACGACCACCGAAGTTGGGATCCCGGCAGCAATGCCAACCGCTTCGGCGATGCGCTTTTCGTCGAGGCCGAGATCGGGTGTCGCGTATGCGGGACCGAGTCGTCCCTGAAGGAGATAGGTCAAGACATCGGCGTCGGCTGGATTGTCGCGATACAGGTGACTAAGTAGCTGGATCACCTGGTTGCGACCAACGGCCGCGCGGATTTGGTCGAACGCCTCGGCTATATCGGCGAATTCCATCTTCGGACCGCCAACAACGTCATCTTCTTCGCGCGTTAGTGCGGCACGCCGTGCTCGTGCATCCGCCGATGCAGCGCCGCTCGCGCTTCGAGGAATGGTCGCTCGAGGTACGCTTCGTGGTCGGCTTCGCCGTGATGGTGCGTAACCGTGCCTGGCGTGTAGCGCGGAGCCATCTCTCGAATGTACGACAGACTGCCGTCGATTAGCGTGAGCATGTATTGTGCTGCCTCCGGATCGAAAAGTCTCCATTCATCCCCGGTCGTCACGTAGATCGGCGACGTGTGCGCCATCACGCCGCGTGCCCAGGCGTCATGGTGTGGAACTGCCCTGGTGTAGCCTGGTCCGCCGGCTCGAGCGGCCAGCCAGGTGGATCCGGTAATTGGCAGTTTCGTCTTGAGAGATAAGCGTCGCGTTCCCCGCGCATCTGTCGTCGACGCGACGACCCGGCCCCCTTGAACAATCTCGAGGACGTGGACCGGAAAGATAGATTCGACCGAGGCTTCGACCTCGACTGTTCCCCCGTTGCCCGACACTTTCAACGTGTCGCCAATCTCCTGTCCTTCGACGCTTAAGCTGATCAAAGGCCCGCCGCTGAGAAAAGTCCGGCCCGCCCGAAGGCTCGCGCACCAATTGTCATACGTAAATTCCTGGTCTGGTGGAATGTTGACGTAGGTCCGGTAGAGACCGACGGGCACGTCGCTGGACATCTTGTCGGTGCCCCCGACGAGGGGGAGCCGATAACCACAATTCAAGTAGCGATAGTATTCGAGGTGGTTGTACGTGCCGTGGCGCAGCATTTCGACCCCGTCGACCCGTCCAGTCGCGATGAGTGCGGCTGGCTCGCCGTTTGGATCTGGCAGGTGCGGCAGAATCACCGTACCGCCCTGAGCGTGGCAGCGATCGGCCCACGCCGACAGGGTTTCTTCGAGAGTTCCGCCCATTTCGGCCTCGCTCGGACCGTCCGAGCACCACGGCATCACCGGCGCTTTCAAGCCGAGGAGTGTAAGGTGTCCCAGAAAGT
>CAZBQK010000127.1:0-6689 GCA_964493975.1 uncultured Dehalococcoidales bacterium | reverse complement strand
ACGCGACGCGACACTCGTCGCCCCAGAGTCATCCTGAGCCGCAAGCGAAGGATCGGCCCCAATATCGATTGACGTTTGTAAAAGCGGACGATCCTTCGCTTGCGGCTCAGAGCCTGCCCTGAGGAATCGAACGGATGACAGGAAGCAGGCGTGGGTTTCGCCTCCAGGAAGGCATCTCAACGGGGCCAAGTATCGCGATCCAAAACGGTCCGCCGATGAGCCCAGCGTGGAGAGGGAACGTGGTCGGAGGGACAAATTCGAAAGAGTACGGCAATAGTTCAGGAGGCCGGAGTGGCTCGTTTGAGTTATTGTCGAGCGGAAGCGCCGGCGAAATTACACTGCGCGCCGGATCGCCGGGTGTTTTATTGCTTCAAGGGTGGGCGCCTGGCCGGTCGAGCGTAGAGCGAAGGCCGCCGCTTGGACCCGGTTGGTCAACCGAAGCTTGCCAAGAATGTTGTGCAGGTGACTTCGGACCGTGGCCTCCGACAGACAGAGAACCTCGGCGATCTCTCGATTCGTCTGTCCCTTTGCGACGAGCTCCAGGACCTCTTTTTCGCGCTCGCTCAGCTCGTCGGTCGTGCTAGTCTTGGGGGGTGGAGTGTTGGCTCGCGCCGCGATGAAGTTTACCAGGCTGGTGAGTGTCAGCGACGACAAGACCGGCTGGCCAAGTGCAACCTGCCGAACTGCTTCCACGAGCTCGTCGACGCCCGCGCTTTTGGGAAGGTAACCAACCGCGCCCGCCTGGAGCGCCCGGTAAATCAGGTCCGGATCCGACGAATGGGCGGTGAGGATGACCACTTTGGCATCGGGAACCTCCCGGCGGATACTGGTCGTCGCCTCGAGGCCATCACATAGTGGCATCCGGATATCCATCAGGATGACGTCCGGACGCAGCTCCCGGGCGCGGTCGACTGCTTCAATCCCGTCGGCCGCTTCGCCGACAACGTCAAAGTCCTCGTGATCGCCAAGTACTCGGCGCAGGCCCTGACGGACAATTCGGTGGTCGTCGACAATTAGAAGACGGCAAGGCGCTGCGGGCATTGTATTCCTCTTTTTTGGTTGGCTCGTCTTGCATAACGGAAAACTTTCCGGACGTTACACGTCGGTTCGGATCCACACCCAACACCCCTCTTGGGATGAACGAATCGTCAACGTAATTTCGGACAGAGCTAGACCGAAAAGAGGATGTTTATCACGTCTCCGTCCTGGACGATGTAGGTCTTGCCTTCCATTCGGACGGCACCAGCTCGCTTGGCTTCATTCCAGCCACCGGCGGCCAAGAGGGGCTCCCACCCAATGACTTCGGCCCGAATAAATCCCCGGGCCAGATCGCTGTGAATTGCCCCCGCCGCGTCCACCGCGTTACTTCCACGGCGAATTGTCCACGCTCGACACTCGTCCGGGCCAACCGTGAGAAAAGAGATCAGGTCGAGCAATCGATAAGACATTTCGACGACCCGGTTGAGACCTAGCTCCGCGATTCCAAGCTCAGCCTGGAACTCCGCGGCTTCCTCCGGCTCGAGCTCAGCTAATTCCATCTCGAGCTTCCCCGCCAGCGACGTCACCTCGGTCTGGGCGTGCGGAAGGATCGCTTTGGCCTGGTCGACGAGCTCGGCTGCCCCTTCCCCAGAATCGCCGGTATTGAACAGGACCATCAGCGGCTTGCCCGTTAGGAATGCATAGCCCCGAAGCAGCTTGGCGTCCTCGGCAGAAAGTCCAAGGTCGCGCACCGGACGTCCCTCGTCGAGCGCGGTCTTAATCTGACGAAGAACGTCACGCTCGCGCCCGGCTTCGCTTGGTCCCCCTTTCGATGCAAAGCGCAGGTCTTTGTCCAGGCGCTCCAGTCGCTTTTCGACGATACTCAGATCGGCAAGAATTAGATCGTCGATGAACGACCTCAAGTCGCGCAGGGGATCGACCTGACCGAGTGGATGAGGCACCGCGTCGTTCACAAAAGATCGAATGACCAGCAGCAGCGCGTCGGAGTTTCGGAGCTGCCCGGATAGCTGGGCCGCTCGCGATGCGTCAGCCTCGCCTTGGAGGCTGCCGGCAACGTCGACGTACCTTACCTCCGCCGGCGTCGTCTTTTTGGGCTTGAAGAGAACCGACAGTTTCTCCAGACGCGAGTCGGGCACGTGGACAACGGCTCGATGTGGTTCGCCGGCCGAGGCCGCGTAGGTCGCAACCTCGACCTTGGCCCGCGAGAGTGCGTTGAATACCGTGGTCTTACCGGCGGCGGCAAGGCCCATAATCCCAATTTCCACTAATAATAACTCCAGTTCTAGGGAGAACGACCGACGACGATGCGATCGCCTTCGACAATGGTTCCGATATCCGCGGCCGCCAGTGCTCCCCGTTCGATGAGGGCGTCGCGGAGGGCCGACGCCTTGTCTGGCGAGACCGCGATCAATAATCCGCCCGAGGTTTGCGCGTCGGACAGGACAAATCGATCGATATCGTCGATGCCACGGCCCCACACGACTCGGTCGGACAGGCTGGCGAGATTGCGACGTGTCCCACCCGGTATCACGTCGCGCTGGGCGAGCTCCCAGGCTTCGGGAAGGAGGGGGACCCGGTCGGCGTCAATCTCAGCCCCAACTCCGCTACCCGATACCATTTCCCAGAGGTGACCGAGCAGTCCGAACCCTGTGACGTCAGTCGCGGCGTGGGGACGAACGTCAGTCATGGCTTCCGCGCCCGCTCGGTTCAGGGTCGACATGACCCGGGTAATCCGTTCGACGAGCCCCGGTTCCGCCAGGCCGCGTTTGATCGCGGTCGCAATGATGCCGCTTCCGAGTGGCTTCGTCAGGAAAAGGCGATCCCCCGGACGAGCCCCGACATTTCGGATGATCCGGTCGGGAGTGACGCGACCAATCACGACGAGACCGTATTTGGGTTCGGGGTCGTCGATCGTGTGGCCCCCGATGATCCCGACTCCTGCCTCGGCGGCCTTTGCCGCTCCACCGGCGAGGATTTGTCCAAGCACGTCTAGTGGTAGTACGTCGCGCGGAAAGCCGGCGACGTTCAAAGCAAAGAGCGGTGTCCCGCCCATCGCGTACACGTCACTTAAAGCGTTGGCGGCGGCGATCGCTCCAAACGCGAAAGGATCGTCCACGATTGGCGTGAAAAAGTCGATGGTCGCGACGACCCCGAGGTCGGGCGCGATTTCATAGACACCGGCGTCGTCGGACGTCGACGTACCAACCAGTACCTTTCGATCGGCGATGAGAGGCAGGTGGCGCAGGACCTGCGCCAGCTCGGCCGAGCCGAGCTTACAAGCTCAACCGGCGCCGTGGCTCAGACTCGTCAGTCGCGGTGTGACGGGCTGCTGGTCCATTCCACTGCCTCCTTTCTTAACTTACGTGTGATTCAACTCCGCCAATGAAAAAAGCCGCCCGACGCGGCCTCGACAGGTGGTTACCGGCGACCGAATTGATCGACGCGGACACACTTTGAGTCTACCTGGCAGGTCTACCCACTGTCAAACGAAGTGAGCGCGCCGACATTGCGAGTTCGCCTTCGGCATGATAGAAGTGGAGAGACAATGCCACTGCAGCGCCGCACCGCCGACGTCCCCGGACTTGCCCGATTGCTTGCCGACGCACCGCGTGACCGCAAAGTTGTTCTCGCGGAGATTTGGGGGATCGGATCTCCGGATCAACCTGGTGCGATGGCGACGCTGTATCGCCACATGACGGACCGCGGCCGGTTGGCTCAGTTGTTAGAGGGAAGCCCGGAAACGGAACGACTGCTCTTCAGACGCCTTGTCGGGGCATCCTCCGGACGAACGGTCATCGATCTCGCGGATCGACTTCCGTTTTCCGACGAAGCAATTCGGGACGGTTTGCGGTGGCTGGAATATCGCGGGCTCGTCTGGAAGGTGGCGGCAGCTGGTCGGGAGAACGTGGCGGATGGCGCGCGCTGGGCAATTCCAAGGGACATTGCCAGTAGCATCGGCTCGGAATGGCGTCATTCCCGAGCGAGCGCTATGACCACGGAGACTCAAACCGAGTCCGATTCCCCGTCGTTCGGGGCAAGAGTCGATCGGTT
The DNA here is from genome assembly GCA_964493975.1 of uncultured Dehalococcoidales bacterium. Lineage (GTDB taxonomy): Bacteria > Chloroflexota > UBA6077 > FW602-bin22 > CADDYW01 > CAZBQK01. The sequence continues at coordinate 2,639 of CAZBQK010000127.1, read as the reverse complement.
TACCCTCGGCTTGGAGAAGATCAACGTCGCCGGAGCCTCGCGCGACACACTGTTCGCCCTCGTCGCTGGTGCGATCGCGGGCGGGATCTCACTTTCGGGCCGGTCACGGATCCAAGATCACGCGCTTTCGTGTGGAGCTGCATTGGGAATCCTCGAACGCCGAGGGCGCTCGGTTAACCCGGGCGCTCGCGCTGCTCGTTGGCACGTGCTGGAGACACCCGAACAGACCCGGGCGCTCGCTCGCCTCTGGCAGGTCGATCCGAAGGTTTCCGGCGACCTGCCAGCTCCGCTTCGCTCAGCGCTGTTGAGGCTGCTAGGCGAACTCGATGAAAACGTCTGGTACCGGTTGGATTCCCTGGCGCGGATCGTCGCAAGCCAGAGTGTGAAAATCGCCACGCCAGAATCGTCGGCGGTGGCGGACGCACTGAGTCGGTCGCCGGGCCGATCGCTTTCCCGCCGGGACCTGGATCGCGCGGTCGAGACCCTGGGCTTGATCGGGGTTCTAGACGTCGCTCTCGATAGACAGGATCGACTGGTCGCGGTTCGACTGTCGTCCCTTGGGGTATATCCTCTCGCGTAATGTTGCCGGAGCCCGACGCTCGAAGTCGGGATAGGAGTTTCGAGCGTGGTTTTGACCGATTTAAGCCACATCCGAGCCGTTCTTTTCGACCTCGATGGTGTCATCTTCGTCGGATCGACGCCTTTGCCGGGGGCCCAGGAGGTGTTTGACTGGCTCGAGCGGGCCCATCGGCCGTTCTGTCTCGTAACCAACAACTCGACCAAAACTCCAGCTCAATACCAGGAAAAGCTTCGCGGAATGGGCATTCACGTTCGAGTTGAAACAATCTATACCTCGGCTCTGGCGACGGCTCAATTCCTGAAGAAAGAGTACCCATCGGGCACGTCGGTCTATATTATTGGCGAGGCCGGAGTTCACGAGGCTCTGACCGAGAATGGATTTTGGCTGGCGGATCGGACGCCAACCGTGGTCTGCGTCGGACTTGACCAGGGGCTCACCTACGGCAAGCTGCGGACGGCATGTCTGGCCATCCGGGCCGGAGCACGTTTCGTCGCGACGAATCCCGACCGGACCTTACCGACCGAGGATGGGCTTGTGCCTGGAAACGGGGCGACGCTGGCCGCGCTCCAAACCGCCACCGACGTGGCGCCGATTGTGATTGGAAAGCCCTCTGCGACGATGATCGACCTGGCAATCGAGAGAATCGGCGCCCGCCGGGAGGAGGTCGCGATTATCGGAGATCGGCTGGATACGGACATCGAAGCAGGAGCTGCCGCTGGAATAACGACGGTTCTGATCCTGACCGGGGTTCATCGGCTGGACGACATCCCGGCATTTCCGGCCAAACCTGACTTCATCGTCGATAATCTGAATCAGTTTCGCGAGGCTCTCGCCGGTCGTCCCGTCGCTCAGCGCTACGAACCTGGTGTGACGAGGGCGCCATGACCCTACAATCGCTCACGCGCCGAATGCCTCTGTCAATCGCGCTGGGGGTCCTTGTTGTCTTTGCGCTGAGCGTTACGTCGGACGCGTCGCGATTGGTCCAGGTGCTCGCACGCTTTGACTGGGCGATCGTGCCCTTCGTGATTGGGCTGACCCTGGTGAATTACTGCTTGCGCTTCGTGAAGTGGCAATACTACCTCCGGGTTGTCGGAATCCCCTCGGTTCCGATTGCTCAGAGCGCCACGATCTTTGTCGCCGGACTCTCCATGGTGATAACTCCCGGAAAGGTGGGGGAGCTGCTCAAGTCGTATCTCCTTCGTTACCATCGGGGCGTTCCGATTGGCACGTCGGCGCCAATCATTATGGCCGAGCGGTTGACCGATGGAATCGCGATGATTCTGTTGGCATCAGTGGGTTTACTGTCGTATCGCATCGGGTTTCAGGTTCTGATTCCGATCCTGACCGCCGTCGTCGTCGTTCTGATCGTGAGCCAGAATCGACAGTTCACGCGCTGGGTGCTCGGGACCGCCGAACGCCTTCCGATCGTCGCGCCGCGCGTTCATCATCTCGAAGCGGCGATCGAAAGCGCCTACCAGTTATTCCGTCTGCCTCCGTTACTGATCGCCGTGGGCATCGGGGTGGTTTCGTGGGGCTGCGAAGCCGTGGCGTTCTATCTCGTCCTCACGGCCCTCGGGTTGCCTCCGTCGGCTTCCCTCGCGGTTCAGGCGGCCTTTATCCTCAGCACGTCGAGCTTAGTTGGAGCCGCGTCGATGCTTCCGGGGGGCCTAGCCGCCGCCGACGGTAGCCTGGCCGGCCTTCTCCTGGTCCTCGGCGTGACGCGTGACCCGTCGGTCGCGGCCGCCGCGACGCTGATTATTCGGTTTGCGACATTGTGGCTCGGAGTCGCGGTCGGGCTAATCGGTCTCGCGATCGCCGCCGGCGATCTGAAGGGAGCCGACCTGACCGTCGGGACGCCATCCGAAGCGTCGCGTCCGTAGTGTGGCCCCCATATAATCTCATCGTTAGCTGGTACTAGCGTTCGAGAGGTCAACCAGTAGCGCGGGGGCTTGCCCCCCGCTCGCATCACGTTGCTACAGGCGCATATCTCCGGCCGGCACGAGCGACGGCGGGGGACAAGCCCCCGCGCTACTGATTGTCTGTTCGAATGCTAATCCTA
>CAZBQK010000126.1:0-6834 GCA_964493975.1 uncultured Dehalococcoidales bacterium | reverse complement strand
GTACCCCGGACCTTTCCCCTCTCCCGTGGGGAGAGGGTCAGGGTGAGGGGCGTCCCGGTCCTTCCCAACGTTAGGAAGGCTTCGGGTGCCTCCAGAAGGGAACGCCCCTCACCCTCGCCCTCTCCCGTGGGGAGAGGGGATTGCATGTTTCCCGGCCGAACCTCGCTGTCCAATTACAGACACCCGTCCCCCGGGAGCTCACGTTCAGCCAAAGCGCTTGCCCGAATCCGTGCTCGTTCCAAGTCCTCAGCAGTATTAACGTTGAAAAACGTTAGCAGCTCAGGATCGACCGATCGGAAAAAATCGTCCCCAAGAAACCCGACCTGGAGACCGTCCTCAATTAAGGCCGGCACCAGGCCGGCCATTCGATACTGGCCGACTTCCAGGAGGCGAGCCGCCGTATCGACGCAGGGCCGTCGGTAAACCGCGTGAAGCATCTCGAGGGTGCCGTCCTCACGCCGAGGGACGAGTAAATCGCTGCTCGTGGGTACATCGAGCATGAGCCGAAGAGCGGCGGGACTCAGAAAGGGTAGGTCGCATGCCACGATCATGGCTCGATCGTGTTTCGTGGCGCGGAGACCGGCCACGATTCCGCCAAGCGGCCCGCGACCAGAAATGTCGTCGAATACGACCCGGACGCGATCGTCCGCCAAACCCTGCAGGCTTGTCGCTACGACGACGATCACGTCGTCGACGACCGACCCCACTCGCGATATTGTCTGGTCGAGCAGGGTTTGGGAGGACTCGAGCCGAACGGAGCGCTTATCCTGGCCAAGGCGGCGACTCGATCCACCCGCCAGAACGATGCCGCTCGCGGCAATTGTCACTTTGGAAGAAGCGCCTCGTATTGCTCGCCACTAAGCAGCGAGCCAACCTGCGCTGGATCCGCGAGCTCGACGACGATCATCCATCCCTCGCCGTAAGGATCGGAGTTAACCAAATCCGGGCTGTCGACAAGCTTTCCGTTGACGTCGACGACCGTGCCGCTCACCGGGGCATAAAGGTCCGACGCAGTCTTCACCGACTCGACGACGCCGAAAGTCTTGTTTTGATCGACTTTCGAGCCGACCTTGGGGAGCTCGACGTAGACAACGTCGCCGAGCTGATCTTGAGCGAAGGTGGTGATCCCGACAATACCCCGGTCTCCCTGCACCCGAATCCATTCGTGCTCGCGGGTGTAGCGCAGATCGTTTGGATACAACGAAGGTCCTCCTACCGGTGGTCATGTTGGCTGATCGCCGGGCCGATTATAGCACCTTCGGGGTAGTATACTTTGGTGCGGCACAGGAGGTATTTAAGTGATTCACGAGCTTCGCGTCTACGAGTGCGTTCCCGGCCGTCTTGGCGCGCTACACGAGCGCTTTCGCAATAATACCCTCCGGATTTTCGCCCGCCATGGGATCAAATCGGTTGCTTATTGGGAAGACTACGTTGGAATTAGCGGTCGGCTCACCTATATTCTCGAATGGGAGAATCTTGCGCATCGCGAGCGTAGCTGGGATGCTTTCGCGTCTGACCCGGAGTGGCAAACCGTCCGCGCGAAGTCCGAAGAATCTGGTCCGATCGTCGCCCGGGTGATCGCGACCCTGATGAAACCGACGGATTACTCCCCGCTGAAGTGATTCGCGCGTGCCTTCACCAATGACCGGATCTCGCCGTCGAATCGAGATTATTGGCGTTCCGCTCGACCTGGGTGCCGGCCATCGCGGCGTCGACGTGGGACCATCCGCGATGCGTCACGCGGATCTGGTCCCACGCTTGAGGCAGCTGGGCTACGAAACCACCGACTCGGGCAACATCGCGACGCCGGTCTCGGATTCCGTCGAGGAAGGGCAACCAATTGCGCGATATGCCGTCGCCGTGGCCGAGGTCTGCCAGCGTCTACGCCGGCGCGTCAGCGACGTGATTCGAGAAAACGCAACGCCAATCGTCCTGGGCGGTGACCACTCGATCGCGGCAGGATCCTTGGCCGGAGTACTGGACGAGCGCCCCGACTTGCGCGTTTTGTGGCTTGACGCCCACGGAGACATGAATACTCCATCGACAACGCCGAGCGGAAACGTGCACGGGATGCCCTTAGCCGCGATCCTGGGGCAAGCACCCGGGCTGTTTCCTGGCCTCGATTGGGAGCAGCGCCGCCTGGCACCGGGGCGCGTTGTCTTGATCGGTCTACGAAGCCTCGACGACGGCGAACGGAACCTGATCCGTAACCTCGGAATCCTGGCTTTCACGATGTCCGACGTCGACCGCCTTGGCCTCCACGAAGTGTTCGCCCGAGCCCTTGCCCATTTGGAGCCTCAATCCAGGCAGCTCCACCTGAGCCTCGATTTGGACGTCGTCGACCCGGCCGCCGCGCCGGGGGTAGGCACACCGGTTCTAGGTGGGCTAACAATTCGCGAAGCCCACTCGGCAATGGAGCTTCTCGCCCAATCCGGAACAATCGGCTCGATGGAGGCCGTCGAGGTCAATGCGATTCGCGACCGGGAAAACCAGACCGGCCAATTGGCGGTCGATCTAATCCTGTCCGCGTTCGGTCAAAGAACCCTGTAGACGACACCAGGCCTCTCTTAGGTACTTCTACTCCAGAGCACCATTCAGGTCTACTCCCCGTCGAACCAATGTCTTTACCACAAATCCCGCGCTCGAATGTATGTTTCGGATTGCAGGCGAGCAATTGGCGATGGTACAATCGGGCCACTAGCGACCGTGACGACGAGGTGGCTCCTCGTCTCCCGCCTTCGCGGAAAAACGGCCGAAGCAATCACATTGATACAGCGCTAATCGACGATGACCCACGGAGAGTCGGCCGTGGCCGACCACTGTCCCGGGCGACAGTGGAGGTGTGCTGTCAATCAGTGTGTCCTCTGAAATCTTTGGGGTGGCCGGGTCAGGGGATGAACGATGAATAGTAAAGATTCTAGTCTGGACGTCTCGCGCATTCGACGAAGCGTTCGTGAGATTGATGGTCAGGTGCGGCGGATCGAGGCCGAGCACCGGCTGTTTCAACGTTATGGCTTTGGCTCAGACGTGCACGACATCCAGCTGACGGCATTGCGTGCCGAAAAGCGCGATCTGCTGGTCGAGCTCGAGCACGTCCGTGTGTCAATTGGTCTGGGACCATCCCGACGGCGTGACTTTCGCTCCTGGCTGTTTGTCCCAGCCGCGCTCGGAGCGGTCGTCATTCAGGCGTTGCATCCGCGTCGTCAGAGACGTGTGATTCGCCCGGCCTACGCCGAGTAATTCTGCTCCGGTGCGTTCTCGATCGCGTCACTCGATTCGCCGAGCGCTGACTTTAGCTCGGTTCCCGGGCGAAAAACGACGGTTCGGGTCCCGGGACTTGAGATCGTGACGCCAGTGCGGGGATGGCGGCGTTCACGCGGGGAACGAGTCCGAACCTCAAAAGCGCCAAACCCGCTCAATCCCACCCGGCCATCGGTCGCGAGCTCGGCGACGATCTCGGCAAGGGTCGCATCCAGAATGGCGCGGGCCGCCCGTCGGGACAACCCGGTGCGTTGAGCCAGCCGTTCGGCGAGCGTGGTCGCGTTCACGACGCCGTGGGGGTCGCGACGTCCGGTCCACCGGTCCCAAACTTCCGCTCCGTTCCTTTCACCAAGCGGACAATATTGTCCCGATGGCGGATCAGGATGATCAAAGGCGCACCGATCGTCATCACAATGTCCGCCACTGGCACTGACCCGGTCAAGATCAGATAGATCATAACGACCGCGCCAGCCCCGGAGCCAAGCAAAGATCCAAGCGAGACGTACCGGGTGCGCGCGACGACGAGCGCGGCGGTAGCCAGGCACACGAGCGCAACAAAGGGCTGGAGGACCAAAATGCCACCCAGGGCACCGGTGGCGCCGCGACCACCGCTCCACCCGTTGTAGATCGGCCAGCAGTGGCCCGCGAGGCCGGCCACACCAGCGGCGGCCGCGAACCATTCTGAGCCCGTGAGGTCGCGGACGACGAGGACCGGGAGGCATACTTTCAAGAGGTCCGCCGCGAAGACGACGGCCGCGGCCTTCCATCCCGCCGCGCGGTAGACGTTTGTCGTGCCGCTGCTTCCGCTGCCAAATTGGCGAATGTCGATTCCGCGCTGCCAGCGAACGACGAGAAATCCGACTGGAACTGCGCCAACCAGATATGCAGCGATCACTCCGACGATTCCCAGCGCCGTGGAAAGAGTCATCGCGCGCGTTGTCCGGACCGTTCGTCGACTCGGTTTCGAAAGAACATGCGAATGGCCGTTCCTTCAAAGCGAAACGCCTGCCGCAGGCGATTTTCCAGGTAACGCCGATAGGAAAAGTGAAGAAGCTCTGAATCGTTGACGAAGAAGACGAATGTCGGCGGATTCACCGTCGCCTGGGTCACGTAGTAGATCTTCAGGGCTCGGCCGCGATCCGACGGCGGGCTGTGTGCGTGGATCGTCTCGGCAATCAGGTCGTTGAGCTCGGCGGTCGGGACGCGCTTTAATCGCGATTCGACGATTCGGAACGCGGTCGTAACGATGTCTTTCACGTGCAGTCCGTTGAGCGCCGATACGAAAAGAACCGACGCATAGGGCGCGAACTTCATTTCTTCACGAACCGTGGCGAGAAACGCGTCGCGAACCTGACTTGTGTTCGGCAGCAAATCCCACTTGTTGACGACGAACAGGAGCCCTTTTGCTTCGTCGGCGGCGAATCCAGCGAGATGGGTATCCTGGGCAGTAACCCCCTCGACGGCATCAATCACGACGGCGACGATGTCCGCGCTTTCGATGGCTCGTATCGACCGGAGAACGCTGTATTGCTCGACTCCCCGCTCGATCCGGCCACGGCGGCGAACGCCAGCAGTATCGACAAGAATAAGCGTCTTGCCGTCGACCAGTAGCTCGGTGTCAATTGCGTCGCGAGTCGTACCGGGAATATCGGTGACGATTGCCCGCTCCCAACCAAGTAGCGCGTTCAGGAGCGACGACTTCCCAACATTTGGGCGGCCGACAAACGCCAGGCGAATTCCGGTTGTCGCCTCCTCGACCTCCGATGGCGCGGCTTCCGGCGGGGGAAGCGCCGCGACGACCGCGTCGAGCAAATCTCCGGTACCGGTGCCATGTAGTGCCGAGATCGTGAAGACGTTCGGTAGCCCCAATGAGTAAAACTCGGCCGCGTCGAGACGCCGTCCAGGAGTGTCGGCCTTGTTGACAGCGACGATAACTGGCTTGCTCGACGACCGAAGCATGCCCGCGACCTCGGCATCGCCAACGTTGATTCCTTCACGGGCATCCACGACAAACACGACGACATCCGCTTCCCGGATGGCAACCTCGGCCTGCTGACGAACTCGGTTTGCAAGGTCGCTGCCCGGTTCTATCTCCAGACCGCCGGTATCGACGACCATGAAACTGCGACCGCTCCAGTCTGCTTCCCGGTAGAGGCGGTCGCGAGTAGTCCCAGCGACGTCCTCCACGATGGCGATTCTCTCGCCAACAATCCGATTAAATAGCGTCGACTTTCCGACATTTGGGCGTCCCAGGAGCGCCACGATAGGCTTCGTCATTGCTACCTCCGTCGCATGCCCGCTGGAGGCGCATCCGACATATTTGTGTTCACTTGACCGTGACCGTTACGCTCGACGGTTGCAAACTATCTAGTTTGACCAGCTGCGGCACCTTCACGTCGGCGCGCAGGTTTTGGGTTCCGGTGATCATTCCCCGTACATCGATCGTCACCGGCACATCCTCCGGCCCCAGATGCGAAAGAACGGGAATGGGACCGGACAGCGTTACGTTGACCGAACCCGGTGAGACGGCATAGTTGAGGCCAACCGCCCCGTTGACGAGACCGGGGCTCACTTGCAGGGTTTTGCTTCCATCGGCCATCGCCACGAGCACTCTAACCACACCCTGTTGCGAGCTAGCGAGCGCAACCGTCCCCGGAAGCGCGAAATCGGTCGAAACCTCTCGATCGCTCGTCGCGCCATCGACGTTGACCGGACTCGTGTAGACGAATTGTAGCTCGTTCAGAGTCTTCGGATCGCCAACCAGGGTGATCGTCTGCGGATCGACTAGCTCGCCAACGATTTGATAGCCCAACGCCACGTTACCCTGCACCTTGGGCTGGACCGGCACCGTTTTGTAACTAAGCATTTGCTCGACTGGCACCTGGACGACGACGACCTCCGGAGAGAGGGTGACTCGATCTACTTTCGCCCCGCTGGCGGTTTCCGGAATCGGGCGGAAGGTCTGATCGACTGTCCGGGTTGTCCCGTCGAGGTTGAGGTCGACGACCACGGCCGTTACCTGATCGATACTACTCTGAGGACCACTCAAGGTTACCTCGATCGGCGCCGTGACCACCGCCCCGGACTTGTAGCCCAACGGAACTGTTCCTTGGGTGGCGACCTGAACCGGGACGACCTTCGTCTTCACTGGATCGACCCGCAACGCGATCTTATCCGGATCGATGCCTTCAACTCGAACCCGCGAGTCGTTGGTGATCACCTCGACTGGAACTTCCTGCACGCCGGGCCCAACTCTCGACGCATCGACGATCGCCCGGAACTTGTCAACCTTCAGCTCGGACCAGACGTCCGCCGGTGCGCTTACCTTCACCTGCACCGACGTCGCCGCCGGTTCAACCAGGACGCCTTTGGGCGGGTTCTGGACTTCGACCTGGACGCTTCCGATCGTGTTCGTGACGTCGGGATTTCTCTGGAAGGTCACGAAAATCCACAAACCGGTCGAAATGGCTATCGATAGCAGAATCCACGCCAGGTTACTACGGAGTAGAGAAAGCACGACGAACCTGCCTTACGACGGGGCTGGCGTCTTCTGGGTTGATTCGCGCCGGTTCC
>CAZBQK010000125.1:0-6838 GCA_964493975.1 uncultured Dehalococcoidales bacterium | reverse complement strand
GCCACGCTGCGAGCCACGAGCTCTTGAACTTAGGAGAGCGTCGACCAAGGGGACAGTAGCGCGGGGGCTTGTCCCCCGCTCGTTTCCCATGCCGTCCAGAAACTTGCCCCCGCAGCAACGGGAAACGAGGTGGGGACAAGCCCCGCGCTACTTGACTTCTTGAGAGTGAAAACGCGTCAGGTCGACTTGCGGCGATCCTTCATTAGCTCAATGTACGTCGATTCCGTATAGTAGCCGAGGAGCGCGGCAAGCGCTAATCCCCGCCAACCGTCGCGGTAACCGCCCAGCTCAATGTAACGCCGGCGAAACTCCCGGAGTGGCTGGAGCACAAATGTCCACGGCCGTGGTCTAATTCCCTCGCGCTTCAGTCGTTGCGCGTCGAGGCGAGAGTATTGCCACTGCTTCCGGAGAAACTGGCCGAAAGAGTCGTAGTTGTAGTGGATCATCGCTTCGCCAAGCCTCCCGGACTGCCCACGAAGATTCACCAGCTCGTGAACGACCCGATCCTCGTCGTAGCGAGAGTAATCCACTCGTAGCAGGCGTAGCTGGTGGTCCGGCGACCATCCCCCGTTCCGAATCCAACCACCCCAGATGAAGTTGCGTCGGGGGATCCAGTAGCCAACCGGAGGATCAGCCGCTTCGCTGGCGACAGCATTTCGGATCTCGCGGGCCAGCTCGGGGGAGGCCCGCTCGTCGGCGTCCAGGAAGATCACCCAGTCGCCCAGGTCGCGTGAGCGAATCAGGTCAAGCGCCGCGTTCCGCTGGGTCGCGAAGTTCCGGAACTCCTGGACGACAACCGCCGCGCCGCGCTCCGTTGCGACGGCGCCGGATCGATCGGCGGTTCGAGCGTCGAGGAGAACGAGCTGTGAATCGGTCCAGGCGAGCGAGTCGAGGCAGGGCCCCAGGTGCCGCTCCTCGTCCCGCGCGACGACCACGCCAACTATCCGGATTGCCACGTGGTAACTCTCCGGTAAATCTCGAGTCGACGGGCCAGCTCCAAACCATCGATTCGCGCGGCCTCAAAGTCGCGGTTGGCCTGCATGGCGGCGGCCGACATTCCCAGTCGAACGATTTGACGCGCCGCCAGGGCATACAGCGTTCCGTAGTGTTTCTCAAAGAAGCGGTCGCGGCTCCGGTGCAGCTGAACAAGCATCGGTCCGGCGTTCTGCCTAGAGCTGGCGCCGACGTGGTGAACGATCTCGGCGTCGGGTGTGTACATGATCTGCCAACCCGCCTGCTTCATTCGGAGGCACCAGTCGACCTCCTCGCAGTACATGAAGAATCCTTCGTCGAATCCGCCGACCCGGTCGATTACCTGACGACGGACGCACATACAAGCCCCGAGCGGGTGGTCGATCTCGAAGGGATGCCGATACCACGAGCGAGGATACCGGCCATTCAAGCCGGAACGGGTAAGTCGGTGGTTGATTGGGAAGAAATCGAGAAACGTCATTGGAAGGGTCGGGAAGCGGAAGCACGAATCCTGAAACGACAGGTCCGGGTTGAGCAATCGACCGCCGACCAGTCCAACCTCCGGTCGCGTCGACAGAAACCGGATCAGCGCCGATGGGGCGTCTCCAAGAACTTCGGTGTCAGGATTGAGGAAGAGGTAATATTCGGCGTCTAGCTCATGAATCGCGACGTTGTTCGCGGCCGCGAAGCCGCGGTTCTCGCCGAGGCGCCACGAGCGAACGTCCGGGAAGTCTCGCTCGACCATGTCAGGGCTTCCGTCGACGGAGCCGTTGTCGACGACGGCGACTTTCCACTCAACGTCGCCGGCTCGGCGCAGGCTCGCTTCGAGCGTGCCAAGACACCGGCGAAGGAGGTTCACAGTGTTATAACTGACGACGATGACCGCGAGGCGCGTACTCAAAAGCTGATCGTGATTTGCTTGGTTCCGACCTGGCCCCCTGGGAAGCCGACGCCACCCTGTTCAATGCCGGCATAAAAAACCTGAGAGTACTGGGTGCGGGTTAGAACTTGAATTGCGCCCTGAATTGTGACGCTCTCTCCTGGCATGAGTTGTCGGTTCAGGTCGTCAAAAAACCCCCAGCGGACGGGGTAGGGCTGAGGTGCGTTCTGCCAGCTCACCCCGACTCGCCATACGCCCGCGCGCTCATAGTAGAGCGCACGGGATGGATCGGCCGGATCGAGAAAGCTCGAAAAGTTCATGTCGGTGGTGTACTTGGTTCCAGGCTTTGGACCGAGCGTGCGGACCGGAACGGTTCCAGTGTTTTTGACCGTAATGCTGACATTCAGGTCCATCCCAACCGCGAGTGCGGAGGGAGTGAACTTCACGTCCGTGATCTCGACGCGTGGCGTTCCGCCGAGCTGGATAGCGACCGTCGAGGTCGCATCGGTGAAGTTACCGGCGGAATCGGTCGCCTCAATGTGCAACGTATACTTCCCGTCGGGCAGGACCGTCGTACCTCCGGCCGCCGTGCCACCCCATTCAAAGGATGCGAGTGCGGCGCGTTTCTTGTTAAGCGCCTCGATCAGATAAAAACCGCCAGCCGCGTCGGTCGCGTAGACTCGTACGTCTGCTGCCTTCGTTAGGCCGTAACTCACTTTGCAGGTGTCGTCGATTCCGTCGCCGTTTGGCGAAAATGTCGTTGGGTCGACGAACACGTCCGTAATCTCTGGCGGCGTGGTGTCGGCGTTTTTCACCGAAATCGAGGTCTCGCGGGTCAAAATCGACCCGGTCGGATCCTTAGCCTGTACGACAATTCGATACATGCCGTCTGGAACAACGCGCAGCCAATTCTGATTTGGAACTCGCACCAGGCCCTTGAACGGAATCTCGTAGCGGTCGGGTGCCCGCAGCTGGGGCGGGCGCAGCTCGTAGGTTTTCCCGTCCGGACCGGTCATCCGGGCGGAGATCTCGGCCCGTTTGGTCAGGGTATAGAAGATATCGGCTTCATCGTGGACGCCCGAGCCATCCGGAACGATGTCGTTCCGGGTGACCTCCAATTCTGAAAGGAAAGGCCCGGACGAACATCCGGCCGCGCCAATCGCGGTCAGCGCCAGAATCGAGACAATCCCGCCTCGCAGAAAGTGACGGCGAGTCGTCATTCCACCACGGCTCCTTTCACCCGGCGATCGATGTCAGCGCCACGTCGCGAGCCGGCGCGAGGGCGAGGTTGAGAACTTCGTCCATGTGATCGACCGGAACGAAAAGAAGCTCCCGGCGGACCCTTTCGGGTATGTCGACCAGATCCTTCAGGTTCTTTCGCGGCAAAATGAACGTCTTGATTCCGGCTCGGTGCGCCGCGAGGGCTTTCTCCCGCAGACCGCCGATCGGTAAAACTCGACCGCGCAGCGTGATCTCTCCGGTCATCGCGACGTCTCGACGAATCGGACGGCGGACGAGAGCGGAAACGATTGCTGTCGCCATCGTGATACCCGCCGACGGGCCGTCCTTTGGAATCGCCCCAGCTGGAAGATGTACGTGCACGTCCATCGATTCGTAGAACTTCTCGGGGACGTTCAGCGATCTGGCGCGGGATCGGATGTAGCTCATCGCCGCCGTGGCCGACTCCTTCATGACGTCGCCCAAATGTCCGGTCAGAATAAGCTTCCCATTTCCTTCTAGCAACGTTGCCTCGACCGTTGCCAAATCGCCGCCTGCCTCGGTCCAGTACACGCCGGTCGCCACCCCGACCTCGTCCTGATCTTCGGCCAAACCCCAGGTCATCCGGATCGGCCCAAGGTACTTCGAAAGGCTTGGCACCTCGATCGCATGGCGGTACCGTCGGTTCGCGGCAACTCGCCGGGCCACCTTGCGACAAACCGCTCCGATTTCGCGCTCTAAGTTACGAACGCCGGCTTCCGCGGTGTAGCCACGAATGATCTCTCTCAGCGTATGGTCGCGAAAACTGATGTTCTCCGCGGTGAGACCGTTTTCGACGAGCTGCTTCGGAACGAGGAACCGCCGAGCTATCTCAACTTTTTCTTCCTCGATGTAGCCGGGGAGCTCGATCACTTCAAGGCGATCCCGAAGCGCCGGGGGAATGGGATCGAGCAAGTTCGCCGTGGTTATGAACAGGGCACGGGAAAGATCGTACGGGACTTCCAGGTAGTGATCGCTGAAGCCACTGTTCTGTTCCGGGTCCAGAACTTCCAGGAGAGCCGAAGAAGGATCCCCTCGGAAATCAGCCCCGATCTTATCGATTTCGTCGAGCATTATGACTGGATTGACGGTTGCCGCCTGACGCATCGTCTGAAGAATCCGGCCCGGCATCGCTCCAACGTAGGTTCGCCGATGCCCGCGGATTTCGCCCTCGTCGTGTATTCCGCCAAGGCTCAAGCGAGCAAAACGTCGCCCAAGCGATTGAGCGATTGAGCGGCCGAGGCTAGTCTTTCCGACGCCAGGCGGACCGACGAAGCAAAGAATTGGCGACCGAACGCTCGCGCCGGCAAGCTTCCGAACCGCGATGAACTCAAGGATTCTCTCTTTTATCTTCTTCAGCCCGTAATGGTTCAGGTCGAGCGTTTCCGATGCCCGGTCGAGGTCCAGATCGTCTTCAGTCGCATCGCGCCAGGGCAGGTTAAGCAACCAATCGACATAGCCACGGATGACGCCCACTTCCGGAGACATGGTTGGTAAGCTTGCGAGCCGGCTGAGCTCGTCTTCGACTTTCGTCCGAACCGTCGTGGGTAGTCCGAGCTGATCGACCTTCACTTTGAGATCGTTGACGTCGCGCGTGAAAGAGTCAACCTCACCCAGCTCCCGTTGAATCGCCCGAAGCTGCTCCCGCAGCAGGTATTCGCGCTGGGATTTATCGACCTCTTGTTGAACGTCGTTTTGGATCTTGTCTTCAAGCTCGAGAACCGCTAGCTCGTGGGCGAGGAGAACGTTGACCTTTTCGATTCGATCGGTCGGATTGATTGTCTCAAGGATCTCCTGGTGCTGGGCGACCGAGACCTCGAGGGAAGAGCCGACGACGTCGGCAAGCCAACCGGGCTCGTCCGCGTTCATCGCGGCGACGTAGACGTCCTCGCTAAGGTTGTGGCTGAGCTTGACGCACTTTTCGAAGAGCGCCAGCATCGCCCGCATGTGTGCTTCCAGGGAGATTGTCTTCTCGATCGCGTCGGCAATCGGCTCGGCCGAGGCGTAAATGACGTTGGCGCTCTCGTCGGTCTTGCCAATGCGAACGCGTCGCTGCCCCTGGACGAGGACGTTCGTCGTGCCGTCGGGCATTTTCAAAACGCGGCCGATCGTCGCCTCGGTCCCCACCGAGTAAAGGTCGCCGGCGTCGATCTCTTCTTTTTCCGGGTCACGCTGAGCGACGACAATTATCTGTCGATCGCGCAGCATCGCGTCGTCGATCGCCGATTGAATCCGTTCGTCGCTAACAACGAGAGAAGACACCATTCGAGGAAATAGAACGGTGTCAGTCGTGGAAACAACGGGTAGATATAACGTTAGTCGATCTTCAATTGCTGGCGACGGCGGTCGATGAGCGCGGCGCCGGCGAGACTGTTTCTGTTCGATCGAATCCTCCCTGTAGGGATGACGGACAAGATGTGATGACTAGCTTGCCAGGCTTCTTGTCGACTCGCGACGCCTAGAAAGTCGTCGTGAGATCTAGAGCCCGACCTTCGCGGGCAGACTGGATCGATTTCAGCATGATTTCGAGCGCGTGTCGGGCGTGTTCGGCGCTGAGAATTGGGTGTTGGCCGGAGCGGATGCAGTCGGCGGCGTGTTCGATGACGCACGCGCGCTCCAAGGCCTGGAAACGGCGCTCCGCCGCGGCGAGGGCGCCCTGGCGCGGGGTGATCCACCCGTCAACCCCAGGTGCAGCGTCGAGGCGGAACAACTCAAAATAAGGTTCGCCACCGGCCCCATCATAGTCGCCCGGGAAGCTCAGGGTCCCTTCGCGACCAAAGACCTCGATGGCAGGCGATTTCGCGGCATTCACGTTAAAGGTACCGTCGACGACGGCGAAGGTTGAGTCGCCAAAGTCAAGCATGAGCACGGTGTTGTCGTCGGTCGTGACGTCGATCTTCTTGCCGGCGAACGGACCACCACGAACGTACCGCACCGGCTCGGTAATTCCGGAGAATGCGACGACCCGCTTCGCCGGTCCGAGCAAGCCAGTGATGTCGTGAATTCCGTAGACGCCCATGTCCAGGAGCGGGCCGGATCCTTCCTGATAAAACCAGGTCGGGTCGTTCGGCCAGGGGCCAGCGGCAGGTCCGCCGTGCGAGCTTCGGACTCGGGCAAAACATGGCTTGCCGATCGCCCCTTCTCCAATCAGGCGCTTCGCCTCCCGTCGATTGGGAAGCAGCGCGTTTGGCGGCGCGGCCACTATGGTCAAGCCGCGCGATCGCGCGGTCTCGATCATTCGATCGGCGTCCTCGACGCTCGAAGCTATGGGTTTCTCGGTAACAATGTGCTTCCCGGCGCGGAGCGCCTTAAGCGAGGTTTCGCCGTGAAGAGGGATCGGAGTAAGATTGACGATTAGTTCGGCATCGCTCGTCTCGAGCATCTCGTCGAGAGTAGCGTACACCTGAGGGATGTTGAAACTGGAGGCAACGCTCCGGGCCCGGTCAACTAGCGGATCGCAGATAGCCACGACGGTTGCTTTGTCGGAGATGAGAGGCATTCCCGGCAAATATCCATACGAGAATGTCGCGATCATTCCGCTGCCAAGTAGTCCGACTTTGACGGGTTTTTGAGACATAAACCGGAGCCTCCAGCTTTCGCGGTCGGCTCACATTATAGCCGTTTGGCTCAAATAATGAGGAATATTGAAAAGGAGGCAGTTGATGGTCACAAAAAGAAGGGAGCATCCTGGCAGTGACGCATTGTTCCAGTCGGTTGCCCGGCCAGTAT
>CAZBQK010000124.1:0-7123 GCA_964493975.1 uncultured Dehalococcoidales bacterium | reverse complement strand
AGCCTCGACTCCCGAGAGGAGACAACCTGGAGTCGAGGCTTTAGCCGGTCGGTCTCGTGGGAGGCGACGAGAGAGTTCACAATTGGGGACCTCGTGGAGTCGAAGGTTCGGCTGGCCAAGCGCGCCAAACCAGCTACAGTTTCGACTCCACGTCGCGCTTATCGAATGACACGATAATCGATTAGTCGGCAGACCGAAGGACCCAGAGGTCGTTGAGCAAGGTGCCGCAGCTGGGGAGGGTGTTACAGCCGCCAAAGAGTACGGCTGTTTCGGTCTGACTGTCGAAGACGATGCGCCCGTTACTCCGGGGGGGCGGACTGGTTCGGAGGAAGCGCTGGGTCCAGGTACGTCCGTTCCAGGTCCAGGTGTCGCCAAGCACGTTCAGGCTGGGCGTGAAGCTAAATCCGCCGAAGAGAAACGATGAGTGAGTGGTGGAATCGTAACCCATTGCCGCGCCGGCGCGAGGGGAGGGAGCGTTGCTGGATAGTTGACGGGTCCAATTATTTCCATCCCACGACCAGGTTTCATCGGAAAATGCGCCCGACCCGTCGATACCGCCGAAAAGCACGACCTTTTTTGAAGCCGCGTTGTAGGCCATGCTGTACTCGTAGCGGGGTGAGGGGGAGTTAGCTGGATGGCCTTGAGTCCAGGCGCCGCTTTTCCAGATCCAGGTATCGCCTAGCGTTCCCGCCGAACCCTGTCCGCCAAAAAGAACGATCGTTCCGGTTGCGTCATCATAGGCCATTTGAATGTAGCCACGCGCCGCCGGCGAGACCGCGGGGTGAAGTTGATGCCAACCATCCTCGTTGAGGGCCCAGGTGTCGCCCAAGAAGCCCGATTGGCCATTTCCACCGAAGAGGATAACTCTCTGGGAGCGTTCGTCGAAAGCCATCGCGGCGCTGTTTCGGCCGAGTGGAGGATGAGATGCGAATCGCTTAGTCCAGGTCTTCCCGTTGAAGGTCCAGGTATCGTCACAGAAGGTACCGCACGTGCCGAGACCGTAGCCGCCGAAGACGACGACCGTGCGGGACTCCGGGTCGAAGGCCATTGCTTGATTGTTGCGCGCGGGAGGAGAGGTCGACGGGAACCGCGGAGCCCAATTCAGGTCGGGATCCGCCGGGTGACTCGCCGCGGCGATTCCTCCAGTAGTCGCAAGAAGAAGGCCGATAGTCGCGAGAACGAGGGTGAAACGGCGATGCGCGGTAGCAAACACGTCAGATACTACTCCTTTCTGAAGTGTTCGGTCGTCACAACGACGTGCCTCGAATCGATCGTCAGACCACGACGCCCTGGTCCGGGCCCCCTTTCATCCCATGACTAGCCCACGCCAGCTCAATGGGAGCAAGTTGGTAAGGAGCAATCTGCTCGGACTCATCATAGCATGGTCGGTCGCTTGAATGCATGGGCACAGCGCGACGCGGTCGTGGAAGCACAGGCGAGGGCGGAGCGAGGAGCGGCTAGGGGGTTAGGCCAGCGGCTTTCCACGACGCTTTCATGTATCGGCTGGCCTCGGTTGCCCCGGCCAACGGGTCGCTTGCCGACAATTCGTTCAATCGCTTGCTGAATGGCTCCGGCGTCACCGGCCCGTCGTATCCCATTTGACTGAGCTTTCGAAGGAACGGACCGATCTCGAGAACTCCGGTCTCCGTTGGGAGGGCCCGAACCTGATCTAGTTGCTCGTCGCGCGGCACACCGGCAATCGCGTCGTTCACGTGGACGACGACAACCTCCTTCGCGGTGATCCGATCCAGGTCAGATATCTGACCGCCGGAGGTATACAGGTGATAGGCGTCGAGCAGGAGTCCAACGTTGCCGGTTCCGATCGCCTGGGCCAGCTCAAGTAGTCCGTCCATCGTCGAGATGAAATCGAAAGCGTGGCCAGCCCGCAAGGTCTTCGGACCGATGAACTCGATCCCGAAGGCGCAATCGTAATCGGCGAGTACTTTGGCGATCGGACGGAAGCGCGCGACGTGCCAGGCGAAGTTTTCTTCGAAGGCCCGTTCGTCCGAGAACGGCAACATCCAGGTCGAGACTCGGGTCGCGCCGAGCTCACGGCCGAGCGAGGCCAGACGGGGCAGCTCCAAGGTCTCGGTTTGCCAGGTCTTGTCGTCGCGCCAATTCACCGGGAGTCCCCAGCCGCCGAGGCGAAGGTTGTTCGTCGCGAACAGGTCTTTTACGTAGCCAACGCCGTTGGCCACCGCGAGGTCAGCCGCCTCCCGGATATTGAAGTCGAGCCCACCGAAACCCGAATCGCGCGCTAGCTCGATCGACTTGGGAAGCGAGAGTCCGCGGATGCCAATCGTTCCGGGACTGAGGCTTGTAAACATGAGAGTCTCCTTCTGCTCAGACTGGCAGCGCCGCGAACTTCAGGCACACCGGCATCGGGATACTGAGCGTCCCGCCGGTCGGCGTCAGTTTGCCCGTCGATTGATCGACTTGGAAGGTCACGATCGAGTCGCTGTCCTGGTTTGCCGCGTATAGAAAGGTGCCGGCCGGATCAATCGCGAAATTACGGGGCGTTTTGCCTCGGGTCCATTCGTTGCCAACGTAACTCATTCGACCTGTTCGCTCGTCAATCGCGAAGATGACGATGCTGTCGTGCCCTCGATTTGAGCCATAAACGAACTTACCCGACGGGGCGACGTGAACGTCGGCAGTGCTGTTTTCTCCAGTCCAGCCGGCCGGTAGCGTCGATTCGGTTTGGATCTCGGACAGCGTTCCCGCGGACGAATCGAACGCGTACGCGGTCAGAGTCGAGCTGATCTCGTTGATGACGAACGCAAAACGTCCGCTCGGATGGAAGTCAAAGTGTCGGGGTCCCGAGCCCGGTTTCGTGGACGGACCGGGAGGCTGGTTCGGAATGAGCTTGCCGCGGTCGAGATCGACCCGGTAAACGAGGACTTTGTCTAGCCCCAGATCGGCGACGAAAGCGAAGCGACTGGCGGCGTCGAGGTTGATCGAGTGAGCGTGGGGGCCTAGCTGTCGGTCCGGCAGAATGCTCGATCCGTGGTGCTGGACCACGTCCGAGGCCGGGGCCAGGCTTCCGTCCGCTTGAATCGGAAGAACGGCCACGCTTCCCGAGGTATAGTTCGCGACGAAAACGTAACGCCCAAATCGGTCGGTGGTGACGTGGCACGGGTCGGTACCGTGCGACGCCTGGCGATTCAGAAAGGTTAGAGCCCCGGATTCCCCATCGACGTCGAACGCGCTCACGGCACCACCTGCATGTCCGTCGATCTCCAGAACTTCGTCGACCGCATAGAGGTGGCGGCGACCGGGATCGAGGGCTAAGAACGAGGGATTGACGACGCCCGGCGCCGTGTGGACGTGCGTCAGCTCGCCGCTGGCGGAATTCTGACGAAGCACGTAAATCCCCTCGGAGCCTCCGTTCGTGTAGGTTCCCACGTATACGTTCATCGTACTTCCCGACGTCATCATAACGGTGATCCTCCGGCCTGGCTGTGAGCCCCCAAAGGATACGCGGTTGGCGTCTCCAAGACAACCCGCGGGCGGTCCGAAGGACATTCATGGAAGAGATCGTGGGGACGGTGGCTCGTTTGGTATTCTAGTAGGGTCATAGATGGAGGATGTTGTGCAACCAGTGCATCAAGACAATGGCGTTTTGATGGAGTTTCACATTTCGCGAAGCGCGCGAGACCGCTACCAGTTTGACGAGGCGATCTTCGGATTCAATGGCAACGTGATCTTGGCCGATTTTCGCGCGGCGCGAGTATTTGCCCAGCGCATGAACGCGCAGCGCGACTTGACGAGATTTCCGGAACAGGCCGTGAGCGCCGGCCAGGTCAACGCGATGGGATTGATCGACGAGATTCTGCACGCGGTCGTTTTCCTGTACCGCCGAGAAATCAATCCGGTCGTGCTTGGGCAGGCCCTCGAGTGGCTTCAGCGAACAGTCGGAGCAGATCCCGTTGAAACTGCCCTTCGCCGGTTCGCGGATCAGTTTCCCCCGCTCAGCGTCTACCGAGGCCAGACGAGTCTTGACAGTTATTTTGAGGGGCAGACGTCTGGGCGGTCCCATCGTCAGGTGACCTTGGAAGAGTCTCTCCTACTCTGGCTCGCGAATCTCAATCCGGCCTTTTCTCCGTATCGCGAGCTGTTCGACGACACCCACCTGGTCCAGTCGACGGTGTATCGCGCGATGATGAGCAGTCTTCGCGACTTCTTTGAAACCCAGCCGCGTTTTGGTCCGGATAACCAGAATCTCATCGACATGCTGCGAAGTCCGGCCCTGGCCTCGCCCTACTCCCTCGAAGGCCAAATAGCGTTTATCATCGAGCGCTGGGCGTACTTGCTTGGCGAATTTCTGCTTCGCCTACTTGGCAGCCTCGATCTGATCGACGAGGAACAACGGTTCCGGGGTTGGGGAAATGAGCCCAGTCTATTGGTCCCGGACTACGGAGCGCTCGACCTCGAGTACGAGCGATATAGCCAGGACCGAGACTGGATGCCGCGGTTGGTCCTGATCGCGAAACAGGTGTACGTGTGGCTCGACCAGCTATCGCGAGAGTTTGGACGATCGATCAACCGGCTGGATCAAATCCCGGACGAGGCGCTCGATCTTCTGGCTCGCCGGGGGTTTACCGGCTTATGGTTGATCGGCCTCTGGGAACGCAGTGTCGCGTCGCGCGAGATCAAGCAGCGACTCGGGAATCCGGAAGCGGTCGCCTCGGCGTATTCGATCTACGACTACACAATCGCGGAGGACCTTGGTGGGTCAGGCGCCTACGACAACCTCCGCTACCGCGCCATGCGCCGCGGCATCCGCCTCGCGAGCGACATGGTACCCAATCACATGGGGATCTATTCGCGCTGGGTCGTCGAGCATCCGGATTGGTTCGTTTCGCTGAATTACCCTCCGTTCCCCTCCTACAGCTTCAATGGGCCGGATCTGTCCTGGGACGGACGGGTTGGCGTGTTTCTCGAGGATCACTATTACTCCCGAACTGACGCCGCGGTTGTGTTCAAGCGGTTGGATCGCTGGACCGGTCGGGAAGACTACATCTACCACGGAAACGACGGCACCAGCATGCCCTGGAACGATACCGCCCAGCTCAATTACCTGCGCGCGGACGTCCGCGAGGCGGTGATTCAGACAATACTGCACGTGGCCCGTCAGTTTCCGATCATCCGCTTCGACGCCGCCATGACCCTCGCCAAGCGCCACTACCATCGACTGTGGTTCCCTGAACCGGGAAGTGGCGGAGATATTCCGTCGCGGGCCGGCCACGGAGTGACTCGTCGGCAGTTAGACGAGGCGATGCCGGTCGAGTTCTGGCGGGAGGTCGTCGACCGGGTCGCCCAAGAGGCTCCAGATACGCTGCTCCTCGCCGAAGCTTTCTGGTTGATGGAGGGATACTTCGTTCGCACCCTGGGGATGCATCGGGTGTACAACAGCGCGTTCATGAACATGTTGTGTACCGAGGACAACGGGAAGTATCGGGCCGTCATGCGCAATACCCTCGAGTTCGATCCCGAGATACTACGCCGTTACGTCAACTTCATGAACAATCCGGACGAGCGGACCGCGGTCGATCAATTCGGCAAGGACGACAAGTATTTCGGCGTGTGCACGATGCTGGCAACGCTACCCGGAGTGCCGATGTTCGGACACGGGCAAATCGAAGGCTACGGAGAAAAGTATGGGATGGAGTTTCGTCGTGCTTACTGGAACGAGACGCCTGACTGGGGGTTTGTCCAGCGGCACGAACGCGAGATCTTCCCGCTGCTCCACCGACGAGCACTTTTCGCCGGCGTTGCGAACTTCCGACTTTACGACTTTCAGACACCAGAAGGGTTTGTCAACGAGGACGTATTCGCGTATTCGAATCGAAATGGCGACGACCGGGCGCTGGTGGTGTACCACAACCGCTTTGCCGAGGCCCGAGGCTGGATCCGTCTCTCGGTCGGATTCGCGGTAAAGTCGGGCGATGACCGCGCCATCGTCCGCTCGAATCTGGCCGAAGGGCTCGGTCTCCACGCCGATTCCTCCTACTACTGTATCTTTCGCGATCAGATTAGTGGCCTCGAGTTCCTGCGCAACAGTCAAGATCTCTGGAACCAGGGCCTCTACGTGGAGTTGGGCGCCTTTAAATACCACGTCTTTCTAGACGTCCGCGAAGTGCGTGACGACCAGTGGTCGCACTACGCGCGATTAGCCGGCGAGCTGGGTGGTCGGGGCGTTCCAAACGTTGACAGGGCGCTGCGGGAAATGGTGCTTCGTCCGGTTCGCGAGCCATTTGCCGCGCTGGTCAACGACCACAATCTTCGACAGGTTCTGGGACCGAACGGCTTGCCCGGCGACTCGAAAAGGCGGCGCGTCGTCGACGGACTTCGGACCACGACCCAGGCACTCTTTGAGGCCGCCCGAAGCTATTCCGGGGGGACGGGCGACGTCAACGCGTCGGTCGACATCGTTCGGCAACGACTGAGCGCCATCCTCGCCCTCACCTCTCAACCCGTTGAGGAACCGACGACAAATTGGTTCCAGATTCCCGCGAAGCGAGACACCGCTCGGTGGGCAACGATTCTGGGGTGGTGCTGGGTGGGCTCGTTGGGTGAGGTCGTCGGCCCATCCGACGCCACGCTGACCAGCCGAGCGTGGCTCGACGAGTGGTTGCTTCTGGATATCGTCGCCGATGCGTTTCGCGGTCTGGGTCTCGACCAGAATTCGATCGAGCGGGCCTCGAGCACGATCCGCGTCCTCACAAGCTGGCAGTCCTGGTGGCGGGATCGGAAGTCGACGACAGAGGGCGTGGGGCGGCTCGTCGAGGAGTGGTTCCGCGACGGCGACATCCAGCATTTGATCCACGTGAACCGGTTTGGCGGAGCCCTCTGGTACAACAAGGAAGCTTTCCAGGATCTGGTTGCCTGGATGATGCTGATCAAGGCAATCGACTCGGTTCGGGAAGGCACGTCGACCGACTCTCTTGCCGACTCGATCGGCGACTGGCTTGCCGGATTCACCCACCTTCTCCAGGCGAGCGATGAGGCCGGATACCGGATCGACCGGCTGTTAAACGTGCTGCTCCCAACGCGGCGACAACGGGGAGCAGGAGATGAAGCGCGCCGGAAGGTGACGACCTAGCGCGGACGCAAACGACAA
>CAZBQK010000123.1:0-7179 GCA_964493975.1 uncultured Dehalococcoidales bacterium | reverse complement strand
CGAACGGGCCAGGCCCGATACCGAGGTTATGTTCCAGAACAACGGGGGGCCTGGCGTGAGGTACCGGACGGGCTTGACGATCTACGACGAGGCGTTTGTGGGCGGGCGGCTGGTGGGCCGCTACTGGTCGGCAACCGGTTCGATTAAGCCGGAACGGCACCTTGATGAAGAGCAAAGGGTTCGGGAAAATCTCTCGACGGACGCGTTCTCACTACGATTGGACGACCAGCTCCTCGACCGCGATTGGCGTTGGATCGGAGCGTCGGAGGCCGACGACGACAGTCCGGGAACCCGGCACGTCGTCGTAGAGCTAGCGCACGATAAACATCCGTACGTCGTCAAGGTTCACACCCGTTTCGACGGCAGCCCATTCTTGGTCCGCTGGCTAGAGATCCGGAACGATACGAATCGCTCGGTTGCCCTGTCCGGCGTTTCGCCGTTCTCCGGACTCCTGTGGTGGACTCGCGGCTTCGCCGAGTATCTTCCACCCGGTGGCTCGGTCTTCTCGCTCGGATACAACCGGCGACTCCGGGCGCTTGAGGAGGGTGATTTTGCCTGGGAGCCGCTTGTCGCCGGGACCAAGGTCGTGGAATCGCGCACTGGCCGTTCCGGGCACGGTCGTCCCTCGTTCTGGTTGCGCAACGAGGCGAGTGGTGAGACGTTTCTATGCGAGCTTGCCTGGAGCAGCAATTGGCGTTTTGAGATCACCGTCGAGCAGGGTGACCTCGATCGTGGGGTCCGGGGCGTTCCTAGCCGGGATGTTGCGCAAGACGCTCGCGTGTCATTCAAGATCGGACCGCACGCGATCGATCCGATCCTTCGAGTCATCGCCCCGGGAGAAACCGTCGAGACACCCGCCGTGCACCTCGGACACCTTCATGCGGACCTGGATGGCTGCGTTCAGGCCCTTCACCAGCACGTCCGAAAGACGGTCCTGCCGGCGCAGCTTCCTGGCCGAAACCAGCTGATCGAGGCCAATCATCGAGGCTACATCTGCGACCACGAAGATGAAGCCGGCATCAAGAATGAAATCGACATGGCGGCCGATCTTGGCGCTGAGATCTTCGTGATCGACGCCGGCTGGTATGGTCCGGAGCCGAACCTCTGGCAGCACAACGTGGGGGATTGGCACGCTGGCTCGTGGCTTCCGAACGATCTCTATCCGATTATCGACCACGCTCACCACAAGGGAATGCTGTTCGGGTTGTGGGTCGAGATCGAGAGCATTGGTGCAAACTCGGCGTTACGCCGAGAGCATCCGGACTGGGTCCTGACTCGGAACGGCGAACCAGTGGCGAATGGACGCCATCTCGACGTCGCGAACCCCGCGGTCGCCGAGTGGATGGAGGCCCAGCTCGTCGACATCATCGAGCGGTACAAGCTCGACCTCTACCGCATTGATTACAACACCCACGTCTTCGACGGAGGAACCCGATCTCAGGACGGCTTCACCGAAAACACGTTGTGGAGGCACGTCGAGGCGATCTGGACAATCTTCAGCCACCTCCGGAAGCGGTTTCCCAACGTGATTTTCGAGAACTGCGCCTCCGGCGGTGGCCGACTCGACCTCGGAATGCTTCGCTATTTCCAGATCACTGAAATCTCGGACTGGATGCGGGCGCCTCGCTCGCTGAAAATCCTGAATGGCCTCTCTCTTTCGCTGCCCCCCGAGATCTGCCTCCGAACGTTCGGCACCGAGGTTCCGGATCATTATCTGTACGGTGACCTCGAGTTTCAGATCCGGTCGTGCCTTTTTGGCCAGCCGATTCTTCGGGGAATCGCGCCGACGATTGGCGAAATTGGTGAGCCCCGTCGATCGCAAATCGTCCACGCGCTCGAGCTTTACAAGTCATTCATCCGACCGATTCTCCCGGACGCAAAGGTGTACCATCACACGCCAATCCTGCCGCTGTTCGAGGCAAGCCCGTGGTGCGTTTTGGAATACGCCGCGCCAGACGGAAATAGGGAGGTCGTCGGCGTCTTTCGCCTCACTGGTACGTCCGACGGCTCATATCGTTTTCGACCGCGCGGGCTCCGGGCAAACGCGACGTATCGCGTTCGATTCGATAACTCTGGCGATGCTTTCAACGTCGCGGGCCACGAGCTACAGCGCGATGGCGTGGAAATTCGATTGGAGAGCCCAATCACGTCGGAGCTATTGCTGATCGAAAGGGTATGACGGTGTGCCCGAGACAAATGAGTGCGGAGGACTAGGTCGTGCCTACAACAATCTCCCGAAGCTTCGCGGGGACTGACGTCGAGATTCGGTCGGAACCGTATCCGTGCGTTCGTTACGTAAGCGGTCTCGTCGTCTACGAGGAAGCGCTCGTCGATGGACGGTGGATCGGGCGCTACTGGTCGTCCAACGGACGGATCCGACCGGACATTTTTGTCGAGGGTTCAAATCACGAGAGAGTTCGGAACCTGCCGATCGAGGCGTTCGAGCTCGAGATCGACGGTCAAACCCTCAACAGCAGCTGGCAATGGGTGGGAGCCCGGGTTGAGTCCGAGTCGGACGTGCATCGGAAGATCGTGGTCGAGCTCGTGCACTCGGTCCGTCCGGTCGGACTTCTGATTCACACCCTTCTCGACGGCACCGCGATCCTGACTCGCTGGCTCGAGATTCACAACCGAGATGATCGACCGGCCGCGCTTGCCCGAGTCCAGCCTTTCGCGGGCTTGATCTGGCGGATGGAGAACGTTCGCGACCACCTGAGCCCAAGCGTTCCCCAGGCATTTACCCTTGGCTGTTTTCAGTCGGCCACTCATTTGAACGAAGGCTCCTTCGCATGGGAGCCGGTCCGAAACGGGACAATTCGCGTCGAGGGACGGCGCGGCCGTTCGGGCCATCGAGCGCCGTTTTTCATCGTCCGTAACGAGGCAAACGGCGAGCACGTCATCGCACATCTCGCCTGTTCCGCGAACTGGTCCTACGATCTCCTGTGCGATCAGGATCCAGCCCGTTCAGACGCGACGCTGTGCTTCCAGGCAGGTCCGGCCGGCGTTTCGCCGCTTCGCATCCTCGACGCGAATGAGACGCTGCGGACGCCGGCCATCCACCTGGGCCTGGTCTACGGCGACTTCGACGCGACGGTACAGGCGATGCACGACCACATTCGCGCCTCGGTCGTGCCTGCCCCGCCCGAAGGTCGAGCCCAGCGTTTCACCCACAACCATTGGGGCTACGTAACCGATCGAGTGACCGAGGAATTCCTTCGGCGTGACATCGACGTCGCTGCCGAAACGGGCGCCGAACAGTATATTCTCGACGCTGGCTGGTTTGGCACCGAGCCTGGACGGTGGTACCACACTGTCGGCGACTGGTGGGCCGGGAAATGGTTGCCGAACGGCGTTCGCCCGATTCGGGAGTACGCCCGCCAGAAAGGTCTACTGTTTGGGATGTGGATGGAAGCCGAGTGCGTTGGGAGCTTGAGCCAGGTCTATCGAGAGCACCCGGATTGGGTTATGCACCGCGACGGGAAGCCGGTCGTGCAGGGGCGGGCCGGCGAAGAACACTTTATTCTTGACCTGACCAAGGCGCACGTCGCGGAATGGTTTGAGTCCGAGATCAACCGGATTGTGGAGGAATTTGACCTCGACCTATTCCGCCTCGACTACAATATCGACGCCTGGGAAGGTGGACATAACCCGCGGGATGGGTTTGTCGAAAACACTTTGTGGCGGCACTACGAGGTTCTCTACGGAACTTTCGATCGATTGCGGGCGCGATATCCAAAGCTGCTGCTCGAGAATTGCTCTTCGGGCGGTGGACGGACCGACCTTGGCATGATCGCCCGATTCCACACTACCTGGATCTCGGACCTGGCGCAGCTTCCCCGATCTCTGGCTATTCTCAACGGGATGACAATCGCTCTTCCGCCTGAATTGTGCAGTCGGATCGCCGGCTACATGAATGGCGAGGAGCTATTTTATGGCGACGTCGACACCCAGTTTCGGGCGGCACTCTTCGGTCACCCGGTCATGGTGGGAAGCGCTCCTTCGATCGGGGAGATGGTTCCCGGTTTTGGCGCGAGTGCGAAGCGAAGCGTCGAGATCTACCAGACATACATCCGGCCGATCATTGGCAGGTGTAAAGTCTTCCACCACACGCCGGTCATCGATTTTCGGGACCCTCGCGGTTATTGCGTCCTCGAGTACGCCGCTCCGGACGGTGAGTCCGCGGTTGTCGGGATCTTTCGGCTCGCCGGTCCCGGGCCGGCCACCTACCGGTTCATGCCGAGGGGGCTAGATCGCGGACGACGTTACCGGGTGCTGTTTGACAACACGCGCGAGTCGGTGGAGGCGAATGGCCTTTCGCTCGCGAACGATGGACTTGAAATCAGATTGGAAAGCCCCCTGACGTCCGAATTGCTTATCTTCGAAAGTCGGTAACCTGCGCGGAGTTTGGTCCGAGCGCGACGTCAGCCGGACCGGGTGGTTCGTCGTGAGGGCGCGCCGTGGCGTCACGAAAAACGGCGTAGTAGACCATCGCGGAGGCGACAGTACAGATAGCGCCGATGTAAAAGATCGGCCGGTACCCCCATCGAATGACGACGAACCCGGCGACGATACTGGTCACCGCCCAGCTGATGTCCAAGCTCATATTTCGAATCGCCGACACGTGGGCCCGTAAGTGACGGGGCATGCGGCCCATGACGAACGCACTATCAAGGGGCTGCGCCAGCCCCACCAGGCCAGAGCGAAACACGAAAGCGGCCCCCCCACCGCCCAGGGAGGTCACCATCGCTGGGAGCAGCACGACGAAACCGGACACGAATC
The DNA here is from genome assembly GCA_964493975.1 of uncultured Dehalococcoidales bacterium. Classification (GTDB taxonomy): domain Bacteria; phylum Chloroflexota; class UBA6077; order FW602-bin22; family CADDYW01; genus CAZBQK01. The sequence continues at coordinate 2,400 of CAZBQK010000123.1, read as the reverse complement.
GAGTCGTCGCGATCACCCGAAGCGCGCCGTACCTTGCTCCGATTCGGGGACCAGCCAGTCCGAGCGGCACCATAACCGCGGCGCCGATAGCGTAGATCAGACCGATTGCCTGGGTTGGAGCGCCGATCTCCTCGTGCAGGTACACGTTGAAAAACACCGTCAGTAATGCCGTCGGAACGTTAAGCAGGGCCGTTGCAATAGCCATCGCGGCGATCTCGCGGCCGACGCCCGGACGACTCGCGGGAAGCTCCGACGTGAGATCGGTTGCAGCCGTCGCGGATGGCATCGAATCCGAATCGGGACGGGGTGAAACATTCTTCTTCCGCTCACGCGCGGCCACCATCACGATCGCCCCAACGACGGCGAGCGCGGCTCCCACGAGAAGCGCCACCCGGTAGTTACCGACGGCGTCGGTGACTCCGGCGAGGTTCATCGAGGGCACGAAGCCACCAAGCGAGCTGCCAAGTATCCCGCCAAGCGACATTGCCGCGAAGCTAGCGGCGAAAACGCGTGGGTGGTCCTTGCCTCGAGCGTTCTCCATGAGGTAGGGCGTTGACGGTACAAAGATGAATGCCTGAGCCGCCCCGTGTAGCACCATGGCGGCGACGATAGCCGAGGGCTCGGAGACGGTCGCCGCGAGCGTACCGGCGACTCCGAGGCCAACCGTGCCCAGGACCAGACAGCGGCGCGCTCCAAATCGGTTTGAAAGGTAGCCCGCGGGAATTGCCGCGGCGGTCAGGGCAATCGCCGAGGCGAAAGAGACGAGCCCGATGAAATCTTCACGGTACCCGCGGGCAACCAGGTAAAGGTTCATCGTCACCGCGAAGACGCCGATGCTGGTGCATACCGCCAGAGTGAGGGCAAGCAGCGACCAGACATTTTTCGAGAAAGTCAGGGAGAGGGGCAGCGATCGGCGAGAGGTGACCGATTGGTCTGCTTGAACGCCGTCCTTACCTGGGCTTGCCATGCCGAACCTCCGACCGCTATTGTGCAATGGTCAGAGGCAAATGTCTCGCGAATCCACTGCGACTTGGCGCGGCTTTTGGCAATCTGGAACAGGTGCTCAGGAACGAGCTTGCGATCACGCCGTCAGGATTCAATGGAATTTCGGCGGGAGGGAAAAGATGTACCGGAGCGACGTCGTCGGCAGTCTGCTACGGCCGGCGTATTTGGATCACGCTCGGAAGCAATGGGAGGCCGGAGCGATCGACGCGGCTTCTTTCAAACAGGTTGAAGATCGCGCGGTGGACGAAGCGATCCGGCTTCAGGAAGAGGCTGGTCTCGACGTCCTCACCGATGGCGAGCAGCGTCGCTACGCCTTCTTTGGCCACCTGGTCGATGCACTCGAAGGCTTTGACAAGCTCGGCGGCTGGGCGATCCCGTTCCACGACGAGCAGGGCCGAGAATTGACCTACCAACGCCCGGTCGTGGTCGAAAAGCTTCGCTGGCGACGGGCGATGTGCTCCGAAGAGTTTAGCTATCTCCGCGGGCGGACCCATCGACCAGCGAAGGTTACCCTGGTCAGTACCCAGCAGGCAGCCGCCTACTATGACCCCAAGCGGTCGGCCGGTGCATATCCCACTCGCGATGCTTACCTGGCCGACCTCGTCGACTTGACCCGACTCGAGATCGCCGAGCTGGTCCGCTTAGGATGCACCTACGTTCAGATCGACGCGCCACAATACGCGGCACTTCTCGATCCGCAAATGCGCGAGGGCTACCGCCAGCGAGGCAGCAACGTCGACGAGATGATCGACCGAACGATCGAGCTCGACAACGCGGTTATCGACGGTTTCGACCGGCAGGGCGTCACCTTTGGCTTGCACATCTGTCGAGGCAATAACCAGAGCATGTTCTACGCCAGTGGCGGCTACGATCCGATCGCGGAACGGGTTTTCCGGCAGACCCGCTTCAACCGATTTCTGCTCGAGTATGACGACGCGCGGTCCGGTAGCTTCGAACCATTACGACTTGTACCGGAGGACCGAATCGTGGTTCTGGGGCTGGTGTCAACCAAAAAAGAGCGCCTTGAAAGTCAAGATGAGCTTGAACGGCGGATCGAAGAGGCAGCGACGGTCGTGCCACTCGATCGACTGGCCCTCAGCCCGCAGTGTGGCTTTGCCTCCACCTGGGAGGGTAATCGGATCACGCCGGAGACTCAGCGACAAAAGCTCGAGCTCGTAGCCCAAACGGCGCGAGCCGTGTGGGGAAGGCAGGGCTGAGACGAGGGCGGTCGCCTAAAGAGTTCTACCGCGGATCGAAGACGGGCACGTCCCGCAGTTCGCTCTTGGCCACGTCGACTTTCGGCGTGCCGTAGCGATGGAAGCTCTCCGGTAGCCTCAGACCCCAGGCCTGACCTCGGGCGCGCTCGGCCTGGGTCCAGACGATTGGCTCCCAGTC
>CAZBQK010000122.1:7256-7601 GCA_964493975.1 uncultured Dehalococcoidales bacterium | reverse complement strand
GCACAGCTACCCCGTGGAATCGGGCCGGCGTACCACTCCGACCTTTCCGCATACTTTGCACCCGGCGCGATCTTACATAGGTGGGGCATGGCGATCGAAAAGCCAGATCTTATCGGTCGGAGCTCCCAGGCGGCAGGGTGACCACTGATCGCGCAGGTATCCTAATGGTGTCAGGTTCGGTTGATCGTCGATCCGGTAGCAAACGGTTAGCAAGCACTTCAAAGACTGATCACTCATCAGGGGCGATTTTTAATCTATGTGTATGGATCCACGTTTGACCACAAAAACAAAAGGCCCAGATGATCTGGGCCTTCGAATAAGGTGCCGAGGGCGAGACTCGAACTC
>CAZBQK010000122.1:0-7246 GCA_964493975.1 uncultured Dehalococcoidales bacterium | reverse complement strand
TCATCACCCGACGGATTTTAAGTCCGCTGCGTCTGCCATTCCGCCACCCCGGCCCGTGTGGCACGTCTCTTAATTATACGTCCACCCTCCGGAACCCCGCAACCGCGTCTGACCGCCGATACCGCTCGCCGGGCAGCCACTTGGCCGGTGGGGCGCCCGACGCTGATCCAGACCTCCGGCGGACCGGCACTCCGCCGTTTGAACGACGCGGTCGGTCCATCGCTTCGGTAAACTTGGGTCATTCGATGCCACCGCGAGCTTGGAGCGCTACTAGTTGGGGGTTATGGCGGAAGCGTCTCTTGAAGTTGCCGTCGAGCTGCGTCTTCGCCAATTCTGGACGAAGGAGCGCGTCGTCGGAGACTTGCGCGCCCGGGGCGTCTCGGCTGACGACGCTAGCGAGCTAGTCGCCGAAGTATGGTCGCGGGTGCGCGATGATCTGGCCCAGGACACACTTCGAAGCCTCGCCCGCACTCTGGTCCTCCTTACCATGTGCGCTTTTATGACCTATCTGCTGGCCGCGAACGCGGTGGACCCATCTCGTTTCTCGCTCGTCCTCATCTTCCTGGTGATCTTTGTTTTCCTTGTCGGCGTGTTCGTCCTCACCGCCCTTGTCCAGATGTTTCGGCTCGTCCTCACTCGCGTCTAAATCACATCGGTCAACGTCCACACCAAATTGGCCCATCACTTGCATCCCGAGCCATTAGCTGAAACGGTGGAGGGTCGTGTTGGGCGCTGGACCCAGGCGACAGTCCGTTGGCGCTTCGCGACCTGATCGGTTAACTCTTGCCAGCCGATACTTGAAATTCGGCTACGATCTCGCCACCGGACACTGGTCGCTGGAAACCACTCCGACGCTCCCGCGTCTCCAAGTCCACTCGTCGAGTAGGGTGGAGCTACTAGAACCGAACGGTCAGATCATAAGCCGCGATCTTGGAGATGCTGCGCTCAGCAGCTTTGAACCCGGGCGCTCGACCAACGGAGAGCCGGTCAGGCGGGTTCGGGTGCAACGAACCTGGTCCGACGGCATCTTCGCGATTCAGACGTTCGAGCTAGCAGCTGACCAGCCCGAGTTCTCGACCACCTTGACCGTCCGAATGGCGACCCGTTCTGAGGTCTCGGTTCGAGCATTGCTGCCAATCTGTCCGCCAGCGATGGACGACGCAAACCTGGTGACCGAGCCAACGCTTCGACTCGAGCACGCGATCGACGTCGGATGGACGGCGACCGCGCCGGCCCGTCGACTATCCCTGGTCGATCGAACGGGCAGTCCGAGCGAGACAATTGCGACCGGCCTTGCCGTTTTCGGGACGAGTCGGGATCAGCACGCGCTGACGATGGCATTCCTTGCCGCCCATCAGATCATCGGCGAGTATCTGGTTGCCGATCTGAGCGAGACTACGAATCTCGCGTCCCAGGAGCCCCGCTTTCGTCTTAACGCGCGCGCGTGGACCGGAGATGTCGAGCTTGGGTCGGACGGAGTCTCGAGCGGCCCACTCTGGATCTTCATTGGGCGCGTGGACGAGGCACTAACCCGCTTTCCAAACGTCTATGAAACCCCTTCCCGACAAAACAGGCCCGTGAGTGACGTCTGGGAGGGAATGACCCGACGACCTTGCAACGGACAATGTGCGATCTGGCTTCGCGACCGCGCCGATTCGGTTGACCGAAGCAAAGTACCGGCCGGTCGTAGTCGTCTCGAAACCGCTCCCCTCGACGAACGCGCGATCTTAGCGGCTCTCGCGTCGATCGCATCGTCAGAGCTGCGTCGCGCCTTCGACGTTGGGCTGATTCCCATCGGCTGGCAGTTGTGCGACGGAGACTGGCGACCAGATCCCGTCCGCTTCCCCAACGGCATGCGACCGCTTGCCGACGCGATTCGCAATCAGGGCCTTCGCCCGGGCGTAAGTATCGCGCCTTTTGACGTCGAGCGCTCGTCCGAGACCTTTCGATCCCACCCAGCCTGGGTGCTTCGCTATCCAACCGGCGATCCGATTCCCATCGCCGATACCGACGGGATCCGCTACGTTCTAGACGCCTCGCAGCCGGCCGTGCGCGAATGGCTCGCCGCCCTCGGTCGACAAGTCGTCCAAACGTGGAACTTCGACGTTTTGCGCGTGGAGTGTTCCGACGCTGTGGTGAGCTCGGGCTGGCGCGCAAACGGCTCGGTCTCACCCCTCGAAGCGCTACGGAGCGGTTTGGCCGCCCTCCGCTCGGGAATCGGTTCACGACGCCTCGCCGTCGCGGGAGGTCCATTGTTCGCGGTACTCGACGACGTGGATCTCGTGGAAACCGACCGACATCTCCTAACGCGAGCCGACCCGTCGCCACTCCTGCGCGCCTTCCTTAATCAGCTTACGACGTCAATCGGCGCCGGACCCTTTCTGATCGGTTTAGCCGAGCAAAGCGTCGAGGAAGCCCAGGCGGCGGGAACCGTCGCATGTCTGGCAGGAGGAACAGCGTCTCTCGGCAAAGCAAGCGGATCCCTTCCTGCCGAGCGTGCCCGAATCCTCGACGCCTGCCTCCCCTCGCTACCGGTGACGGTTCTCCCTCTCGATCCGTTTGGACCCGGCGGACCTCGGCTATTCGGCGCGAGAATCAGACAGCGCTGGGAGGACTGGTCCCTCGTCGTCGCCTTGAATCCGACCGACCACCCGATTGCCGTCGTTGCGACGTTCGGGGCACTTGGGATCGCCGGAGCTCATCACGCCTTTGAGTTTTGGACTCAAAGCTACCTTGGGATCCACTCCGACCGGCTGACTCTCGAGAGCGTCCCGGCCGGGGGCTGCCGGGTGGTGGCGCTGCGACCAAACTTGTCGGTTCCGCAGATCGTCGGAACGTCATTCCACGTTGGGATGGGGTCGATCGACCTCCAGGACGTATCCCGTGGCGAAACTCCGGAAAACCTGTGCCTCACCCTCGCCGCGCCTGGCGATCGCGCCGGAACTGTTACGGTCACCATTCCCCGAGGGTGGGCCGCTGGAACGGTCCGGGGAACCGGCGGAAGCTTTGCATTGCATCCGCTCGGCGACCGTCTGCTCCAGATCGCCTGTCGCGTCCGTGACGTCGGCGAGGCCCAGCTCACATTCTGGCCGACGACGCGATGAGTCTGACAGGATGATACCGCTTAAGACGAAAAACGCGCTTCCTCCCCCCTCTCCCTCTGGGAGAGGGTTGGGGTGAGGGTCGTACCCATCCCGACTCAGTACTCAGTACTCATCACTCCAATTCCCCGGCGTACTCTTCGGCATTGTCTTCTGGGACGTACCCCAGAACGCGCTGGGTGTCGGAAATGTCCCAGTAGCGGCGGCTGTTGCCGGAGATCGCGTAAAAGATCCCGAAGCCGACATCGCTCTCAATGCTCCGCCAGGTAATCTGAGCCATGTCGCGGGGACTGAGCCAGGTTGATAGGTTACGAACGTTCCGGGGCCGATCGAGATACGACCCAATTCGGAGGCAAACGACTGGCACGCCGAACTCGTCGAAATACCAACGCCCGAGCGCTTCCCCATACGCCTTGCTGGCACCGTAGTAGCCATCGGGACGGACTGGCATGTCGGGAGTCACGTATTCTTTGAGAACCTCGTACCAGCCGGCCACGTGGTTGGTGCTCGCGAACACAATTCGCGGCTTTCCATGTCGCCGCGCAGCCTCATACACGTTGTATGTGCCGCGAATGTTGTTCTCGAAAGTCGATTCAAAGCTCGCGTGCATATCCGGATCGCCCGCCAGATGAACGATCGCCTTGACTCCCGCCACTGCCGGCTCGACCGTCGCAAGTTCGCGAACGTCGCCGACGACGATCTCGTCATCACCCACGGCCGGCAAGACTGTCTTGTGATACATCAATCGCAGTCGGTACCGTTCTCGCAGGAATACGCTCAATTGTTTACCAATCATGCCGGCGGCGCCTGTGATCAGGATGAGAGGGCGCTCTTCCATTTGGATCTTCTCCTCGTCAGGATTCTCAGCCGAAAGAAAGACTGATTATCTCAGATTGGGTCAAGGGACCGGGACAAAGTAGAAGGCAATCGCCATGATCAGGTACACCGCGACGAGCTGGACCCCTTCAAACCAGTTCGTTTCACCGTCCAGTGACGCCACGGTGACGACGATTCCCGCGAGGGCCACCGAAGCAATCTCGAACGCGTTGAACACCAGCGACATTGGACGCCCGACAAGCCACGAAATAAGGACCAGCGTCGGCGCGACGAAGAGCGCGATCTGAGTAGCGCTACCGGTCGAGATGCTCACCGAGAGATCGAGCAAGCCGCGTCGGGCCACGGCCACGGCAGAAAAGTGCTCGGCAGCGTTGCCGACAATCGCGATGATGATAGCGCCGACGAAGAACTCGGTAATACCAAGGGCGCGGGTCGTGCCCTGAATCGTACTGACGAGAATCTCCGACTCCAGAGCAGTCACGGCGGTCACCAGGGCCAGGACGACGACGGCCGCTCGAACTCCGAGCGACGGCTCGTCGGGAACCTCGGCGACGCTGATGAGCATGCTGCGGTGGGTGACGAGTGAGAAGACGAGGCTGAGTCCGTACGTCGCCAGCAGAACGAATGCGACCAGCAGACTGAGCTGGTTCAGCGCCGCGTTTGCCCCCTGCAACCGACCAAAAACCGCGAGGTTGAAGACGGCCGGCATGACCAGCGCCGTCACGGCCAAAAGGAGCGTGGCGGCGCTCGTGGCCGCGGCGGTTCGATTGAAGAAAGCTCGCTCCCGGCCGTAACCCGCGGCGATCATACTCATACCAAGGACCAGGAGTGCGTTACCGATGATGCTGCCAGTGATCGACGCCTTGACGACCTCGTCCAAGCCGTGGGTCAAGGCAATGACGGCCACGACCAGCTCGGTAGCGTTGCCAAAGGATGCGTTCAGCAATCCACCCAGAGCCGGACCAACGTGTGATGCGATATCCTCGGTGGCCTGACCGATCAGGCCGGCGAGAGGGACGAGCGCGAGAGCTGACATCACGAAGGTGATCGTCGTCGGGGCCCCGGACAGCCAAAGATATACGCTGAGCGGAACGCACAGGAGAAGCCAGTTAAGAGCCGACTCGCCCAACAGCGAGCGAACGATGCGGACGGGAGAGTTGGCGGAGCTCACCGGATTGACGGTCGAAGATGGGGAGGAGGTTCATCGACGGGTCGCGTCGTTCTGCCGGGGACGCGCTGTCCAGTCGAAACGGAAACGGGGCACCCCTTGTGGGTGCCCCTACAAATGGCTGAACCGACTAAACGACACAACGTTGGGCAGCGGTTCGGTTGGTCAGTCGAGATACGCCCGAAGCTTCTTGCTCCGGCTCGGGTGGCGCAGCTTGCGCAGCGCCTTTGCTTCGATTTGGCGGATTCGCTCCCGCGTCACTCCAAATTCTTTGCCGACCTCTTCCAAGGTGCGCGGATGACCGTCGTCTAATCCAAAACGCAGCTGGAGCACGCGCCGCTCGCGATTGGTGAGCGACGCGAGCACATTCTCAACTTGCTCCTGAAGGAGCTTCTGGGTCGCGAGGTCGACTGGAGCTGGCGAGGAGCTATCCGGAAGGAGGTCGCCAAGGTGGTTGTCTTCCTCTTCACCAATTGGCGCCTCGAGGGAAACCGGCTGGCGAGCAACCTTCGCCGCTTCATGAACGCGGGCGGATTGCTGCTCGACCCGATCTTGCAGATTGTACGGGAGCTCCGCCGCGACGCTCAGAATCCCGGATCCCAGGATCAGATCACGCCGGATCTCCGGGGTGACGTCGCGCATTGGCCGGCCGGCCCGGTTGGTCTGAGTGGCGACCTCGTCAATCAAATCGGTCTCGAGCTGCTCGTCGAAGAAGCCCATCATCAGAGCAACTTCTTCGAAGCTTGGCTCACGTCCGAGTCCCTGAACGAGCTCACGCGACACCCGGCTCAGGCGATTGATAACTTCCACCATGTGAACGGGAACTCGAATCGTCCGAGACTGGTCGGCAATTGCTCGACTCACCGCCTGGCGGATCCACCAGGTGGCATACGTACTGAACTTAAAGCCACGGCGGTGGTCAAACTTCCCTACCGCGCGCATGAGGCCGAGATTGCCCTCTTGAATCAGGTCGAGAAACGCCATCCCGCGATTCAAGTACTTCTTTGCCACGCTCACGACGAGCCGCAAATTGGCTTCGGTCAACCGCGCTTCGGCCCGACTTGCTTCGCGTCGAACCATGGTCATGTGGTCGGCGAGCGCCGGATCGAGGCCCGTCAGCATCTTGGCAAAGACCGCCGGAGCGGGGATATCGCGCAGGCCGTTAGCGGGGCCGAGCAAGCGACGAACCGAGGACGGAAGCAGCCTCGTGTCCACCGAAAGCGCGACAACATCGGCTCGAGCCTCGTCGGCAGTCAGGCACAACCGTTCGGCCAGGTCGTCGAGCGTTGTCGGCTCGAGAAAATAATCGATCGCCTCACGGAGCCGGGGCAGGCCCAGAAAGGACGGAACGTCAAAGACTGGCTCAAGATTCAGGATTGCCGCGATGTGCTGGAGCGCCTGGCGGCGCTCGAACACTCGCGCGTATACCGCGCTAATGGTCTCAGCGGGGGTTGGAGGGCGGCCAAGCACGGCTTCCAGACCGTGGATCGTGTCTTTTAGGCGAGCGGCTTCTTCAAGTCGACAGGCGAGCCACTTTTCGTCATCGGCGGTGAGGAGCTGTCCCCGGCCAATTTCGTGCAGATACATCTTGACCGGATCTTCAATTGAGGAGTCTTCTTCGACGAGATCGTCGTAGGTTACAACGGCATCCTCGACCGCCTCGGCGTCGAGTGCTTCGTCAACCGCGGGTGAATGCCCAAAGCCAGGTTCGATCAAACCGTCCTCCGCTGCGGTGCCCAGATTCTGTTTGCTCCGCACCCGCGCCTGGCAAGATCACCCACTTCGCGACCAAGGGGGGCAGTCGCGTTACGAAGGCCCGGACACTAACTCGTACCCGTCTTGAAGACGGGCCTGGCGTGGAATGACCGGTACGAAAATTCGCGCTCGGGCAATGCGATGCTCAGGGTGTCGCGGGGGCGCTCGTGCGGCCAATCCGTGAGGCCGATTTTATCACATGAAGCGTCCGACGTCAAACACCAGCCGCAATGACCGCTCGCTTGCTTGGGCCTCCAATGGCCCGACTGGTGGAGCGCCAGAGGGACATGTTCGGTCGAGCGTTCACCAAAAGCAGGCTTCAAATAAATGTGGCGTTCGAGATGTCAACCAGTAGCGCGGGGGCTTGTCCCCCGCCGTCACGAGT
>CAZBQK010000121.1:0-7858 GCA_964493975.1 uncultured Dehalococcoidales bacterium | reverse complement strand
CGTCAAGCAAGCAATTCAGTGGCTTGACGATAATCGGGCGAGCGACCACTGGTTCCTCCAGCTCGAGCTGTTCGACCCACACGAGCCGTTCTACGCCATGCAAAAGTACCTTGACCGATATGGCGACACCTGGGATGGGCCAGTCTACGATTGGCCCGGCTACGGCGTCGTACAGGACCGCCCGGAGGCGGTCGAGCACATCAGGAAGTGCTACGCCGCGCTGATCACCATGACCGATCATTGGCTGGGCAAACTTTTCGACAAGCTCGATGCCGACGATCAGTGGCGTGATACCGTCGTGGTTTTAACGACCGACCACGGAACGATGTTGGGCGAGCACCAGTACTGGATGAAGAATATGATGCCGGTGTATAACGAAATCGCACGTATACCGCTCATCGTTCATTTACCGGGTGACGTGCGGGCTGGCTCGCGGACGTCCGCGCTGACGCAGACGACGGACGTCATGCCGACGTTTCTCGACTTATTCGAGGCGCCACTCCCGCCGCACCTCCATGGGACGTCGTTGCGTCCTGCCCTAGAATCTGACCGGGGGGTCCACGACGCGATTCTGTACGGCTACTTTGGGATGGCGGTTAACGTGGCCGACGGGCGCTACACCTACCTTCGGAATCCTGCCACGGCCGAAAGTATCGTCAACGCGTACACCGCCATGCCGACGGAGTTTCACAGCTTCATGTCGCGGGACGAGCTTGCCGCGGCCGATATGGGGCGGTTCCTTGGCCATACCTACAACATCCCACTCTACAAGATTCCCCAAAAGGGGCACGCTCCGCATCGACACGGTGCAAACGAGGGCGACGCCTACGTTCCGGTGCATGATCTCTTCGACGTGGAGGCCGATCCGGGTCAGGAACACCCAGTCCTGGATCCGGCCCTCCATGGACACTTTGAGACCATCCTTCGGGCTCAACTTGGGCGTGTCCGGGCGCCAGAGGAACATTTCGCTCGGATGGGTTTGGGCTAGCTGAAGACGTCGATCCGCTCCAGGTCGATCCACTGAGAGTCGGGCGTCGCCGTCAGACCAAATTCGAACCGACCTCGCGGGGTTGCGATCGCGTAGGCGTTGTCAATCCAGGCGACGAACTCCAAAGGGCCGCGCGGAGCGGCCGTGGTCTCCAACACCGCCGACGAGTCAACCGAGAAGAGAACCCGACTGGCCTCCCATCGGAACGTATAGTCGTGGGTTTGGGTGATGTCGAGCGGAGCCAGATCGACCTCGCTTACTCCCATCGACCGCTGGGCGATGGGCCACAGTCGCCGGTACAGGGATTCGACCCGCATCATCAGGAATCCAATCGGCGCGGTCGGCGCCAGCGCAAGGAATCCCAGGCGCCGCGTATCGAGGACGGCCGCTTTGAAGCCGCGACCGGGCACCCCCAGTGCTAACGGCACGTCATGTGGTGGACCTGCTCCGAAGAACCAGACACTTTGCGGGAGGCGTATCCGTCGCAAACCGGGCGAGACGGCCGCATTCCAAAAGCCAAAGCCGGCCGTGCCACGGAGCTCATGAATTGGGTGGCTGAATCTCGCTCGAACGGTGAGGGTTAACGGAGGACGCCAGGCGTGGTGGTCGCTCATTTCGGCGTCGGCGTACCACGCCCTTTCTGTGACTGGACGCTGGAGACGGTAGAGGTCGCCGATTCGTGTGACGAGCCCGCCTCCGCGCTCGACGACATAAAGACGGTCGCGAATGTCCAATTCGGTCGTCTACTTTGCTTGCGCGAGCAGGATCTGGATATATCTCGGCATGTAGCCGAGTCCTTGAAGCAATCCGTAGCGGGGGGTAAACCCCGCTGGGAGCGAAAGTCCATTCATGTAGGCCGGTCGATACATCATCACGTCGTCGTGCAGGCCGTTTCCTCCCCAGCGGCGAAGCGGCGTGGGCAGGAGGCCGGTTGCGTTGAGATCCGCGATCACCCGCTGGAGGTATCTTCTCCCAAAGTCGACCGATCGGGCCTGGAATTCCGGACGGACCGTGTCGCCCTGGTTGAGAACGAGTGCGCCCCCGGCCCCAGCATTGAAATGGATCGATATCTCGTGAACCGCGATAGTTGAAGCCGGGTGGGCGTTATTCCAAACACTTGCTTCCTGCTGGAGCATCGCCGCCCGAACCTGACGAACGAGAAGCTGGTTGATTGTCGGTCGATTCCACTTTGCCGGCATCCCCAGGTCGTCGGCGACCGCATCGTTGAAGATGGGCCGAACGATCAGGCGCGCGAACTCGGGTTTTTGGGACTGGCGGAGAATGGAACGAACGACGGCGCGGGTATGCTCTGCCTCGGTACCCTCGGAGCCACTGTCCCAGAAGAACCCTGGCTTTCCCCCATGCCCCGCGTCGAGTGCGACGACGACCGTCTGATTAGGGTACTCGTCCGCGACGGTTAACAGGACATCGTTTGCAACGACATCGTAGATTTTTTGGAGAGCAGTCGCCCCGTCGTTCTGCAGCACCTGATCGAGGACAATGGTGTCCATTGTTTCGAGAATATCGCTCGGCGAGAAATCCGTGACCGAGGACGGTCCACTCTCGGGGTAATCCGGCAACTGACCGCGTAAGAACGCAACGGCGTCGGCTGCCGTTCGGACCGACACGTTGGAGATGCTGGCCGACCGCGCCATGATGGGTGTGGCAGCGGCGACGGAATCCGCGATCCGTGGAACGGTTGGACTGGCTGTCGGCATCGCGACCGTCGTGGTCGGCGTCGTCGAGCTACCTTGCGCCTCGATTGGCGACGACGGTGCGACGGCAAAACTTGGCGACGGTGCCGGAGTTTGCGACGGTGGGAGACCCGCGGTTGGCGAGGCAAACTCGCCCCCCACCTTCGTAAAGAGCGCAGTCGCGCTGCCAACGGAGTGGGACGCGGTTGGGGTCGTTTCGACGATCGGGACTGACGTCGGACTACTGACGCTGGCTGACGGCGCTTTGGTACAGCCAATTGTCAGTGCGAAAACGCCAATCGTGCCGAAAGCGACAAGCTTTGGTTGAAGAATTGTCCATCGGTCAAACACTCGCGCCCCTTACGGCCCTGATCGGTTCGTCGATCCCGCTCTCCATGGTACGAGTGCGGCCGAGGGTCCGTCAAACGATGTGACTCTTAGCCCATCAGAACGGTATGATTGCGCCGGTGATTTCGCGTCATCGACGAACACGGGAGGAATCCAACGTGCCAGACATTCAAATCAAGCGACGACTTCGCGAGGGCAAGGCCGTTACCGCGCTGAGCGGGCACCACAATACCGACATGATCGACTTCCTCGGCCAATTTGGTTTCGATGGCATCTGGCTTGAGACCGAGCACGGTCCGGTTAGCTGGGAACAGATCGGCGATATGTCCCGGGCGTGTGACCTGTGGAATATGGCGTCGATCGTTCGAGTGACCGCGAACGAGCCCTGGCTCATCACCCGGACGCTGGATCGTGGGGCGAGTGGCATCGTCATTCCTCACGTGTCAACGAAAGCGGAGGCCCAGCAGGTCGTCGAAGCCGCCAAGTTCGGACCGATTGGTCTTCGAGGAATGTATGGCAGCCGTCGCTCCTACGGGGTTTCGGACTATTTCAACAAAGCCAATGACGAAACGCTCGTCGTCATTTTGATCGAAGAGATTGAGGCGGTTCAAAACCTTGCCGAAATCCTGACAGTGGACCACATCGACGTGTTTTTCGTCGCTCCTTCGGACCTTGCCCAGACGATGGGCTACACCGGCCAGCCGAATCATCCGGAGGTTCGCGCGGTTATCGATCGAGCGGTCCGTCAGATTGTCGCGGCTGGTCGGACGGCTGGCGGCATGGTGTCCGACGAGAACCTCGACCACTACCTCGAGATCGGGGCGCGGTTTTTCCTCACGACCTGGCCTAGCTGGGTCGCGAAGGGAGCCCAGGAATTTCGTGGTCGACTCGACCGATTCAACGGCTAGCCCCGGGGCGTCGTCCTAACGGATCGAAGGGTCGGGCCACGCCAGGGCGACGAGCGGCACCGGCCGCGAAGGGTGGTCGATGACCTCGACGGACGTGCCGTAGATCTTTTCGATCGTGCCGGGGGTCAGGACGTCGCGTGGGGTACCGTCGGCGACGACTCGTCCGGCGTGAAGCGCGATAATGCGTTCAAAGGACAACGCGGCAAGGTTCAAATCGTGGACCGCGGCGACGATCGTGAGGCCGCGCGAGAGCGAAAGGTCGTGGGCCAGGCGCAAGAACGCGATCTGGTGGGCAACGTCCAGGTTGGCGGTCGGCTCGTCGAGCAGCAACAGGTCCGGCTCTTGCGCCAGCGCCATTGCCAGAATAACCCTTTGACGCTCGCCAGCCGACAGGTCCAGGACGCACTGGTCGGCAAAGACGTCGGTGCCGGTTTGAGCCATCGCAAGATCCACCGCGACCGTGTCGGCGGTGGTTGTCCGGCCGAAGGGGCCCAGAAACGGAGTTCGTCCGAGGGCGATTACTTCGCGGGCCGAGAACGCGAACGGGATCGACAAAGCCTGAGGCACCACCGCGATCCGGCGCGCTCGCTCGCGTTGGGGTATTGAAGTCAGACGTCGTCCGTCGTAGACGACCTCGCCCTGAAGCGGTTGAGCTGTCCCCGACGCGAGGTTCAAGAAGGTCGTTTTCCCGGCTCCGTTGGCCCCGATCAACGCGACGATTTCTCCAGGGCCAATCGCCACGCTCAAGCCATCGACGACGAGGCGCGAGCCGTAGCCAAATGCGACGTCGCGGAAGCTGAGCTTCGGGATCACAATCGATACTCACGGCGCTCCCGCCGGAGCAAGAATAAGAAATACGGGCCTCCCAGGAACGCGGCAAGGATTCCGACGGGTAGCTCGGTGGGTGTCAGAACGGTCCGCGCCAGCAAGTCGGCCAGAACGACAAAGGATCCGCCAGCCAGCGCCGACGCCGGAAGGAGAACCCGATTGTTCGGACCGGTTGCCAGCCGAATAATGTGTGGGACGACGAGACCGACGAAGCCAATCAGTCCACCAAGAGTCACGGCCATGCCGGTAAGTAACGAACCGGCGACGATCACCAACGTCTTCTGACGCTCGACCGGAATACCAAGTCGCTCGGCGGTTTCGTCGCCGAGGCTGAGCGCGTTCAGGCTCTGACCGAGACCCGCCGATACGACCGCCACAATCAGCACCGCTGGCCCCACGACGACGAGCTGCGACCACTCGGTGACCGATACCCCGCCGAGAAGCCACGCGTAAATCCGGGGAACGTTGAGCTGAAGCCGGTCGTCGACGATCAACAACAACGAGACGAGATAGTTCAAGACGGTGCTCACCGCGAAGCCGGCCAGGAGTAGGGGAACGACCGGAGTTCGGCCGCCGACCCGAGCCAGACGATACACCAGTCCGGTTGAGGCGAGCGCTCCCACGAACGACGCAATTGGGACGATTCCAAATCCGAGCAGGTCGAGTGGCGTCGCGATCAAGATACCGATAATCGCGCCGAGCGATGCGCCGCCGGAGGTTCCCAGTAAGAACGGATCGGCGAGCGGATTGCGGAGCAAACCTTGAAAGAGGGTTCCGGCCGTCGCGAGTGCAATGCCGACGAGGGCGGCGGCAACCACCCGAGGGAGTCGAATATCAAAAACGATGACTTCATCTTGCGGGCGCCAGGTCGCGGCGATGTGCAAGAGCCCCAGGCGATTCAAGACCATGTCGATCAACGACAGAGGGTCGATCGCCACCGACCCAAAGGCCGTCCCAAGGGTTATGGCAGTGACCAGGAGGACGCCGAGGACGGCGAAGACGATGCCTGGATTAGGCCGTCGGACTATGGGTCGCAGGGAGGTCGTCGCCTGCTCCGCGATGAGGCGACTCGGCCTCGTGAGCGCCGGGCCGGTTGACGTCGTGGTCACCGCTGCGCTCGGACCATGAGGCTTGACGAAGTAGGTTGGCTTCGAGTGGTTTCTGAATTGGTGGAACGGGGAACGCCCTCACCCTGACCCTCTCCCAGCGGGGAGAGGGGACCTCGCCGAGAGTCTAGCAGGGAACAATTTGAAATTTCTGGGGATATGGCTAGACTTGGATAGACGTCCGAAACGAGCTCGACCAATCCCCTCTCCCCACGGGAGAGGGTTAGGGTGAGGGGCGACCCGTCCATCCCCAACGCTCGGAAGGTTTCGAGGACTTCCAGAATGGAACGCCCCTCACCCTCGCCCTCTCCCGACGGAGAGGGGAAAGGACCGCCCTCTCCCGTGGGAGAGGGGATTGGACCGCCCTCTCCCGTGGGAGAGGGGAAAGGACCGCCCTCTCCCCACGGGAGAGGGGAGAAGCCGAGCCCTCTCGCCCATACTGCCGTTCGTATCACTTGAACAACTCCGGATGAATGACCTTGGCGAGTGCCTCCAACCCGTCCATGAGGCGGGGCCCCGGGCGAGTGAGAACGTCCGGGTCGACCGGAATGATTTTCTTGGCCTTCACGGCGGCGATTTTGTTCCAGCCTGGGCGGGCAATCACCATCGCCGGGGTTTGAGCGTTGACCGGGGAGGTGGCGTCCGAGAGCAGGATGATCTCCGGGTCGCGGGCGATGATCTGTTCGGTGCTAACCTGGTCGGCTGGCTGAGTGATGTCGTCGAAGACGTTCTTCCCGCCGGCCAGCGGCACGAGCGCCCCGTAGTAACCGCCACCCCCGGCGACCCACGGCTTGGTTGGGTCGCTCGCGTCAAGCTCGTAGAGGACACGGGTGCGCGGAGCATCCTTCGTGCGGGCGCTAATCGCCGCCTGCTTCTCTTTCATCCCGTCGACAATTGCCTGCGCGCGAGTCGACGTTCCAGTCACCTGGCCGACCAGGGCGATGTCCTGATACGTGCCCTCGACCGTGCTTGGGAACAGTTTGAGGACCTTGATCTGTCGCGAATCCATCTGCTTGATAAAGTCGTCGCCCTCGACCAGCACTAGAATCAGATCGGGTTTTAAGGATACGAGCTCCTCGACGTTTGGCTTGGGAAACGTATTCAATTTGGCCTTTGGCTTGGCCTCGGCCGGATAGGTTGAGAACTGATCGGCGACGAGGAGTCGATCTCCAACACCAAGAGCGTAGAGCGTTTCGGTGTGTCCCGGGGAGAGCGAAATAATCCGCTCTGGCGCCCGATCGAAGGTCACTTTGCGACCGGCGTCGTCGACGACGGTCAAGGGAAATGCCGAGGCAACCGTTGGAGACGGAAGGGGAGTTGGAACCTGGGTCGGCGCCGGTGGCGTCGCCGTCGGAATCGCGACGGTAGCGGTTGGCGGTTCCGTTGTCGGCGTCGCGGGCAGCGACGTTGGCGTCGCAGCTGCTGGCGCCACGGTTGGCGCGGGTGGCGTTGTCGGCGTCGCCGCGGGAGCGGCACAGCCGACAAGGATATTTGCGACTATTAGTAGAACTAGAATGACGTGGCGCACGTCATACCTCCTCGGGTAATGGGGCAACGAAGACCGCGACTCAGAGGAGATGACGAGGCAAAAAAAAGCCTCTCACCTCAAGAAAGGGGTGAGAGGGTGAACGGACGTTCCGCTCGGCCCGGGCCCTTTCGCTCGAAGGTCGCCGGCTGACGATGAAGGCAGGTAATCGGGCTCGCGGCACACCGGCCACATACCGTTGCGGGACAGCGCCGGTCTTTCACCGGACTTCCCCTGGCACTTCATCGGATGTTCAATTGTTAAGTCCGCTCGGTTGCCCGGGCGTCCTACCCAGAGGCTATGTTAGTCCGCCGATCCGTTGCTTGTCAAACGAAAGTGGCCAGCGTTTAGCGGGTATTCCTCCCCCGGTAGAGACGTTTCCGCGAAACGTCTCGGTTTTTCGTTGGATCGAAAACAACCCGCCAATCTCGTCGAGTTGTCCGGACCAGGGATTTGTCTAA
>CAZBQK010000120.1:0-8049 GCA_964493975.1 uncultured Dehalococcoidales bacterium | reverse complement strand
CTTATCCGCTGGAGGCCGCTCCGAACCCGCGCTACCTTGGCGAGATCCTCGACATCGTCCAGGGCGATCGGACGCTACTGTTCTCCAGCAACTACCCCAATTGGGAATACGGAGACCCGTTCGAGATGATCCGAGATATACCCGAGGCGTTTCACCGGCGGGTGATGGTCGACAACGCGCTGGCCGTTTACGGCGAGCGACTGCTTGCGCCAAACCACTAGTATGGGACGCCACATCGTCGCAACGGTGGGAGAGATACCTCCAGGTGGCCGGAAAATCGTGCGAATCGAGGGCCGCGAGGTTGGCTTGTTCAACCTGGATGGAAATTTCTACGCTTTAAAGAACGTGTGCCCTCATCAAGGAGCACGCGTCTGCCTTGGGCGAATCGTCGGAACAACCCTCCCCTCGAACGTCCACGAGTACCGCTACGGAATGGAAGGCCGGATCTTGCGCTGCCCCTGGCATTCCTGGGAATACGACATTGCGACCGGACAATCGGTTTTCGATCCGAACGTGCGGGTCGTGACCTATCCGGTCGACGTGTCCGACGAGCAGGTATGCGTCACCATTCCGTAATGCCGTGAACCTCGCGATCCACTTCAATCCAGATCGCGGCTTTGAGGACGAAGCTCTATCCCTAGCTCGACGTCTATTTGCCCAGTTCGACGAAGCAATCGACTCGCTTGCGCTGATTCCAGTTTCTGATGAAGACCTCGATCTGGTCCTGAACGGATCGGTGATTCATTCGTTGAGCCGGAGCGGGACGGTGCCGCGGGTAGCTGACGTACGCGCGGCACTCGGGGCGGAATTTGCCTCCGAGGAGTCGAGGCTTTAGCCGGTCGTTTTCGGTTGGTAGCCGAATACCGCCGTTCATCAGAGGGCTGCCTGGTAGCGCGGTAGGGGCGCACGGCCGTGCGCCCCTACGATGGGCCGTCGCTGGCGGTACGAATTGACGCCGTACGCTAATGCCCCCCAGACATCAAGCTCGGATCCGCCTTGATCTGGCCGCGACCTGGCAGTAACAAGCTGAGTACGATGGCGAGAAGCGCGGTGAAAAACGTGAAACGGTAGGCATCGCCAAAGGCGAGGACGGCGGCCTGTTGTTGAACCTGACCAATAACCACCAGAAGCGCGCCGGTTTGCGCGGCCGTCGCGGCGAGTCCAGCCCGCAATTGAAGTAGCAGGCCAAGCTGTCCGATGAACTGGCCGCCGGTCGACGTCGCCGTGACTCCCTGACTCAGGGTTGCTAGGTGAAAGGCGGACTCGCTCTGGACGACCGTTCCCAGAATGGCAATACCGAAGGATTGAAACACGTTCCGCAGCGCGTTATTGAGAGCGCTGGCGCTGGCCAGGAGATGCTTCGGGACGACCGCGAGTGAAACCAGCTGGGTCGGTTGGAGAGCGCACCCAATCGCGGCTCCCCGGATCAACAGAAGAATCCGCAAGGTCTCGTAACTGGTTCCCAGGGTAATCTGCGAGAGACTCCACGTGTTGAACGCGAGCAGCACCATCCCAAATACGACGACGTACCGAGCCCCCAGTTTATCGGTCAGTCGTCCGGCAATTGGACCCACCAGCCCGGCTGACAGTCCCTGGGGCATGAGGAGGAGCCCGGTATCGACCGCGGTCAGACCTCGGAGGTTCTGTAAATAGAGTGGTAGGAGAAACTCGGCCCCGAAGAGCGCGACGGTCGTGACCCAACCGACCGCGTTTGCGATGAGAAACTGGTAATTTGCGAAGAGACGCAGTTCCAGTAGCGGTTCTTCGCGGGAAAGCTCCGCGACCATGAATGCGAGCAGACTAATCATCCCGATGCCGAGAAATGAAACGACCTTGAGCGATCCCCAGCCGTCCGGGGCAGCCCGCGAGAGGCCGTAGAGGACGGATCCAAAGCCAATCACCGAGAAGATCGCACCGGGGAGATCGAAGCGTGGCTTCAAGGTAGGAGGCTGCTCCCGCAGCAGTAACGCGCCCAGAAGGACCGCCAGGATCCCAATCGGAGCGTTGATGAAGAAAACGAGCCGCCAGGTCGAGTGGGTCACGATGTAACCGCCGAGCGTCGGGCCGAGTGCCGGTCCGGCGACGACCGGGATGGCGAAGAAGCCCAGCGCGAGTCCCCGATCCTCCGGCGGAAACGCGGCAAATAACTGGGCGACCCCGATTGGGAGAAGCATTCCACCCGCAAACCCCTGGAGAACTCGCCCAAAGATCAGGACCCAGAATACGGGAGCAAATCCACAGAGAACGGACGAAAGGGTGAAGACGGTGAGCGCAGTGAGCCAGACGCGTTTACTTCCAAAGCGTAGCGACAGAAAGCTCGCAAGGGGCGTCGCGATGCCGCTCGCGAGGGCATATCCGGTAATTACCCATTGAACCGTGGTGACATCCACCGCGAAGACGGATTCAAACTTGGCAAGCGCGACGTTGACGACGGTGACGTCGATCAAGAACATCAAGATCCCGAGCATGATCGAGATCATCACGTTCCAACGGTAGGCCATAACCCGACACTCCGCCCGCGTTACTTCTTGCAACGCGAATATTTCTTCCTATACGAATGTATCAAAGGATGGACCGGGGCGCGACTATTTTAGGACGCAAGAAAAGGCGGCCGGAACATTGTTCCGGCCGCCTTCCTCGATCCGATCATGGATCGGTGGGGGATTGAACGATTCGACGTGTCGCCTATTCGCCGGCTCGTCGCTGGCGGCGCTCACGTTCGATCTCCTCGGGCGTGCGCTCGGCGGGCTTGCCTTCGATGGTCTCTTCGCCTTCGACGAATTCCTCCGCCTCGCCGGTCGTGCGCATGCGCGGCACTTCGCGGCGTACCGTTTCGGTGACGCGCTCGCGGCGGGTTACTTCCTCGGGCGATACCACGATTTCCTCGGCAATGTGGGGGTGCTTTTCGACGTCGATGCGCTCTTCGTAGATCGGCACCCGAATCGTCTGTCGTGCTGATTCATCGGTGATCGGTTCCTCGGATCGCGCGGCCTCGCCGGTGACCGGATGTCGCTCGATCCGAACCTCTTCGTGGGCCACCGGCACCTCGATGGTTCGCTGTTCCTCGACGACTTCCTTGGAAATGACGACCTCGCCAACCTGCTCCCGGTGGCGGCTGACCTCGACGGTTTCCTCGCGCAACGGGATCCGGTAGACTCCACCGCGCTCTGCTTCGGTGACCCCTTCGCGGGCGGGAGCACCGGCGGCGCCCATCCGCCTCTCGGTTGGCGCTTCCGCGCCGGGTCGGGTCGTCCAACCCTTGGCACGGATGTCGTCCGCCGCGATGTTCAGATAGCAGCAGTCACGCGAGCAGTAATCGATCGAATCGATCGGGACATACAGGTCTTGACCCAGTCCGAGTAGACCGGTCACAACGTGGAAATACGACGGGCCAACACCCGCGATGCTTCCAACCTGCTTCCCGTTAACGTCGCAGAGATTGTGACCTCGGGCTTCCTCCGGGCTGATCGTGGCACCGCGGGCTCGCGGCACGGCCTCGGACGGCATCGCGCCGGCTGGGGCCGCCTCGCGAGGCGCGGCCGCCTCGCGGGCCGTGACCCCTGCCGCCGCCGCCGCGGGCGCGGTGGTCCAATTGCGCGACGGGATATCGTTCTTCGAAACGTTCAGATACGCTCCCTGATCGGTGACCCGATCGACTGCCGAAAAGGGAATGTAGAGGTCCCCACCCAGTCCAAGAAACCCAGTCGGCACGTGAATGTAGTTGGGGCCGACGTCCGACACGTCGCCGATCTTTTGACCGTCGCGATCGAAAACGTCGAGTCCGCGGCGAAACTGCGAGCGATTGAACATGCTTTTCCCTCTTTCCCGAACCATTTTCCGCGAGACGCGTTCGAATCCGTCGTTCCGCGGCCCAAGCCGAGCGCGGGACGATCAGGGTTGCAAGATCAAGGCCGCGTGCCGGGAGGGAAGGCGAGGTGTTCGGGTTAGCTGGAGAAACGTGGATAAGGGGTAACCACGGAGGGCTACTTGGGACTGCCGCTCTTGCCCCACCAGAGACCCATTCGCGCCGTCGTTCCGCCGTCGACGAACAAGGTTTGACCGGTCACGAAGTCCGCGGCATCGGATACCAGAAATGCCGCGACGGTCCCGATGTCGGCGGGCTTGCCAACCCGACCCCACGGGACCATCGTTCCGCCAAATGCCGACGTGTAGGTCGGATCGTCGAAGTACCTCGGCACTTCGATCACGCCAGGACCAATCGCGTTCACCCGAATATGCTTTGGCGCTAACTCAATCGCCAGCTCGCGAGTAAATGCGATGATCGCCCCTTTCGTGGCCGCATATGCGGCGTGGCCGGGAAGTCCGCCGAAGCCATGCACCGAGGTAATGTTGAGAATCGATCCCTCGCCCTTTCGAAGCAGGTGGGGGACTGCCTGTTGGGCGCAAAAAAAGTAGCCACGGATGTTGAGATCGAACACCTCGTCGTACGTTTCCTGCGACGTGTCGAGAAAATCCAGGGCTCGGGTGACGCCGGAATTGTTCACCAGGATGTCGAGACCTCCGAGCGTTTCCGCGGCCTCCTCGACGACACGGCGACACTCGTCGACTGAACGCAAGTCACCCTGGATCGCGCCGGCTTTACCTCCTTCGTTCTGAATGGCGCTGACAGTCTGCCGGGCACCGGCCTCGCTGTGCGAATAATGAACCACCACCGACGCGCCCTGTTTTGCCAGTTCCAGGGCAATCCCCTGGCCGATACCCATTCCGGCGCCGGTCACCAACGCCAACCGGCCTGATAGAGCGCTCATCGATCCTTCCTCATAAAACCGGTGATTGCCATCATATCTCCCCGCAAATCAGGTGGCCGGATCGTAGTCGGCCGACTGGCTGGAGTCAAGCGCGGACAACGTCGGCGTCCTCAAGCGGGCACAGGTATTGCCGCCAGTTGCTCTGGATACTGGTCCTTCGCGCTTGGCAATCCGTAGTGCGAGAGCACTGCAGTAGAGGTGACTCTCAATGGCAGCCGCGACCCTTTTTCTGATTCTGATGGCCGTCCTCGCCATCGTCGCCATTGTCGGCCTATTTACAATCGTCGGGAACATCATTGGCCTGATTCTGACTCTGATCGTCGCCGGCCTTATCGGCGCGTTGGCCGAGGCGATTACCCCTGGCGAAATGCCGTACGGTTTTCTCGGGGCAATCCTCGCGGGAATCGTTGGATCGTGGCTTGGGGTCGCCCTTCTCGGCACGATCGGCCCGGTGATCTTTGGCATTCCGATCATCTCAGCCCTGATCGGAGCAATCATTGTCACGCTCATCTACAGTCTGATCACCGGTCAGATTGGTCGAAGGTCAGTATAAGGTCCTCTGGACCACGAAGAGAGGGCAGGGTGAGGCGAACCGACGCCTCTCACTCAAAACGGGTGACGAGGGCTTCGAACTCGCTTTCCGGAATAACCCTTTCAATCTGGACTGACCTGGCCTTGAGGTGTGCCGCGAGATCGCCAATCGCGTCGGCCGCCTCGTCGGCGGTCGCACCGTCGAGCCAGACGGCCCGCGCGCGCAAAATCGACGGGCCTCGATCGAGCTTCACGTCAACCCGGCCACGCAACTGTCCTCGCGCCAACAGTGGAAGCACGTAGTACCCGAATTGTCGCTTGGGGGCTGGTACGTAGATCTCGATTCGGTAGTGAAATCCGAATAGTCGCTCATCTCGGTCGCGGTCCCACACTAGGTTATCGAAAGGCGATAGCAGTGCCGGTCGGTGTTGAGGCAGGGCTCGGGGCGCGTCTAGGGCCGAAGGAACGACGTAGGCTGGCGTCGGCCACCCTTCGACACCCACCTCGACCACATCGCGGTTTTCGATTAAGTCGCGCAACGCCAGTCGCCAACTCGAGCCGCGCAACCGGTAGTAGTCGACGGCGTCTAACGCCGTCGCGACCCCGAGCGCCTCGATCGATCGTCGCAGAAGGTAGCGATTAGCCTCGGCAAGACCTGGATTGGACGTATTAACCCCGGGGGGCAGCACCCGCTCCGGCAAGTCGTACAAGCGGGCGAAACCGTCGGTGCGACCGGCGACCATCAGGTCGCCTCGGGCGAACAGGTGCTCTAACACAAGCTTGGCTGGCTTCCAATCCCACCAACCGTTGCGGGTTACCCGTGGATCTTCGAAGTGAGCCGACCCGAGCGGCCCCTCGTCGCGGATTCTTCCGAGGATCTCGGGATACAGGTGCGAGTGCTGCTCTTCGGCAGCTCTCCAGCGCTCGCCCAGTAACGCCATCCGGGGTAGAAAGTACCGGTAGTCCTCGATCGGAAGCCACGACGCGGCGTGTCCCCAGTACTCGAAACCGCGCTTCTCCTGATAGATCGAGCGCCGCATGTTCGCGATTGATGTCGGTCCGAGTCGAGCTGCTGGTATCAGCTCGTGACTTCGGGCGACGACGTTCACCGAGTCGAGCTGGATGATCCGGATCTGGTTCAGGACGTCGATTGATTCGGCAGCGGGACCTTTCCCGAATCCCTGGGCTCGGAGAGCTAGAGCCCGAGCCTCCTCGATACCGAGGACGGTGGCTGGGCCGGGCGAACCGGTGCGACTGCGCATGGTCTTTGTCCTCCCGGACACCTCGTCGAGATCGTCGGTCGTCCACGCGAAAACACGCCGACGATCGAATCTCAGTCAGCAGCGCGGGGGCTTGTCCCCCGCCTTGACTCGTGCCGGCCGGAGATACGCCCACGCCGAAACGGGATAGGAGCAGGAGACAAGCCCCCGCGCTACTGGCCTGCTTACGTCCAGCCAACTCAATTCGAGCAACCTTGCGCAGGATTCCGCTCTACCTGCGTTAGGCGTACATATGTTCTCCTATCGGGAACCGCCCGTCAAGTCGACCTGAGTCCGTCAGCTGGAACGAGCGAGGCGGCGAAGCTCGTCGAGATCGACCGCGTGGACGATCCGGCCGTCGCGGCCTTCCATCGTTTCCGCCGCGGTCAGGACGTTGATAATAGCTTCTTCGGTCGCCTCGACCGTTGCCTCGAAGAGGGGATCGATGCTGCGATCCGGGACGCTGCGCCATTCGAGAGGGCGATCGACGAGGGACGCGTCAACCTGATTCACGGTGGAAAACGCTATGCTCAAGTCACCACTCCCGTTACCACTCGTCGATCCGGTGCGCGCCAGTCCGAGGGTTGTCCGGACCGCGAGACGACGCAGCTGGCTCGGAAGTAGTGGAGCGTCAGTCGCCAGAACGATGATGATCGAGCCTTCGCGGCTCGGAGCCGGCGGAGGCGTCCACGATGGACGGGGAACTGCACTCATTCGGCCCAGTGGTATATCGCCAATGCGTAACTGGTTTCGGCGACCGTGGTTGGCCAGCACAAGGACGCCGACCGTCCATCCGGCGCTGGGCACCAGCCTCGACGCCGTGCCGATTCCCCCTTTGAACTCGTAGCATGTCATTCCGGTTCCCGCGCCGACGTTTCCCTCGGGTACGGGACCGGTCGCGGCACTTTCAAGGGCAGAAAAGACGTGCTCGCGCCGGACATGGCGCCCGGACATGTCGTTGAGATTCGCGTCGCTGCACTCGGCGACCAGTGGAATGACGAACCCGCCCTGGACGATCGAGGGAGTTTGGGCGAGCGCGTGCTCGACGGCCGCGTCGTACACCAGCCCAACGTTATGGGTATTTGTGAGATAGATTGGCGTTTCAAGCACGCCCCACTCTTCGACCTGCGAGCGACCGGTCATCTCACCAGCCCCGTTCAGAACGTGCGCTGCTGCTGGCACACGAGACTGGTAGGGGTTCCCGCCGTGGGGAACGATGACAGTCACGCCGGTGCGAATGGGGCCCTGGCCCGGGATAAGCGGCCCACTTCCGCTGTTCAGGGTGCAGTGACCTACTTTCACCCCGGGAACGTCGGTGATCGCGTTGAGAGGTCCGGGAGGCAATGTCCCAATTGCGATTCCTAGTTCGCGGAGTCGTGCCCGAGATATCATTTCGTTGTCTCCTGTGCAAACTTAAGCACCGCGCCCGCCACGGGCGATGACAAACGCCGTTGACGTGCCCATTGTCATCCCGAGCCGCCGCGAGGGAT
>CAZBQK010000119.1:0-8241 GCA_964493975.1 uncultured Dehalococcoidales bacterium | reverse complement strand
TTCGTTGTCCCCCTTTCCCCCCTCGTGGGGGAAAGGGGGCGCGGGGGATAGAGGGGGCTACTCGTCCCGTGGCGAATCCGGCTCGTTCCAAGCGACGACCGCCGTCGGAAGCGACCCCAGGATGAATGCTGCCCACGGCAGCAGCACTGCCAGGTCGCGGATTTGG
The DNA here is from genome assembly GCA_964493975.1 of uncultured Dehalococcoidales bacterium. Lineage (GTDB taxonomy): Bacteria > Chloroflexota > UBA6077 > FW602-bin22 > CADDYW01 > CAZBQK01. The sequence goes on along the minus strand of CAZBQK010000119.1, from coordinate 8,075 downwards.
ATCCACTGAGTCTCGGTATAGGTTGGGACCAGGAGGATCAGGCTAAGGATGAGGAACAGTCCGACGACGATCAGATAGGACGTGCGGTAGGCGCCGTTCCGGACCGCACGCTGGCGCTCGTCCAGCGCTCGATCGCCCGTATCGGCGACGTACCCAGGTGCGAAGAGTAAGCGAGCGAAGCAGGCAAAGAAGCCGATAAAGAGCAGGATCGCCGGAACGGCTAGAGTGGTCGGCCAGCGAGGCTGGTGGGTGCTGCCAGCCTGCAGCACCGCGACGAAGGCCGCGAACGCGAGGTACATCGCGACGACCAGGGCGCGCCGCTGGCCGCGGGAGAGAGGGCTAGTGAATCCGCGCCACGGGGAGGATCGAGAGGTTGAGCTATGCATTGTCGCGCTCCTTAGCGATCGTATTCGCTCCCTGCCGGTAGACGATGTCGGTCAGAGGCTTGAACGGCTGACGCGAAAAGATGGCTTCGATCGGTAAATCGAAGAACTCGGCAATTCGGAATGCGAGCTCGAGGCTCGGGTTGAAGTCGCCCCGCTCGATGTACCCAATCGTCTGGTAGTTGATGCCAAGCCCCCCGGCTAGCTCCTGGCGCGATAGTTTGCGCTCCACTCGCAGCACCGCGAGGCGGTTGTAGAGGGGAGAAGCACTTGATCCGTCTGTTGGATCTCCTCGACGCATCCATAACCTCCTGCAACAGATAGTAGTATATATACAACATAGAGTCAATAGAGTGCGTCGGGAGAAAGGGGGAAAAGGAGTCAGAAGCTAAGAGCCAGGAGAGCGAAGGGGAACGAGTATCAACCGCACACGTGACGGTGGAACGTTCGTTGAGGTGGGCGACCGAGTGATGGGAGAGTAGCGCGGGGCTTGTCCCCCGCGCTACTGGTTGACGGTTCGAGTGCTAGAACTTAGTACCGCTTACCGGCGAATAGGATTCTGACTTCTTTCGGCTGATTCCTTCGTCCGTTACACGGCGGTCAGCACGATCGGCCGGTTCTTGGTAATGACAACGGTGTGCTCGACGTGAGCGGACGGGCTGCCGTCAGACGTGCGAATCGTCCAGCCGTCCTGCTCGGTTAGGACTTTGTTCCCGCCGCTCGCGATAATTGGCTCGATCGTAATGACAAGTCCTTCAGTCAGCCGGCCTCGGTCGCGACGGTCCTCGTAGTTGGGAACGTTAGGCTCCTCGTGGATCGTCCGTCCGACGCCATGGCCGCATAGCTCGGGAATGACGCTGAAGCCCCGTCGCTCAACCTCGGTCTCGACAGCCCGGCCGATCTCATAGATCGGACGCCCGGACCGGGCAGCGGCGATCGCGTTGCGTAGTGCCGTTTCGGCGCATCCTTTAAGCTTGCGCTTCTTGTCCGAAATTGGCCCAATCGCAACAGTCGTCGCGGCGTCGGCCATATAGCCGGCGAGCTCGGCGGTCACGTCGATCTTGACCAGATCGCCCGTCCGAACCGTCCGAGAGCCGGGGATACCATGGACGACCTCGTCGTTCACGCTAATGCAGGTCGCGCCCGGAAAATCGTAGACCAGTTGCGGCGCCGATCGAGCGCCGTAGCGCGCCATTATTGATGCGCCAATCGCGTCCAGCTCAGCCGTGGACATTCCCGGGGTAACGCTCGCGGCCATTTCCTTGAGCGTCAGTCCGACGATCCGGCCGATCAGCCGGAGTGCTTCGAGATCTTTTTCAGATGTGATAGACATCGAGTTACTCTCCCGTGATGGGACTACAGATAATCACCAATAGTGAACACGCCGATGCGCGCGGACATTGAGCTTAACTTTTGAGCCCAGGCGCCGTCGTTCGTGACAACATAGCGCGCTCCGGCTCCCAGGGCGGTCGCGACTATCAGCGCGTCCGGTGCACGGAGGCCGTGGATCGCCCGAATCGCCGCGGCTTCAAGCGCCACGTCGAAATCGACTGGCGCCACTTGAACGTGCGGAAAATTCTTCAGGAAGTCGACGATCGCTCGATCCACCCGGGTAGCGGCGCGAAGCGGTCGAACAAGAGTCTCCATGACCGAGACCGCCGAAACGATCGCGTCGTTGCGTCCGGTCCGGACAAATGAGTCGACGATCGCGGCGGCGAGCGGTGAAACGGGTTCGTTTCCGCTAAAGTACGTGATGAGAACCGACGAGTCGAGAAGGAGTCGCGCGCCCACCGGAATCGCGACGGTCAGGTGCTCAATGCCCACGAATCCAGCATCTCATCGGTCCCATCCTGCTCGCTCGTTCCGCAGATACTCCGCCACATCCTCCACGTCATGGTAGACGCTCGCCGCAACCCCGGCGTAGCTCCGCAGCACCGGACGGATCCGAACCATTCCAGGCTCGGAGTCGTCTAAGCTCAGGATCAGGTGATCGCCAGGCCCGACGCCTAACCGTTCGGCCATGGCTTCGGGCAAAGTCAGCTGGTTCTTTGCGCGCAAGCAAACCTTGATCTCCAGTGTTTCGCTCGCCACCATTGATCCTCCTGGGGATTAAGAATATTGTAACACAGTACGACTGAGCCACGACAGTCGTACTAGTGTCCAGTAATCAGAGGAATACCGCGGAGCAATGGCGTATCGATCGCGGGATCAGGATACATTAGATAAAGTGACGGACGGGTATTCAATCTGCGATAATAGCGTCAATAGCGTCATCTGCGCAGAACTATTGTTAGGAGCTGGTTCCTTGGAAAAGACAATCGGCGCCTTCGAGGCCCGACGACAACTTGGCCGAGTTCTTCAAGAGGTCATTGCCGACGGTGACCGGTACGTCGTGGAACGTCACGGCGAGCCGGTCGCGGCGGTCGTTCCAATCGCGGTCTATGAGCAATGGAAGCGCGCTCGCGTCGCGTTCTTTGATCGGGTTCAAGCTGCCGCGGAGCGATCCGACCTGCCCGAACGGGAGGCGGAGGAACTCGCTGCCCAGGCGGTTCGTGACGAAAGAGCCGAGCCAACCCCGTGAGGGTGGTTTTCGACACGAATGTTATCGTCAGCGCGTTCTTGTCGCCTCAAGGCGTTCCATCTGAGATCGTCAAACTTTGGAGACAGGGTGTGTTCGACGTCGTCGTGTCCCGAGAGATGCTCGATGAGTACAGGCGAGTTCTCAGCCGTTCCACGATTCGAATGCGCCATGGGATGACCGACAGTGAAATCGCAGCAGTCATCGCAGGGTTCGAGGAAGTTGCTATCCTTGTCACGCCCGGCACGCCTGACGTGGTTATCCAAGGTGACCCTGACGACGATAAGGTTATCGCCGCGGCGGTGGCCGGCGGGGCCGGATACATTGTAAGTGGCGACGCGCACCTGATTGATCTCCGAGAGCATCGGGGGATACCGATCCTCCGACCGGCGACTTTGCTGGCGGTCGCGCATGCATCACGGTAACCTTTTCGCGCCTTTCGCGCTATTCGTGCTCCAAAGGCCTCTCGCGAACTACCCCGACGGTTCCTCCTTCCCTTGCCACGACTCGAAGATGTCGGCGATCACGTCGTCGATTGGCGCGCGGTGGGTTTCGACGTCGAGGATTTCGGCTTGGGAGGAGGCATGAGCGAGCAGGGTCGCGACGGTGACCTTCGCCGCGTCGAAGACGTACTCGTGCCGGCCCTCGGCGCTGTCGACGAGCGTCGCCCCGTCGATCGTGGGCGCCGTGGTCCCGCCGGTCTCGAGCAGGAGGCGGCGTCGGTCGGCGAACTGGCGGCGTAATCGGTCGAAGTCGCCGTCGAAGGCAATATTTCCCCGATGAATCATCACGATCCGCCCGGCCAGCTGCTCAAGATCGGACATGTCGTGACTGGTGATCATGACCGTCACTTTCCGCTCTTTGTTCAGGTCCTTGATGAACTGCAGAATATGTCGCTTCGCCAGAACATCCAATCCGATTGTTGGCTCGTCCAAGAAGAGTATCTCCGGTTCGTGGAGCAGCGCCAGGCCAAGCTCGGCGCGCATCTTCTGACCGAGACTTAGCTCGCGGGCCAGGCTCTTGAAGAACTCGTCGAGACCCAGAAGCTCGCGTACGAGTCCGAGCATTCGATCGTACCGCTCCCGGGGGACGTCCCAGACGATGCGCTTCCACTCGAAGCTGGCGGCGACCGGCTGATCCCACCAGAGCTCGGTCCGTTGACCGAACACAACGCCGATCCGGCTGACGTACTTCACCCGGTCACGCACCGGGTCCATTCCCAACACGCGCACCGTACCCGAATCTGGCGCGAGCAGACTCGACAGCAGCTTGACCGTGGTGCTTTTCCCGGCGCCGTTCGGGCCGGCGTAGGCGACGGTTTCGCCCCGTGCGATCCGCAGGTCGATCCCTCGAAGCGCCTCGACCTGCCGAATCTGGGGTCGGATCAGATTCCGGAGGACTTCTCCGACGTTTTCGCCCCGCTGGGTCTGCCGGTAGACCTTCCAGACACCCTTGATCTCAACTACGGTGTCCCATGGAGAGGTAGCGCTGCGATCCGGTGCGGCCATAGTGCTTCATTCCTTTCCGGAAGAACCCTAGCGCGACGGCGGCGAGAACGAGGGCGGCAAGCGGCGTCATCACGAGGGCGTGGCTTTGTGAATCCAGACCGAGCAAGGCCCGACTCGGAAACCAGGCGACAAAACCAACCGGGAGCACGCTGAGCAGACCGCCGACGAGACCGAGTCCTAAACCGTCGAGCGGGAATGACTTGAGCTGATCGATCATGCGCATCGTCGAGGAGTTGATTTCCTCGGCGGCCCGAGGCGCCCAAAACGCCAGACTGCCCCAGATGAATTGGAATGCAAGGATGACCGCGCACGATGCCACCAGATTAATGGCGAACATCGCCAGCCAGACCGGCGTCAGAGTAAGGGAGAGACGGTGGCCGGACCAGAGAAGTAATCCAATCGAGGGAATCAATCCAGCCGAGCCGGAGATCGGATTAAAACCGTCAGTCAACAGCCCGAGCCAGATTGGCTGGGGCTGAACGAGCGCGTGGTCGAGCTGTCCGCGACCAAGGCGGCGGCTGATCATGGAGACGTTGTAGCCGAAAAAGATGTAGACCAGACTTCCCGCGAGAACCCCGTAGCCCAACATAAAGATAACCTGATCGCGCGACCAGGCACCGATCCCGCCAAAACGCTCGGCCAGGAGCAGAACGCCGGTCACCGTGGTCACATTGATGACGACGTCGGCGATGAAGTAGGTGCCGGCGAACTTCAGATCGCGGGTGACCCAGCTAAAGTCGAGCCAGGCGTAGAGCAGCCAGAGGCGAAGGATCCGTTTAACCACCAAACGTCACCAGCTTCTGTCGATTGATCCGCCAGAGCCAGTTCGACAGCGGCCAGAGCGTGACCGCCCAGAACGCCTGAATCAGAAGCAGCGAGGGAGCGTTGCCGGTCCCGGTATAGATCCGGAGGGGAGCGGATGCGACCGACGCGAAGGGCAGGAGGCCGAAAACGTCGCCCAGACCCCACGGATAGACCGCGAGGGGTAAGACAACCCCCGACAGCAGCGCGGTGAGGCCGCCCCGAACCCGATCGACCGCGTAGACGTTTTGCTCGAGGTTGACCGCCAGCGCGCCGAAGATGAACTCAATGGCGAGGCCGACCGTCACGGCGAGACCGAGGCTCAGCAGAAACAGGCCTCCCGCCGTGAGACTGACCGGACCCGGGCTGACGCCGAGGAGCGGAGCGACGACGAGGAGGGGAATAGAAAACATCACGAGACTGAATCCCCACTTGCCAAAGGCCTCCGCGGCGAACTGGCCGACTATCCCCATCGGCCAGAGAAAGCGCGGACCGACCGTCCCCTGAAAGAGCGACCAGGCGAGATCGGTTCGACAGGTTAGTAACTCCGAAAATGCCTCGGAGATCAAGGTGTAGGTCAGGACGCGCTCGATCGTCAGGTCGCCAATCGGAGGGCGACCAGTCAGGATGATCCGCCAGAGCGCAAGCAAGACCAACACTCGGATAAAACGGAGGGCGTAGTCGAGGACGAAAATCGTGTTATCGCCGACGACCCCGGCCGCCGACATCGTGGCCGTCGACCAGCATTGGCGGGCGATCAGAAGAGGCTTCATCGTCTCTCGGACATAAAAATAGCCGCGAGCGGACAGCCCGCGGCGGCGAACTCGGCCGGATTATACGCGGGGGGTGTCGGGTGGGGCAAGCGGTGTATGGGGCCGGCTTCGGGCGAGGTTTCGGTGTTGCCAAGCGACAGTCGACGCGGACGTGGGAGCGAACACGTTGGAAGGGTGGGCACCTCGCCCCGGGTAGAGACGTTTCGCGGAAACGTCTCCCGTCTTTGTCAGGCCAAAGAACCAACACAGCACGTAAAGAAGAGAGACGCGGGCGTGTCCGCCTAGACCGGAGCCGCGTTGGTTCAGGATGCCTCGGGAGGCGGAGACGTTTCAGCGAAACGTCTCTACCCGGAGGTAGCCGTCCGAATAGCGCGCCGACGTCGTTTCAACGATAATGCCCACGATTCGCCTTCGCGGGAGGACCAGTGAAAATTGCTCGCATTCAATCCTTCCTCTGCGACGCCGGGTGGCGTCCCTGGGTCTTCGTGAAAGTAGAGACCGACGACGGGCTGGTGGGCTGGGGGGAATGTAGCGATGGTCGCAACCCCCACGGCGTGGTCGGCAGCGTGCGCGATTACGAGCGGGTCCTCCTCGGCCAGGATCCTCGGGCGGTCGAGCGGCTGTACTGGGACATGTACTGCGTATCTCGACAGAACCTCGGCGGGGTGTCGCATAAAGCGATGGCCGGGATTGAGCTGGCGCTCTGGGATCTGAAAGCAAAGGCCCTCGGCGTTCCGGTCTACGAGCTTTTCGGCGGACCCCTCCGGGACCAAATCCGACTGTACTGGTCCCATTGCGGGACGACTCGGGCGCGGAACGCCGTCCGGCTGGGACTGCCGCCGATTCGAACGTACGCCGATGTTGCCGATCTCGGGCGCGAGGTGGTTCGCCGCGGCTACACCGCTCTGAAGACGAACATCGTCTTGCCGGGAGATTCGGCCTCGGTGTATTCGCCCGGCTTTGCCGGCGGGCCGGGCTCGCTCGACGGCGTGGTGACGACGCAAACCCTCGGCGCGATCGAGCGGCTGATCGGCACCTTTCGCGAGGCGGTTGGACCGGACGTGGGGATTGCTCTGGATCTGAACTACAATTTCCGCACCGAGGGCGTTCTGCGGATTGCGAAGCTGCTTGAAAAGTTCGACCTGCAGTGGCTCGAGTACGACAACTGGGACCCGCAAGCGTTGCTCCAGATTAAAGAGTCGACGACGACCAGGATCTGTTCCGGCGAGAGTCTGGTGACGACCCGGCAGTACCGGCCGTTTTTCGAATTGCACGCGATGGACGTCGCGATGGTCGACGTCCCCTGGAACGGATTCGGCCAGTCCCGACGGATCGCCGATATGGCTGAGGTCTACGAGATCGCGGTGGCGCCCCACAACTACTACAGCCACCTCGCCACGTTCATCTCGGCCCACCTTTGCGCCGTAACGCCAAACGTTCGAATCATGGAGATCGACGTCGACGACGTCCCGTGGAAGGACGACTTGGTCACGGTCCAGCCGGAGATCCGCGACGGCCTCCTGGTCGTTCCGAGCGGTCCAGGCTGGGGGGCCACGATGGACGAAGCGGTGCTCGCGGCGCATCCGTGGCCACCGGCGATGGGCGGGTGACGTGGTGCGTCCGGTGATTTTCCTCGACGACGGCGGGGTCATGAATGACAACGAGCGGCGCGGGCACCAATGGCGGCAGCTGATCGGTGAGTTCTTCGTGCCGCGCCTTGGTGGCGCCGCGGCGGCGTGGGCGCGAGCGAACCTGGTTTGGTTCGAGCGGGAGATGGCGCGATACGAAGAAGCTCGGCGGGTTAACCCGCTCCTCGGACCGGCGGAGGATCGCGACGAGTACAACGACCGGTGGTTGTGCGACATGGCCGAGGAGGTCGGCGTCGCGGTACCGTTGGTCCAGGAGGAGCGCTTGAATCTGGTCGACGAGGCGACCGCCTTCGTCACCCGCCGCGTCCATGCGGACTATCCGGGAGTCGTCGACGCGATCCGGACAATCCATCGCGCGGGGTACGTCCTTCACACGGCCTCGG
>CAZBQK010000118.1:1823-8295 GCA_964493975.1 uncultured Dehalococcoidales bacterium | reverse complement strand
TCCCGGAAGGGGTCGACCCCGTCCGGGAGTCGAGGCTTTAGCCGGTCGGTCCCCGACGCCTCGAAGGCGAGCGAAAGCTTTCCTCACACGAATTGGCCGCGATACCTATTTGGTGCGCTTGACACGTGATCCAGGGCATGGTGTACTGGGCACGCGACCGGGCAGCGGTCCGGAGATCTGGATGTGGGGGTAACCGTGAGCCTACGTAGTCGACGCGCGTTCCTTAAATCTGGTCTCATCGTTGGCGGCGCGGCGCTTCTCGCCGCGTGCGGACCGGCTCCGTCCGCACCTCCGACGTCCGCGCCGGCTGCGAGCACGGCAGCGCCCAACGTTCCGGCGGCGGCGACGCCGACGAGCGCCCCTGCCGCGGCGGCGGCGAACCCGGCTGCTCCGAGCGGGCCGGTTAAGATGATTCAAATCGTCGATACGAAGCCGGCTAAGTTTAGCGAGGCGCCGATGTTGGCCGATCTCGTGAAGGCCGGAAAACTGCCCCCGGTGGAGCAAAGGCTGCCCGAAGACGTTCTAGTGATCAAGCCAGTCGACCAGATTGGCAAGTATGGTGGAACCTGGCACCGAGCCTTTACCGGTGTTGCCGATTCGCAAAACATCGAGCGAATCTCCCACGATCACTTGCTTTACTGGGATCCGACGGTGACGAAGGTCGTGCCCCACGTCGCCAAGGGCTGGGACGTCAGCGACGACGGCAAGACGATCACGATCCACCTGCGCAAAGGCATGAAGTGGTCGGACGGTCAGCCTTTCACGGCCGACGACATTATGTTCTGGTATCAGGATCTGTACCTCAACGACGAGCTCAACCCATCGAAGGCGAACTTCATGGCAATCGGCGGTAAGCAAGGTACGGTGTCGAAAGTCGACGACATAACCGTCCAATTCAAGTTCGACGCGCCTTACTTTCTATTCGTCGACCAGATTGCCGCGCTCGGCGTCGCCGGCCACCTCACCAACGGCAAGAATGCAATGGGGCTCTGGTCGCCAAAGCACTACATGCAGCAGTTCCATCCCAAGTACACCGACAAAGACAAGCTGACCCAGCTGGCAAAGGATTCCAAGTTCGACAACTGGGTTAACTTCTTCAAGTTCAAGAATGACCCGGAACGGAACGTCGACTGCCCAACGACCGCTCCCTGGAAGGTCACTCAACCAATTAATACCCAGCAATTCACGCTCGAGCGCAACCCGTATTTCTTCACTGTCGATACCGAAGGCAACCAGCTTCCGTACATTGACAAGATCAGCCTGGGTCTGGCCGAGAATCTGGAAGTGGTCAACCTGCGCGCGGTCGCCGGCGAATATGACATTCAGGTTCGCCACATCGACATCGCCAAGGTTCCGGTCTACAAGCAGAACCAGGATAAGGGGAATTACTCCGTTCATTTCTGGCGGTGGAATCACGGAACGGACGCCGGATTTTTCGTCAATCAAAACTACAAAGCCGACCCCGAGATTCAGAAGTGGCTCACGAACAAAGACTTCCGGGTCGCCTTGTCGCTTGGTATCGACCGGGGACAGCTGAATGAGACCTACTGGCTTGGGATTGGCGACCCTGGCTCCGCGGCGCCGGGCGAAGGGTCGCCGTACTACCTTGGTCCGGACTCGCGGAAGCTGTACTCCACCCTCGATCCGAAGAAGGCGAACGACTTACTCGACAAGATGGGTTTGGACAAGAAGGATGCGAACGGCTTCCGCCTTCGGACCGACGGGAAAGGGCCGCTGACGATCGAGGTGACGACGGTGGGCGCCGCCTTCGTCAACTGGACCGGCATCGGCCAAATGGTCGCTCAACATTGGGCCAAGAACATCGGGATCAAAGCCGACGTTAAGGAAGTCGAGCGCAGCTTGATGACGACGCGTCTTGCCAACAACGAGCTCCAGATCCGAGTGTGGTCGAACGACGGATCGGATACGCCATTCATCTACCCGGACCACTGCCTGCCTTTCAACAACGGGAGCGGCTGGGGACCGCTGTATGGGGATTGGTGGCAGTCGGGTGGGAAGAAGGGAGTCAAACCCGAAGGCGACGCGATGAAGATGCTCGAGCTATTCGACCAGGCAAAGGGAATGGCCGCCGACAAGCGCATCGACGTCGGCAAGCAAATTCTCCAGCTTTACCTCGAGAATGTCTTCGTCATCGGCACCGTCGGAATCTCGCCGGCCATCCTTGGCGTTGCCGTCGTGAAGAACTACATGGGCAACGTACCGGAATCAGTCGTGGGAAGCACGCCCGGACAAACGAAGGGAAACTCGCGGCCGGAGCAGTATTACTTCAAGAACGTGTGATTCGATGATCTCGTACTTCGCCCGACGACTACTCCTGGCAGTCATTACCGTGCTCGCGGTGTCAATGCTGTCGTTTGGGATCATTCATTTGACGCCTGGCGATTACGTGACGTCGTACGTCGCTCAAATGTCGGCGATGGGCTCCGCGGTTAGCGACGAGGAAGCGCATAACCTGCGCGTCCAGTACGGTCTCGACCAGCCGATTTACGTGCAATACGCTCGATGGGTTGGGCTCATGCTCCAGGGAAACTTTGGTATGTCGATGGAGTGGCGCAAGCCGGTGATGGACGTGATCGGCGATCGGCTAACCCTCACCGTCGTCGTCTCGCTGGCCGCCGTGGTGTTTACCTGGGTCGTGGCGTTGCCGATCGGAATCTACTCCGCCGTCCGACAGTACTCGATCGGCGACTATGTCGCGACTTTTCTCGGTTTTGTCGGGCTCGCCGTGCCAAGCTTCCTGCTTGCCCTCGTCTTGATGTACGTGGGATTCAAGTATTTCAATATGAACGTTGGCGGGCTATTTTCGGAGAACTACGTCGAGGCGCCGTGGAGCTTTGCCCGAGTATGGGACTTGCTCGGACACCTGCCGCTGCCAGCCGTTATTCTGGGCCTCGGCGGCACCGCCCAGCTCATCCGAATCGTCCGGGCGAATCTCCTCGACGAGCTGCGTAAGCCCTACGTCGTGACGGCGCGGGCCAAAGGACTATCCGAGTTCCAGCTGATCATGAAATATCCGGTCCGGCTCGCGCTCAACCCCTTCGTGAGCACGATTGGCTACGTCTTCCCCTACATCGTGTCTGGTAGCATCATCGTCTCCCTGGTTTTGAGCCTGCCGACGGTGGGACCGGTCCTGCTCAAGGCGCTGATTGCCCAGGACATGTTCCTGGCCGGTACGATCATCCTGCTCCTTGGCGTGATGACGGTCATCGGCACCCTGATCTCGGACATTCTGCTTGTGTTGATCGATCCCCGAATCCGTCTCGAGGAATGACCTAGCCATGGCGGAAGCGCTCGTCGCACCCAGTCTTCCGAGCATCGAAAGCGAAGAACGGATATCGGTCGCGACCCAGTGGCAGCTGACGTGGTGGCGATTTCGGAAGCATCGCCTTGCTATGGCCGGCAGCGTTGTCGTGATCCTTTTCTACCTCATCGTCATTGGCGCTGATTTCCTCGCGTATAGCGATCCGGATGCGTCCGAAGCTCAGCGGTCGCTGTTGCCGCCTCAGCCGATCCACTGGCTCGACAATGGCCTCCGACCGTACGTCAACCCCGTTCTCGGCAAGCGCGACCCTCAAACGTTCTCCCGGGTCTATGTCCCCGATGAAACCAGGAAGATTCCGGTGCGCTTCTTCGCCCCGGGGTTCACCTACCGGGTTTTCGGCGTCTTTACCTCGGACATCCACCTCATTGGCGCTGACGGCGCTACTGCCGAGGAAAGCATCTTTCTCCTAGGTACTGACGTCCAGGGGCGCGACGTGTTCTCGCGGGTCATGTATGGGACGAGAATCTCCCTCACGATTGGTCTGGTGAGCGTTGCGTTCAGTTTGTTTTTTGGAATCGTTCTCGGGGGTATCTCCGGATACTTTGGCGGCATCGTCGACCTGATCATTCAACGGGTCATCGAGATCCTCCGGTCGATCCCGACGATTCCCCTCTGGATGGGCCTGGCGGCGGTGCTACCCCGCAACTGGGATATTACCCAGGTCTATTTCGCGATCACTTTGATCATCTCGCTCATCGGTTGGACTGAGCTGGCCCGGGTGGTCCGAGGCCGGTTCTTATCGCTTCGGGAGGAAGACTTCGTCACGGCGGCCGATCTGGTTGGCTGCAGTCGGACGCGGATCATCTTCCGTCATATGGTTCCGTCGTTCATGAGTCACATCATCGCCGCGACAACGCTGGCGCTGCCCGCCATGATTATCAGCGAAACCTCCCTCAGCTTTCTCGGGCTTGGCCTCCGACCCCCGGCAATCAGCTGGGGAGTGTTGCTCCAGGACGCCCAGAGCGTCCAGGCGGTGGCGCTATCGCCCTGGTTGCTGAGCCCGGCCATCCCGGTGATTCTGGCCGTTCTGGCGTTTAACTTCCTTGGCGATGGCCTCCGGGACGCCGCGGACCCCTATGGTGGGTGACCGTTCGTCGTCCGACTTCGGCCTCCCGCTGCTGTCGGTCCGCGAGCTACGGACGTACTTTCATCCGGATGAAGGGACGGTCAAGGCAGTCGACGGAGCAACCTTCGACGTTCAGGCGGGAAGGACGCTCGGCGTTGTCGGGGAAAGCGGCTGTGGCAAGAGCGTCGCGGCACGGTCCATTCTGCGCATCGTCGAGCGCCCCGGCCGAATCGAGAGCGGTGAGATCATCTGGCGGGGCCATCAGAACGGCGGACGACCGTCGGAGGTTGACCTCGCGCGCCTTGACGCGAACGGTCCGGAGCTGCGGGCGATTCGCGGCGCGGAGATCGGTCTGATATTCCAGGAGCCGATGACGTCTTTCAGCCCGGTCCACACAATTGGCGACCAGATTGGCGAGTCACTCGTTCTGCATCAGCGGGCTCGTCCGCGCGACGTCCGGGGGCGCGTTGTCGACTTGCTGAAGCGCGTTGGTATTCCCCGCGCCGAGCAGCGAGTCGACGAGTATCCGCACCAGCTAAGCGGCGGCTTACGCCAGCGAGCCATGATCGCGATGGCGCTGGCCTGCGGTCCAAAACTGCTGGTCGCCGACGAGCCCACGACCGCGCTGGATGTGACGACGCAGGCCCAAATTCTTGACCTTCTCCGCCGGCTCCAGGCGGAAAGTCAGATGGCTATCGTCCTGATCACTCACAATCTTGGCGTGGTCGCCGAAATGGCCGAAGACGTCGTGGTGATGTACCTGGGGCGGGTCGTCGAGCGAGGACCGGTCGAGAGCATTTTTCGCGAGCCCAAACATCCGTACACTCAGGCATTGTTGCGGTCGATTCCGAGCATCGACGCTCCGGCTCGGCAGCGGCTTCCAACGTTAAGCGGGTCGATTCCGCACCCCTACAATCGTCCGAAGGGCTGTCCTTTTCACCCTCGCTGCCCGGCGTTCATGCCAGGCATCTGCGATCTGAACGAGCCGGAGCCAATCGCCGTCGGTCCGAATCACGACGCTAGCTGTTTCTTATACTTTGATGAGCGAGCGGCCACCCACGAGTTGAGCCAATGACCGAGGCTCCTCTCCTCGAGGTCCGAGGCCTCCGAAAGTATTTCCCCATCCGCCGAGGCTTCCTACGCCGAACCGTCGGCCAGGTCCGGGCGGTTGAGGACGTCAGCTTCACCGTTCGGAAGGGGGAGACGCTTGCCCTCGTGGGCGAAAGTGGCTGCGGGAAGACGACGACTGCCCGCTGTATCTTACGGGCCCTTAAGCCGACGGCCGGCGAGATAATCTTTCGGCCGAAGGCCGGAAAGCCGGTCGACTTTGCAACGTTGTCGCGCGGGGAGCTCCAACCGCTGCGACGCGAGATTCAGCTCGTTTTTCAGGATCCCTTTTCGTCGCTGAATCCTCGGATGACAATTCTTGATATCGTCGGCGAGCCGCTCCTCGTCCATGGGGTGAAAAGTCGCGACGAGCGAGTCGCTCGCGTCGCCGAGCTGCTCAAGCTCGTCGGCTTGCGCCCGGAATACATGAACCGCTTTCCGCATGCTTTCAGCGGCGGACAGCGGCAGCGGGTCGGAATCGCCCGGGCTCTGGCTCTCCACCCGAGTCTTGTCGTCGCCGACGAAGCCGTTTCGGCCCTCGACGTGTCAGTCCAGGCTCAGATCCTCAATTTGTTTCTCGACCTACAGGCCGAATTGGGTCTGACCTACCTCTTCGTCGCCCACGATCTAAGCGTGGTGAAGCACATTAGCGACCGGGTCGCGGTGATGTACGTTGGACAGATTGTCGAGCTGGCCGAACGCGAGTCCCTCTTCCATGAGCCGCGCCATCCGTATACCATGGCGTTGCTGTCGGCGGTTCCCACCATCGATCCGAAAGCGCGTCGTCAGCGGGTGGTTTTGCAGGGAGAAGTCGCGAATCCTGCCGCGCCGCCGTCGGGTTGCTACTTTCACCCCCGGTGCCCGTTTGCGATCGACCGCTGTCGAACCGAGGCGCCTCGGCTGGAGGAAGTGTCCCCGGGACATCTCGCGCGATGTCATCGCGCCAGGGAGCTGAC
>CAZBQK010000118.1:0-1723 GCA_964493975.1 uncultured Dehalococcoidales bacterium | reverse complement strand
GAAAGCCACCGAAACCAACAGGAGGAATGACGTCCCATCATGCGCATCAATACCGCGAAACAGAAGATGCTCCGAGGTGAGCCAGCGTTTGGCTACTCGCTCGGTCTCGGGTCGGTCATCGCGGCCGAGGCGATGGCCCGGACCGGAATCGACTGGCTGATGATCGACAATCAGCACGGCTCCTGGGGACCGGACTCGACGATTGCCGCCCTCGTTGCAATCGAAGGGGGATCGGCCATTCCGATGGCCCGGGTCGCTCGGAACGATTACACGATGATCGGCCGCCTTTTGGATGACGGAATGCTTGGTATCGTCGTTCCCATGGTTCACACTGCCGAAGACGCGCAGCGGGCTGCCGACGCGTGTCGCCTACCTCCGCGGGGGAATCGCTCCTGGGGGTGGTCGCGGGCCTCCGTCTACGGCGGCGACTACCCGGATCGGATCAACGACGAGGTTTTCGTGGCGGTGCAAATCGAGAGCGCTCAGGCAGTTGAGAACGCCGAGGCGATTCTCGCGGTTCCTGGTGTCGATGGCTGCTGGATGGGCCCGGGCGACCTTGCCTTTTCGATGGGGATCCATCCTCGCGACCAGGCCAACCACGAGGGTCACAAACGAGCGATCGAGCGGGTGGTACAGGCCTGCCGTAATACTGGCAAGATTCCCGGTTTTGCCTCGGACACTCCGGATCAGGCGCTCGACCGGGTTAAGCAGGGATTTCAGTTCCTAACGTCTGGGAGCGATGCCGGATTCATGCTTGAAGGGGCGAGGGCGGGAGTCGCCAAAATGCTCGGCGGCCGGGGCTAAGTGGGGGAGTCGGCGATCCGTTTGCTCGTCGTCGACGTCGACGGGACCCTCATCGGTAACTCTGGCGAGCCCACGACCCGCGTGCGAGAGGCCGTTTCTCGCGCGAGCGAACGGGGCGTTCAGGTCAGCCTGTGCAGCGGACGCCCGATGGCGTCGTGCGGTCCGATTGCCCGGAGCCTCGGGTTAACCGGGCCGCACGTCGCGTTCAATGGCGCCCTGGTCAAGGACCCCGGGCGCGCCGACGTCGTCTTTCGCCGGCCGCTTCCGGTTGCCACGCTCGATCGACTCATCGATCTCGGCCGGCGCGCGGAGGTTTGCCTGGAGCTCTACACCGAGGCGACCCACTTCGTCGAACGGGATTGGCGCGAATCGAGACTACACGGGATATCGATTCGAGTCACCTACGAGATCGCCGACTTCGACGCGTTCCGCGGCCGGGACGACATCATTAAGGCGCAAATCATCACGGCCGACGATCGAGCCCGTGAGGCGACGAGGCGCATCGCCGAAGCGTTCGCCGGCGAGCTACGATTCAGCGTGGCGATTCCCATGGCGCCCTGCGAAGGGATGGAGTGCGTGAACGTCGTCGATCGAGCCGTGTCGAAGGGAGCGGCGGTGCGAGCGTTGCTCGACTACTACGGATTCCCCAAGAGCGAGGTCGCCGGCGCTGGCGACGCGCTGAACGATTTGCCAATGCTCGACGAAGTCGGATTCCGGATTGCGATGGGAAATGCCGAGCCGGAGATCAAAGCCGTGTCGGATATCGTCGTGGCGGACGTCGACTCCGACGGGCTGGCCGACGGGATTGACGCGTTGTTACGTCGCGGGGGTGAAGGAGAGGTCGGTTGAAGTTCGGGCGAGGTAGGTGACGCCCTCACCCGGCTGCGGCCGGCCTCTCCCAGCGGGGAGAGGCAGAACG
>CAZBQK010000117.1:0-8543 GCA_964493975.1 uncultured Dehalococcoidales bacterium | reverse complement strand
AGTGAAGAGCGCTTTTGGAGTTGAAGTTCTACGTGGTCAGGCGTCGAACTTGCCGTCAAACGGCTGAATCGGCCGCGTCTGGAGGTCCAGGTGGAGATGTTTGCCCTCATCGTTGGAATCATTGGAAGCGCATTGACCGGATTAGCAGTGATTTACGCGATCTACTGGGCCTGGTCGGAGAGTATTCGCCACGGGCACTAGTCCAAGCTTAACTCGCCGCCTGGACTGGCTCGATCAACTCGGGCCCATCGTGTCTGACGTCGTTGACCGCTCGAGACACCGGATACGCTCGCATCGCTTCGGCGGGAAACGGGACTAGCAGGGACTTGAGCGCTCCAACGTCCTCGTTTTTGGGATCGATCCACTCCGACCAGGCGTCTTCCGGCAAAATGACTGGCATTCGGTCGTGGATCGGAGCTAGGAGCGAATTAGCTTCGGTGGTTATGATCGTAAACGAACGGACTCGCTCCTCCGACCCTTTCGGACGCCAAACCGACCAGAGTCCCGCCAACGCGAGCGGGGCGCCGTCTCGACGCCCGATTGCGAAGGGGACTTTGACCGTGCCATCCCGCTTCCATTCGTAGAATGAGTCGGCGGGCACGATGCAACGATAGCGACGAAATGCGGTTCGGAAAGCTGGCTTCTCGACCACCGTTTCCGCGCGGGCGTTGATCATCCGCGATCCAATGCTGGGATCGGTGGCCCATGATGGGATCAATCCCCAACGCAACTCCTCGACGATCCGCCGATGGTCCTCCTCCAAAACTACCCGCACGTTTTGAGTAGGCGCGACGTTGAAGTGCCCCCCAAGATCATTCGCCTCGTCCTCCGCGCCAAAGAGGCGCGCAATCTCATCGCTCGAGAGTTGTTGGGTGATCCGACCACACATCGTAGCTCCTCTATCGGATTCAGCTGGATTTGGATTCGGCAAGCCGCCCGATAACTGATCAGGGCGAAATGTTAAGCGCGATGGTCAGCACGTCTCTCCGAGCTCCGTTCGCGGGACTGACACTGAAAAGGGTCAGGCTTCCCTTTTGCGATGTTGCGACTGTAAACGGCGCGCTGAAACTAAAGGACGCCAAATTTGGACTGGTGCCGGCGACAGCCATGAAAGTACCACTGGCGATGACCTGGTCTGCCGCGTTTCGAATCTCCCAGTTGCCGGCCGCCTCGAAAAGTCGAGCGTAACCCGTGGAAACGATTGGCGTTCGGACCGTCTGCCCGGTTCCAGGAAGAAGTGACACGATGTTGTTATTGAACGTTGGCGGCCCGACTGGGGTAACCGCAAACGAAGGAAAGAGACCAACCTCTTTTCCGATGTCTCCACCGTTGACGATTGTAACGGTGTTGGCCTTGTTGGGACCAACGTCGACTCGCCAGTGTTGAAAGGCGGCGCGCTGGGCCCGGATGACGAAGACGTTTCCGTAGTCTTTGAAGCTCGTCGGTAGCCCGAATTGAAGGACGGGATTCGGCACGCTGAAGTACAGGGCGCGAATCGCCTGATCGTTATTCAGGAAAGCCTGGTGTCGGGCGACGACGGCATCAAAGTTCGGAAGAGGCGTGTCAGGCGAATTGTCAAATTGGGGAGGAATATCACGCACCGAATCGAGAAATGCGTCGAATCCCCGATCGTGCATGATGTCGAAAATATTCAGAAAAAAGAATCCACGTCCAGGCTGAAACTGGAGGACCTCCTTCTGACATACCTGAACTGGGAAGTCAGGAAAGACCAGAACTCTCGACGCGGGAAATCCAAGGGTATCGACACCACCAAAGCGCTTGAACGCCGTAAAGAATGTCATGAGAGTCGGTGGAAATGGTGAAAACGATTCGATGGCGTCAATTATTGAATATCCCGTTCCCCCGGCTCCACTCTGACCGTTGGCTTGAGTGTAGAAATGCCCATCAGGCAGCGGAAAATCAAGGGCTGCCTGAGCGCTAGCCACGTCTCCAAATGAGAAGACCTGCGCGAAAGCAAAGATCGCTACGAAAACGGACCGAATAATGGTATGCATCGGCCAATACCTCCAGAATTTCGCGGGTCTTCCGGCCGGGCCGGGATTCTGGGTCGGTCTTGCCAGCGGTACCGTCGCTCGTCGCTTCTCCATCGCAACCAGGCGGATCGGACGATTGATGTACCCAAAGAATACCATGGGTTCAGTTTTAACCCGCCTCAAACGGCACCTTCGGGCGTGCTGGTACCTCATTTGCCAAAGACGGGTTAATGAGAATCCAATTGACTCGTCGCCAGGCCCTTCTGGTGGGAGGGAGCATCCTCGTCGTTATCCTGTCGGCGCTTACTCGAATCATGGCGCCGGGCGTTGCGCCCTCCATCGCTCGCGTACTCCATCAACCGTCCTCGATTGGAGCGATCCTTCGCGATTGCACCCACGACCCTTCGAACGTCGCCCCGCCTCCCGCGGGGCCGGATGGTCGACCGACAAACTACTTGCACACCTGCGGCGCACGCATCCTCGATAACCAGGGCCGCGAGGTGCGAATCACCGGCGTCAATTGGTCCGGTATGGAAAATAGCGGGGACGCACCCGGGGGCCTTGGCAACCGCAACTGGCACGACATCCTCGATCAGGTCGCCGGTCTCGGCTACAACACGATCCGAATTCCGTTTAGCAACGAAGCGATCGACTCCAAACAATCGGTTGGAAATGTCGACTTCGGCCTTAATCCAGACCTCCAGGGACTGACCGGACTCCAATTGTTGGATCGGCTCGTCGACGGAGCGCGCCAGCGTGGGTTGAAAGTCATTCTCGATCGACATCAGCCGACCTCGGCCGGACGAACGACCTTGTGGTATTCGACCGAGGTATCGGAAGAGCACTGGCTGGCCGACTGGCGGATGCTCGCCGCACGATATCGGGGCAACGATACGGTTATCGGCGTCGACCTCCACAACGAACCGCATGGCAATGCCACCTGGGGCACGGACGAACCCGCCACTGACTGGCGCCTCGCCGCGGAGAGAGCCGGCAACGTGGTCGAAGACGCAAACCCGTACGTTCTCGTGTTCGTCGAAGGAATTGAGAACGTCGGGAGCGACCACTTCTGGTGGGGAGGAAATCTCTCGGCGGTAAGCTGGGCTCCAGTTCGCCTCCGGGTCTCGAATCGGGTCGTCTATAGCCCGCACGACTATGGTCCGGCGATTTCGAGCCAACCCTGGTTTACCGATTCCCGGTTTCCGAGCAATCTCGCGGGAGAGTGGGATCGACACTGGGGCTACATCGCCCACGACCAAATTGCGCCGGTTGTGATCGGGGAGTTCGGCGGCTTGTCTTTTGGGACCGATCCGGACGGACAGTGGCAAACAAGCTTATTAGCTTACATTCAGGCGAATCATCTGGGGGCGCTGGTGTGGTCGCTCAATCCCAGCTGGGATACGGGGGGACTCCTCGGCGGGGACTGGACGACGGTTAACCAGGTCAAACAGCAAGCCTATCGATCAATCCTTGCACCTCCAATTGACGCCGGCCCGACCGGTACCTTTGGTCGCTCGCAAAGCCGACCGACGGTCATGCTTCGTCCGAACCCGGGGGGATCTCCAAGTGACTGGAGCGTCACCCTGACGGTGATCAACGACGGACCTACCCCGATTGACCTTGGCAGAGTCGAATTACGATACTGGTTGCCAACTGGGCCGGCTGTTCAATCCGCAATTCCGAAGATCGAGTCAACTGATGGCGTACAATCGAGCTCGGTAACGCTAACGACCTCGTCTTCAAGAGGACGAGCGTTCACCAGCCTAATGTTCGCGCCGGGGTCCGCCATCGCTGCCGCCTACCGCGCGGGTGGATCGGTCACGCTCCGGTTTCAAGTGCACGACGGTCAGGCCGCGTCACCATTGTCGGAGTCGTCCACGGCTGGCGGAGCGACACCGCCTTCTGATTTGACTGGCGAGATCGGGTTTGTCACAACCTATCTCGACGGACACCTCGCCTGGGGTCAGGAACCCGCGAGCTAACGGAGGAACTTGAGGACCGAGGCCCGATTGTACACAATTCCGATGCCAGTCCCAAATACGACATGGACGGCTAAGCTTGCGAGAGCCGGGCGAAGTGACCCGGTTTTTCGACCAAATATCCCGGCACCCATGAACGGCGCCGCGATGAGCATCGCAAGTGTCAGCCAGACTCCGGCCGCGAACGCGACGCCGGCGGCGACGTTTCCCCAGAGGTCGCCGAGACCGCGGGTCCATCTAAAGAGGTGGCGATAAACGGTCGTCTCGTAGAGGAGGCCGAGGAGCACGCTGTCGATGAGGTGGAAGATAATTCCGACCACCCACCAGCCCTGCTTACCGCCCGAGACATAGCGCAATCCGGCTTGCGCGACGTCCAACTCGCCGACGCCCAGAACGGCTTCGAGCCAGTAGCCTGCCAGGGCCATAACGTAGCCGCCAGTAAAGCCCGCGACCGCACCTCGTCTAAGGAACGCCGAGGTTTTTGTGGACACGTCGAGTCGGCTCATTGATCCTCCGCCTGCCCGTTTGCTCGCACGAAGGAGACGTCACCATCGGCCCTCAGCACGTGGACTCGAGAATCGGTCCCTTGACCAAAAAATCTCAAATCCGCTGACCCACCGAGGATCGGAAGACGGTAGATTGTGATCTCGTCAAGCCAGCTGGGCAGAGTCGGCGATACCACCAGGCGTCCGTGCTCAACATCTGGCTCGATCCCTAGCATCGACCGCAAGAGAAGCGCCACGCTGCCCGCCGCCCACGCCTGGGGAGTGTTTGCATATGGATATGCGACGCACCACGTCGTTTCTCGGCGATCCAAGCCTGCCCATAACTCCGGAAGTTGTCCCCGCGCGAAATAACTGCTTGCCGAAAAAATTCCCTCCGCGATCTGATTCGCCTCTCTCCAGAATCCTAATCGCTTCATCCCAAGGGCGATTAGAGAGTTGTCGTGAGGCCAAACCGAGCCACGCTGATAGGTGACCGGGTTGAAGCCTCCAGTATCGCTCGAAAGAGTGCGAACCCCCCACCCACAGACCATGTCGGTGGCCAAAAGGCGGGCGACGACGTGGGCCGCCCGATCCACGGGAACGATCCCAGTCCACAGAAGGTGGCCTGGATTCGACTCCACCGTGGGGATCTGTCGCTTGTCCGGGTCCAATCCCAGGGCGTAGTTGCAACGGTCCGGCATCCAATAATGAACATTGAACGAACGGCGCAACGCTTCGGCACGCGCCTCTAGAGGAGCAGCTCGCTTCGGTTCGTTTAGTTTGCGCCACATGCCAGCCAGCGCGCGGAGCGCCGCGTAGTAATAGCCCTGAACCTCGACGACGGCGATCGGGTCCGGAACGATCTGACCGTCCGGGTAGAGAATAGCGTCGCCGGCGTCCTTCCAGCCCTGATTGTGGTAGTCAGAGGGGGAGCGCATCCAATACTCGATGAAGCCGTCGCCATCGATGTCGCCGAACTCAGCCGCCCACTGGATGCACCGGGCAGCGCAAGGGACAAATTCCCGGAGTGAATTGCCGTCACCGTCAAATTGATAGGCCTCCCAGAGGAGGATAACGTACCAAAGGGAGGCGTCGACCGTGCCGTAGAATGGGTTAAACGGAATCTTCCCTGTAGCCGTCTGCTCGCCGACTCGAAGCTCATGAGGGATTTTTCCTGGCTCCTCGTCGCTACGTAGATCTACTCGGGTACCTTGCAAATCTGCTAGTACTGCGAGGACCGCCCGAGGAAAAGGACATCCGAGATGGAGCGTCTGGAAGGCGGTCACAAGCGAATCGCGTCCGAAGACGGTGTTGTACCACGGTACCCCGGCCGCGGGAAACCATTGATTGTTGGTCTGCACTAGCCGCAGCGATGCGAGATCGCGCAAACTCCGATCGTACGCGATTTGGACCGTTCGATTGGGTGTCATGATGGCCGGCAGTCCTCGAAGCCACTCGGACACCTCGCTCTCGACGACCTGCTCGCGTTCGGCGAACGTGGATAACGTACAGCGACCCAGTACTGACGAAACCGTCTCAACACCTTCGCCCCCATAGATCTTGCGGGAGGCACCGGGGGGGATACTTCCGGTCATAGCCGAGACTGAGTACAAGCGCCACGTTTCGCGTGGCGACAAGTGGACTGGAATTGTGATCAGGTTTGGCGAGTACCGCAATTGTGGCGTTTCCGACACGATTTGGTAGTCAAAGCGGCGGTAAAAGGGTTGATCACGGTACTCGTAGGTTACGGTGCGCGATCGAGAATCAAAGTACGAGTGGAAGATCCGAGGAGGAGCCGCTCGAAGGTCGCGTACTTCGAAAATATCTTCGAACGTACATTCCAGATTGATCAGCAAGAGAAAGTTAATTGGCGACGACGCGTAGCTCGTGATCTCGATCGCTTCGAAGAATTCGACGTCGATGCAACGGTGGATTGTCACGATCAAGCTGAGCTCGGGAACGTCGACACGGTTGGCTCGAAAATGTGGATTTGTGAACGTCAGGGTCGCGCACGTATACGCCGGTCGGACGGCAGTAAGTAGACGGAGACGAAGCCCTTCGAAGGTTATTTCGTAGGTTGAAAGGTATCGCGTGTCGTACGCGAAGAGACCACTCCGACCCGCTCTAATCCAGCCGTCTCGATCGGGCACGAACATGACCGTGCCCTGGTGGATTGCCGTCGTGGGCGGTGGAATATGAACGATCAGGTGTTCGAACATAAGACGTCCAACAGCTGCCACCCAACGTGGGTAGAATCGGTGAATCCCCGAAGCCAAACGACGTGGCATCGCGGCTGGCCGGTCATGTTTTGGGCCGTTGGCTCACCTCGATCGGATCGGCACGTGCCTGATGCAAGAGGCGAGCCTTCGCTTTGAGTCTCAGGCAAGGGCTCTGACGACCGACATCGACGAGCTTAAGCTCACCTGAATTGAGGCGAAACGTTTCAAGCATGTCCTCCGTATGATTGATCGAGGGTACGTTCGTGCACTAAAATGATCGCAATTGAATATTGGCCGAGTCTCTCTTCAGAGAGAGCGGGGGAACCATTTTTTTGGGGCGTATCCGTGGGCAACCGCGGTAGGGTACCTCTTCGACCCGAGCCCGTCAGCTAACCTCGTAGGCGATCGAATGAGGCATCGCGGCAGACAGGCCTGGGGCGATTGCCCCGGGCTTTTTGCGTTGCGCGCCAATCGAGGCTAATCTTTACGACCACGTAGAAGGAAAAGGAGCATACGGAATGAAGCTAGTCATGGCAATCGTTCGCGATCGAGATGCCGGAACCGTCATCGATGAGCTGACCCGACGCGGCTATGGGGTGACCCGGATCAATACCTATGGCGGATTCCTGAAACGCGGCAACGCTACGATTCTGACGGGCGTCGAAGATGCCGAGACGGCTCACGTTATCGACGTCCTGCGTGAAACCTGTGGCTCACCGGACGTCAGTCCCGAGGGGGTCCGGACCACGGGGGTCGCCTTTGTGCTACCGGTGAATGCCTCGATCAAGATCTAGTCGATGAGGGAAAGACGACGTGAAGCTAGTGGTCGCGGTCACGCAGATTGACGATGCTCCAACCTTAAGCGACGCTCTGGTCGAGCGAGGGTTTCGGGTCACCCGGATCAACACCGCCGGAGGGTTCCTTCGAAGTGGCAACTCCACGTTTCTACTAGGAATTGAAGATGAATGGGTCGACGACGTCCTCGGGGTGATTCAGTCGAACTGTCGAACTCGCCTGGAGTATTACAATCCAATCACGGCCGGGGTTGAGGTCGGGGAGCTGGCCGTGCTGAGTCCGATCGAAGTTCAGGTCGGCGGGGCAACGACCTGGATCCTGGACGTCGAGGAGTTCGTGCGACTGTAGCAGTCAAGGCACGACGTCGACCGGCGATCGATTGGAGTCAAGTTGTCGCGCCGGCCGTTGCGGTCGCGCTCGACGGAGCCATCGCGCGAGAAACTAACTCGAACGATCGGACGCGATCTTCGAAAGAGTAACAATTCGTCGCGATCGTGACGTCATCTGTCCCGTAACGATCGGCGGCGGCGAGGAGGCCGGTCCGAACCGATTCCGGGTCGCCGACGATGTACTGCCGGGAGAATCCCGCGATGAAACGGCCGGTTTGGGAGTCCAGCTCGTACTGAGATGCCTGTTCCGGAGGAAGCAGCGCAACGCGTCGTCCGCTCGTCCGGATTTGGGCGATTAGAAGTCGCATGCTGGACGCGACGAAGCGAGCCCGCTCGGCGGAATCGGCGCAAATCACCGAGACGGCGACGCTCAGCCGGGGTTCGGCGAGGTACTCCGACGGTTGGAACCGCTGACGGTACAGCTCGGCGATATCTGGCCCAAAGTCGCCAGCAGTACCAAAGAAATCGGCAAATGCGAAAGGTAGGCCCATTTTCGCCGCCAGGAGAGCGCTATAGTCGCTCGAACCCAGTAACCAGACGTCGGGAGGATTGGATGTGGGCGGACCGGGCTGAGCGGAAATGCCAGTAAACTTGTGATCCTCCGCCAACCTGCCCGACAAAAATGCGACGAGGTCCGCGACCTGGCGTGGAAACTGATTGATGTCCGCGATAGGTTTGGGAT
>CAZBQK010000116.1:0-8625 GCA_964493975.1 uncultured Dehalococcoidales bacterium | reverse complement strand
TCGGGCGGAGAGGGAGGGATTCGAACCCCCGAGGCTCAGCACCTGGCTGTTTTCAAGACAGCTGCCATAAACCGCTCGGCCACCTCTCCATGTCTTGAACCATGCTACCTTTGGTCATGGGACGGTGTCAAGGCGGAGGGCTCAACAGCCAATGAAAATTACGCTAGCCTGGTTTGATTGGGTGCCGAACTGGCGGCCATATCGGCCACGTGATATAATCTGTCTCGATCATCACGAGGAAAGTAATTCCACCAATCGCCAGCTGCAGGGCTAGAGTTTGTGAATCGGGGCGCCGCCCCGGAACTCCTTACGCCGAGACACATGCTGGTGAGGGTGGCCCCTGAAAGGAGCCCGCGGCATGCCGCTGGAGAGAACCCAGAAGGCCGCAATTATCGAGGAGTATCGGGTCCACGAAAAGGACACTGGCTCTCCCGAAGTCCAGGTCGCAATCCTGACCGAGCGCATTAACCAGCTGATCGAGCACCTCAAGTCCCACAAGAGCGATCACCATTCGCGACGCGGGCTGCTCAAATTGGTTGGCGCTCGACGCCGCCACTTGCGGTATCTGACCAGCGAAAAAGCAAGTCGGTACCAGGATATTATTACGCGGCTTGGCTTGCGCAAGTAGTTTCCACCAGTATGTAGCAAGTAAGACACCCAGGGATGCGTTCCCTGGGTGCGTTTTTGTTTGTGGAGGATAAACATCCCGATGGTACATTCTTTTGATACGGTAGTCGGGGACCGTACTCTCACAATTGAGTCAGGAAAGCTGGCTGGTCAGGCTAATGGCGCCGTCACCGTTCGTTACGGCGATACGATCGTGCTTGCGACGGCGACCGCCACTCGTGAGCCCCGCCCCGATATCGACTTTTTCCCCCTAACGGTCGACTTCGAAGAGCGAATGTACGCGGCTGGCAAGATTCCCGGAGGATTCTTCAAGCGCGAAGGACGGCCCACTCAGCAAGCGATTTTGACCTGTCGACTGACCGATCGCCCGATCCGCCCCTTGTTTCCTGCTGGTTTCCGCAATGACGTTCAAATCGTTATCACTGTTCTCTCGGCGGATCAGGAAAACGAGCCGGAGATCCTTTCCATCATTGGCGCTTCCGCCGCGCTGACCCTTTCCGACATCCCGTTTGAGGGCCCGGTCGCTGCCGTTCGCGTTGGTTACATCGGCGGCCGGCTTGTGCTTAACCCCCTGGCCTCACAAATGGCAGACAGCCAGCTCGAGCTCACCATGGCCGGATCGCGCGATGCGATTGTCATGGTCGAAGCCGGAGCCAACCAGCTTCCCGAAGACGTTATGCTCCAGGCCCTTGAGTTTGGCCACAGCTCGATGCAGGGTGTTATCAAGCTCCAGGAGCAAATGCGATCCGAGATTGGCAAGCCTAAATTCTCCTACACGGTCAAACAACCTTCGCCCGAGGTTCGGGAAAAGGTGGCGGCAGCCGCCAAGGGCCGCGTCGAGGAGATGATTTATCAGCCGGACAAGCAATCCCGTGAGGCCGCACGCCGTGCGGTCATGAGCGATGCCATCGCAAGCATCGGCGAAGGGGCGAACGGCAAGGAAGTGTCGGCAATTCTCGAGGAGCTCGAGACGGAGGTCTTTCGCAACGAGATTCTCGAACACGGTCGCCGGCCTGATGGTCGGGACTTGACGACGATCCGTCCGATCTCGTGTGAAGTTGGTCTTTTGCCACGTGCCCACGGGTCCGGTCTCTTCACTCGGGGCCAAACGCAGATCCTCTCGATCGCAACGCTGGGAAGCACCGCCGACGAGCAGATCATCGACGGTCTTGGCATCGAGGAAAGCAAACGCTTTATGCATCACTACAACTTCCCTCCTTACAGCACCGGGGAAGTGAAGCGAATGGGCTCGCCAGGTCGACGCGAGATTGGGCACGGCGCGCTAGCCGAGCGGGCGCTGTTCCCAGTCATTCCGGAGACCGATGAGTTTCCGTACACAATTCGTCTCGTTTCGGAAGCCCTCAGCTCAAACGGCAGTACGTCGATGGGTAGCGTCTGCGGCAGCATCCTCGCTTTAATGGACGCTGGCGTTCCGATTCGAGCGCCAGTCGCCGGAATCGCGATGGGGTTGATTTCCGACGAGAAGAGCCGCTACGCCATCCTCACGGACATTCAGGGCCTCGAAGATCACCTAGGCGACATGGACTTCAAAGTCGCGGGAACCGCGGCCGGCGTCACCGCCCTTCAAATGGATATCAAGGTCAAGGGCCTTTCGTTCGACGTTTTGAAGAAGGCGCTCGCCCAAGCGCGTGATGGGCGTTTGTTCATCCTCGAGCGCATGATGGAGACAATCGCCGAAACTCGTCCCGATTTGTCGCCATTTGCGCCGAGGAGCTATCGCACCAAGATTCCCCAGGACAAGATTGGCCAGCTGATCGGTCCAGGCGGCAAGAACGTTCGAGCACTCCAGGATGAAAACAATGTCAAGATCGACATCCAGGAGGACGGGACCGTCTACGTCTCCTCCGTTGACGCCGAGGGAGCGCGCCGAGCCCTATCGGTTATCGACCGATTCAGTCGGGATGTAGAAATCGGGGCCGATTATCTTGGCAAGGTGACCCGAATCGGCACGATTGGTGTGTTCGTCGAGATTTATCCGGGCAAGGAAGGCCTGGTACGGCTTGGCGAGCTTGCGGACTACCGAGTGGCACGACCGGAAGACGTCGTCAGTATCGGCGACGAGGTGATGGTCCGAGTCATCGAAGTCGATCCACAGGGCCGGGTGAACTTGTCCCGCCGGGCCGTGCTCGAAGGGCCCTCCGCCCGTCCGCCAACTGCGGCTGCTGGGGCTCCGGCCGGTGGTGCTGGGTTCCGCGCTGGGCCACCATCGGGAGGTCCTTCAGGTGGTCCGCGTCGGCCGATGGGCGGAGGTCGTCCTTCTGGTCCGCCAACTGGCCGTCCAGCCCCAACCGGCGATCGTCGGCCACCAACTGCTGATGGACCAAGGGAAGGTGACCGTCGTCCTCTCGGTCCCAAGCGCTGGTAGTTGCGCCAGTGGAGGGGAGGATTCGCAGTTCGCTGCGAATCCTCCCCTCCACGTCTTTTCGCCGGGGCTAATTTCCACTAAATTCGCATTATTATAATGTCGGCAAACATCGTCGTTCGGTTCGTCGGGTGGTTGCCAGGTATCTCGCTCGGCTGCCTTGCCCGAACGCCCTTGAGTCTGCTAAAATCTCCTGTTGGTAGTCTCACATCGGAATTCAGCATCGGTCCAAGCATTCAATACGGCTCTTGACGGGAAGTTATGCCTGCTAAACGCGACTACTACGAGATTTTGGGAGTACCCCGCAACTCGACCGAGGACGAGATTCGCGGTGCCTTCCGGAAGCTCGCCTTTAAATTGCATCCAGATCGCAACTCGAATCCGGATGCTGAAGACAAATTCAAGGAAATCAATGAGGCGTACGAAGTTCTAAGCGACCAGAGCCGACGCCGTGAATACGACCAGTTCGGCCATCAGGGTGCGGCTGGGATGGGAGCGGGCGCTGGCCCAGGTTTTGGCAACTTCGGCGGCTTCGGTTTCGACGAGATATTTGAGACGTTCTTTGGTGGCGCTGGTGCGCGCACGGCCGGGGGACGCCGGGCGCAGCGCGGTGCCGATCTCCACGTCGACGTGGCTCTGAGCTTTGAAGAGTCCGTCTTCGGGTGTGAGAAGACAATCGAGGTTCCCCGCTGGGATCGGTGCTCGCGTTGCAGCGGGATCGGCGCTGAACCAGGAACTCAACCCAGTCGATGTCCAACCTGTAACGGATCGGGTGAGATTCGCCGGGTTCAGCAGTCGCTCATTGGGCAGTTTGTCACGGTCAGTGCTTGCGATCGATGTCGTGGAGAGGGGCGAGTCATCCTCACGCCTTGCCAGGAGTGTCGCGGCTCCGGCCGAGTCCGGTCGTCCCACCGCGTGCTCGTCACCATTCCAGCCGGAATCGACGACAGTCAACAGATTCGGCTCCCGGGTGAAGGCGAGCAAGGCGTAAGTGGCGCACCGCCGGGAGATCTATACGTTGCGATCGGCGTGACACCTCACCAATCGCTGAAACGTCAAGGGGCCGATCTCCTTTACGACCTGAGCGTTAACGTGGCCCAGGCGGCTTTGGGCGACGAGGCCGACGTTCCTACACCAGAAGGACCCTCGGTCAAAGTGAAAATACCTCCTGGAACCCAAACCGGCCGCGTATTGCGAGTTCATGGAAAGGGTGTTCCCCACCTCCGGGCAACTGGTCGGGGCGATTTGCTGACCCGAGTGCGGGTGGTCGTACCGCAACACTTGACTGAAGAACAACGCGATCTCTTCCACAAGCTAGCCAAGACTTTTGGCTCAGAGTCGCACGAGGACAAGGGTTTCTTCGACAAGGTCAAGGAAGTCTTCGGCGGAGAATAAAGTCGTGCGCTGGCTGGAGCTATCTTCCCGAGTTGACGCTGAGGCGGTCGAGGCGGTCAGCGAGGTATTCTCGCGCGTGGCGTCGGCAGGCGTCGCCGTTGAGCCTGACCTTGTACCTGGCACCGACGACGGCTATGCCGTTGGTTCAAGCGCGACCGTCCGCGCCTACATTCCCGTTGAAAGTGACACCGCCGGCAAGAAGCAAGAGGTCGAAGAGGCTCTTTGGCATCTTCGGGTGATCTGGCCGGTCGGCGAGCTCGAATGTCGTGAAATCGCCGACGAGGATTGGGCTCACACCTGGAAGGCGCACTACTCGACCTTTAGGATCGGTCGAAGAATCGTGATTCGCCCTTTATGGCTCGATTACACGGCGTCTCACGACGACGTCGTCGTTTCCCTGGACCCGGGCATCGCGTTTGGGACCGGACTTCATCCCACGACTCATCGCTGTCTCCAAATTCTAGAAGACGTGATCCGGCCTGGAGCTCGCGTTTTCGACGTCGGCACCGGGTCCGGTATCTTGTCCCTGGCTGCCATCGGACTTGGGGCCGCCAGAGTCGTCGCGGTTGATGTCGACCCGATCGCCGTGGCCGCCGCGCGCGAAAACGCGAAAGCGAACGCGGTCGAAGATCGAATCCAGGTTTCCGAAGGCAGCGCCGATTCCGTCGGCGACGACAAGTTTGACGTCGTCGTTTCCAACATTATCGCCCGGATCATCATCGAATTGGCGCAATCTCTCGTGGCGCGGGTCCGGCCTGGCGGAGCTCTGGTTTTGGCTGGGGTTTTCGTCGATCGGGCATTTGACGTGCAAACGACGTTTGCCCAGCTCGGCGTGTTTCTCGAGACATTCGTCGACGGCGACTGGGTCGCATTCGTCGGATACGTTCCCACGGACAGCTAACGTGCACCGCTTCTTTGTTTCGTCCGACCACTTGAAAGACGGCACCGTCGAATTCTCCCCCCAGCAATCACATCAGATCGATCGTGTTCTGCGGTTACGTCAGGGGGACAATGTGGCCGTCCTGGACAACGCTGGTTGGATGTACGACGTCGCTTTGGAGGAGCTCGACCCGAGCCATGTCCGCGGTCTGATTCGCCGGCGATCTCTGGCGTCCGGCGAGCCGCGCGCCAAGGTTTCGCTTTATCCGTCTCTCTTAAAATCCGACAAACTCGAACAGGTCTTCCAAAAGTGTACTGAGATTGGGGTGACGGCCTTTGCGCCAATCGTGACGCTTCGCTGCAACGTTGGCAACACCGTATCGGAGGACAAATTCCAACGGTGGGAGCGAATCATCGCCGAGGCCGCGGAACAATCGGAACGAGGACGCTTACCCCAGCTCTATCCGGTCCAGTTTTTTAGCACGGCGTGCGAACAGTTGCGAGGTACGTCGTTTATCGCCTGTGAGAGGGGGGATCGGCGGAGTGTGCGGGCCGAAGTTTCCGGCCGAGCAGGTGGTTCGAAGAATCAGCGACCTTTCGCGATGAATCTGCTCGTGGGTCCGGAAGGGGGCTTTGCTCAGGAGGAGATCGACGAAGCAGTGTCACACGGAGTGATTCCGCTGGGTCTCGGTCCGCGCATTCTCCGCGCGGAAACCGCGTGCATTGTCGGCTCGGCGCTCTTGCTCGCCTACGCCGGAGACATGGAATGACGACGAACGGCCGGAGTGAGCGGTGAGTCATCGATCGAATCGCACCGTTGCCTTAACGACGCTTGGATGCAAAGTGAATCAGGCCGATTCTGACGAGTGGCTCCGTCAGTTCGTCGGCCGGGGCTACGAGGTCGTCGACTTCGAGTCGACCGCCGACGCCTATATCGTCAATACATGCACCGTCACTCACATCGCCGACCGCAAGTCTCGTCATCTTCTGCGTCAGGCCAGGAGACAAAATCCTGCGGCGATTGTCGTCGCGGCCGGCTGTTACGCGTCGGTTTCACCCAACGAGCTCGCGGCAATGTCGGAAGTTGACCTCGTCGTCGGCGACCGCGACAAGCCTCGACTGGTGGAGCTGGTCCACGAGCGACTCGAGGGCGAAACCGAGCAGCCTTTCGAGGCGGTTGGTGGCGCAACGCGCATCTTCGGGCCCCGACATCGCGGCTTCGTCAAAATTGGCGATGGTTGCGACAAGTTTTGCACGTTTTGTATCGTTCCGTACGCACGCGGGAGAGCGCGGAGCGCGGACCCAGCCACTGTCCTTGCCAAGGTTCGCGGGTTAGTCGACGCCGGCTTCCGGGAGATCGTTCTGACCGCCGTCCACATGGGTTCCTACGGTCAAGACCTCACGCCACGGACTACTCTTCGCGACTTGGTCGAGCGGGTGTTGACCGAGACGCGGGTCACGCGTCTCCGATTATCCTCGATCGAGCCCGAAGATTTTGACGACGGACTGCTGCACGTATTCTCGGCAGACCAGCGGCTCTGTCGGCACATTCACCTGGCACTCGATAGCGGGTGCGACGCCACGCTGGCCCGGATGCGCCGACGCTATTCCGCAGCTCAATACGAGGCTCTGGTCGCCCGAATCCGCGGGGCGATTCCAGACGTCGCAATGACGACCGACGTCATGGTCGGGTTCCCTGGAGAGTCCGACGGCGACTTTGAGACAAGCCGCACCTTCGTCGAACGGCAAGATTTCGCGGCGATTCACGTGTTTCCGTATTCGATCCGTCGAGGCACGGCTGCTTCAAAGTTTTCCAATCAGGTGTCACCCGAGATCAAGAAAAGTCGAACCGACGCAATGCTGTTACTCGCCGACGAAAGTGCTGCACGTTTTCGAACAAGGTTTATCGGTCAGGTGATGCCGGTTCTTTATGAGAGCGAACGACGTGACGAAGCCGGACCCTATTGGGACGGTCTCACCGACAACTACGTCCGCGTACGAGTGCACGTCGAGGCCGAGTTGACCAACGCACTGCTACCGACTCTCCTCGTAAGGGATGGGGCCGGTCTGGTACACGGCGAGCTGGTTGAGCTGGTTCTAGCGCACCCTGCGACGCGACCCGCTCGCGTGCCAATTCCACTGTTGAATCTATCGTCAGCCAGTCGCTGACCGGTTGCTTACCGGGTCGGGGAAAGGAGTCGGAATGGCTTGTATCTTCTGTCAAATCGTTGCCGGTGCCATACCGGCGACGATCGTGTATAGTAGCCCCGATGTGACCGCGATCCGCGACATCAACCCCCAAGCGCCGACGCACGTTCTGGTTATCCCGAATCGACACATTGGGTCCGTCGCGGATCTCGGTCCAGCTGAAGCGTCCCTGCTTGGTCGCCTGTTCGAAGTTATCGGCGACGTAGCCCGTGCTGAAGGGGTAGCTGAAAAAGGATTTCGCGTCGTGGCAAACACCGGCGCGGATGCCGGACAATCCGTTGATCACGTCCATTTCCATCTCCTCGGGGGCCGCGGCCTAGCATGGCCACCAGGCTAACCGGGGAACCATGTCATTTCATCTGGATCATTAAGAGGTAACCGTGGGTAACAAAGATCGCGCGCAAAAGATGGTGAAGAAGCCGAAGAAGGACCAGAAGATCAAGGCGGTCACAAAGGAAGAGGCTATTCCCGTGAACGTCGAGGTTGTGAAGCGCAAGCGTAAGGAGCAAGTCGCGGGCGAGGAGTAGTGGAGCGAAATACCGAACAGCTAGCGTGGGCGGTCCTGATTGGGGCGTTCGGCGTCTTTTGCGTGCTCCTGTTCGCTGTCCCCTCGGGTTTCAACCTGTATCTTGCCGTCGCGATGACTGAGAGGCCGGTTCGCCTCGACGTCATCAAAGGAACAACGCTTCTCTTACCGGCTGGCGCTCGGCAAGAAGTGAACGCCGCGAGCGGCCTTAACCTTCTCGGGGGCGAGCAAATCCGGACCGCATCAGACTCCGAGGCGCTTCTGTCATTCTTTGATGGAAGCAACGTTCGGTTATGGCCGAATACGACAGTTCGGCTGTTGACAACAAAGTCCAGTACCTATCGATTGGCCAATACCGAGTTCGTCATTGCGCAGGACGCCGGTCACGTTCGGTACGAGGTCGCGATTCCCGGAACAACCGATAAGATCGTCGAAGAAGGGATCGCAGAAATCGACCCCATTACATTGACCAAGGGCAAGGCGCAGGAAATAGCTAGTCGCGTTCGCGACGAGCAGAAGAAAGGCGCGAAGAAGCTGATTCTGGACTTGCGCAACGTCTCCGATGGTGACACCAATGAAGCCGTCGCGGTTGCCAATCTCTTCCTGA
>CAZBQK010000115.1:0-8675 GCA_964493975.1 uncultured Dehalococcoidales bacterium | reverse complement strand
GAGCGGGACGCGGCGCTCGAGCGGCGTTTCCAGCCGGTTCAGGTTGACGAGCCATCCGTTGAGGAAACCGTTCTCATCCTTCGCGGAATCAAAGAGCGCTACGAGACCCACCATCGCCTCGAGATTTCTGACGAGGCGATTCGGGCGGCGGCCGAGCTCGCGGCCCGTTACATTCCGGACCGATTTCTCCCGGACAAGGCAATCGACCTGATCGACGAAGCGTCGTCCCGGGTTCGACTGCAAAAGTCCGCTGCCCCTCCCTCCCTTAAAGAGGCGCTTCGCGGGCTCGAAGCAGTGCAGCATGAGAAAGAGTCCGCCATCACCTCCCAGCAGTACGAGCTAGCGGCCGAGCTGCGGGACCGGGAAGTCAAGCTCCGAGAGCGAATTGACAAGCTCGAGGCCGGCTGGCACGAAGCCGAAGGTACGGAGAAGCCACGGGTGCTCGAGGAGCACATCGCCGAGGTCGTCGCGATGTGGACCGGCATTCCGGTGAAGCGAATTGCAACCGAAGAGTCGGAGCGCCTGCTTCAAATGGAAGACACCCTGCACAAGCGGGTTGTCGGCCAGGATGAAGCGATCAATATGGTCGCAAAAGCAGTTCGCCGCGCGCGAGCCGGACTGAAGGATCCCAAGAAGCCGATCGGATCGTTCATCTTCCTTGGCGCAACGGGAGTTGGGAAGACCGAGCTGGCTCGGGCGCTAGCCGAGTTCCTGTTCGGGTCCGAAGAAAATCTAATCAAGATCGATATGTCCGAGTTCATGGAGCGACACTCGGTTGCTCGGCTCGTGGGAGCGCCTCCAGGCTATATCGGGTACGAGGAGGGTGGCCAGCTCACCGAAGCTGTGCGGCGCAAGTCGTATTCGGTCGTCTTGCTGGACGAGATCGAGAAGGCCCATCCTGAAGTCTTCAACATGCTTCTCCAGATCATGGACGACGGTCGTCTCAGCGACGCAAAAGGGCGCAAGGTCGACTTCCGCAACACGATCATCGTGATGACGTCAAACGTCGGATCGGACCTGCTCAAGCGCGACTCGACCCTTGGCTTTACAACCAGGTTGGACGACGTTAAAACCGACGAGGACAACTACCGGAAGCTGAAGGACAAGGTTCTGGCGGAGCTGAAAAAAACGTTCCGTCCCGAGTTCCTCAACCGCCTTGATGCGTCGGTGGTGTTCCGTTCGTTGAGCCGCATCCAGATTCGCACGATCGTGGATCTCAAGCTCACCCGAGTCCGGCAGCAGCTCGCGGAGCAGCAGCTGAAGCTTGAGCTCGACGACGAGTCGAAGGATTACCTGGCTGAGCGGGGTTGGGACCCGACTTTCGGGGCTCGGCCGCTACTCCGAGTGATCCAGAACCTGATCGAAGATCCCCTGGCTGAAGGTATGTTGCAGGGCAAGTACAAGCCGGGTCAGACGATTCAGGCGCGCATCGCGGACGGCGAGCTGAAGCTCGAAGCCGCGGAGTTAGTCGGAGTCTAGTTCGACCGATCGAACGAGACGGCCAACCGCCAAGTTCCCGACGCGGTGACTGGAGGTTGGCCGTTTTTTCATGGCGATTGACCAGGAGCGTGCGCCGTGGCACCACCGCGCAACCGCAAACGAATCATTTACATTTGTCAGCAATGTTCGGCGCAAAGTGTCCGTTGGGCCGGGCGCTGCCCGGAATGCGAGGCGTGGAACTCACTCGTCGAAGCGATCGACGATTCGCCGTCGGGCTCGAATCACGGGAGCGGCGAGGCACCGGTGGCGCCGATCAGTCTTGGCGTCCTCCGAACGCGCTCGGTGCCTCGGCTTCTTGCCGAAGGAAGCGAATTCAATCGGGCTCTTGGAGGCGGTATCGTTCCCGGATCGCTGGTCCTTCTGGGTGGAGATCCGGGGATTGGTAAGTCGACGTTGCTGTTGCAGGTGTCGGCCGACCTCGCCACTCGCTATGGGCCGGTCTTGTACGTGTCCGGCGAAGAGTCCGCCGATCAGATCAAGCTTCGGGCCGATCGGCTTGGCGTGTCTCCGGATCGTCTCCTGATCCTGACCGAGACCTGCCTCGACGACGTTCTGGCTCAGATCGAGACGGTGGCGCCAGCGGCGATCGTCATTGACTCGATCCAAACGATGTACCTCCGGGACACGCCGTCGGCAGCCGGAAGTGTTAGCCAGGTCAAGGAATGCGCTCTCGCGCTCTTGCGCCACGCCAAGACGACCCACCGGCCGATCTTTCTGGTTGGTCATGTGACCAAAGAAGGGGCGATCGCCGGTCCGCGGGTCCTCGAGCACATCGTCGATACCGTGATGTACCTCGAAGGCGACCGCTTTCAGTCCTTTCGGATCCTCCGGGCGGTCAAGAACCGCTTCGGGTCGACGAATGAGGTCGGCGTCTTCGAAATGCGGGGCGAAGGGCTCGCGGAAGTAACCAACCCCTCCGAAGTTCTGCTCGAGGAGCTGCCACTTGGGGCCGATGGCTCGGCAATCGCCGTGACGATCGAAGGCACGAGGCCGCTGTTGATCGAGGTCCAGGCGCTAACCAGTGCGACCAACTTCGGTCTCCCGCGTCGCACGTCGACGGGCGTCGAGCTTGGTCGGCTGCTCATGCTGACCGCGGTTCTCGGGAAAAGGGTCGGTCTCAGCCTTTCGAATCAGGACATTTATGTCAATGTCGTGGGCGGTTTTCGAGTGAGCGAACCGGCCGCGGATCTTGCCATCGCGACGGCGGTCGCGTCAAGCTTCCACGAGCGGCCGGTCGATCCAAAGCTCGCCCTTATCGGGGAGGTCGGTCTATCCGGAGAATTGCGGCGCGTTCGTGAGCTCGATCGCCGGATTGCCGAAGCGGCGAATCTTGGTTTTCGCCGCTGTATCGTCCCCCGGTCGGCGACGCGCGATCGCGGACCGCGAGTGTCCGGGCTCGAGGTCGTACCGGCCGATTCACTGGCCGACGCGTTGCGACAGGTCTGGGACGGCTCCTAACTTTACAAGGCCGACAAACGTGTGCTACATTCTGGGTGGCTGCGGTCGGCCAGCGGCGCGTTCGACGTGGTCCGATTGGCATAAGGCCAAATGGATCTACCACGCGCGACGAGAGGGTGTTCGATGAACGTCGAACTGGTCTTCCGCATCGTTGGCGCGATTCTTTTCGCGGTCGGTGGCTGGTACCTCACCTCCGATATTCACCTCCCAATTACCCTTCCCAGTTGGTTGCCCAATGCGTTCGTCGGCGCTGGTGTTGGCGTTATCGGCGGATTCGTTATCGCGCCTTACGTTTCGACGCGCCCGGCCCGAATCGCCGTCGAGCAAGCGCGACGCCTCCACGTTAAGGATCTCGTCGCCGCGATACTAGGGCTGGTCATCAGCCTCGTCTTGTCGGCACTCATGGCGATTCCCCTTTCAGACCTGCCCGGAATTCTGGGACGGGTTCTGCCGCTAGCCGTTACCCTGTTTGTGATGTACCTTGGCGTGACAATAACGGTGACCCGGCGGGATGACATCTACAGTTTGCTCGGTCTCTTTCCCGCGGTTGACCGTGACTCGGTCGACGCCCAGGCCGGCAAATATCACGGGGTCCTACTCGATACGAGCGCCATCATCGACGGTCGAATCGCCGACATTAGCCGAGTTGGATTTCTCAGCGGACCGGTCGTGGTTCCCCAGTTCGTCCTTCGGGAGCTCCAGCGAATTGCCGACTCGCCCGACGCGATGCGCCGTGGCCGCGGCCGACGCGGACTCGAGCTGTTGGACCGGCTCCAGAAGAACACCTCCGTCGCGGTCAAGATTCACGACGGCGAGGCCGATGGCGACACGGTCGACGCGAAGCTCGTCACTCTGGCGCAGAGGCTGCATTGCCCGATCGTGACGACCGACTTCAATCTGAATCGAGTCGCTTCAGTCCAGGGGATCCGAGTTCTAAAC
This sequence comes from uncultured Dehalococcoidales bacterium, assembly GCA_964493975.1. Classification (GTDB taxonomy): domain Bacteria; phylum Chloroflexota; class UBA6077; order FW602-bin22; family CADDYW01; genus CAZBQK01. The sequence continues at coordinate 4,778 of CAZBQK010000115.1, read as the reverse complement.
GTCAACGAGCTGGCCAACGCGGTCAAGACAGCAGTTCTACCGGGCGAAGAAATGAGCATCCGAGTCATTCAGGAAGGCAAGGAGCCCGGCCAGGGAGTCGGCTACCTCGAGGACGGCACGATGGTCGTCGTGGACGGAGGTCGTCGCCATCTGGATACCGAAATTGGTGTGGTCGTGACGCGGGTGTTTCAAACCGCCGCGGGTCGGATGATTTTCGCGCAAACCCGCGACAATCACCGGGACACCGAGACCGCGAAGTGAGCTTCGCCGTTGACGGACGGTTGGTCGCCGTCGTGGTTGCCGCCGGGTTGGGAAGCCGTTTCGGCGGTGAAAAGCTCTTCCTACCTTTATCCGGATTGCCAGTCCTCGGCTGGTCGCTCGAAGCGCTCGATCGAGCGCCGTCGGTCGATGGGGTCGTGGTCGTCCTCAGTCCTGAGAACGAGCGCCGCGGCCGGTCCATGATTCGGCGACTCGGCTGCCGCAAAGTCATCGCGACGTGCACCGGTGGGGCGCGCCGTCAGGATAGTGTGCTCAATGGGCTCAACGCCGCGTCTGACGCCCGTTGGGTCCTGATTCATGACGCCGCGCGGCCATTCATCTCCGTCGATCTGATCGACCGCGGAATTGGTGTCGCCAACGATATCGGCGCGGCCGTCGCCGCGGTTCCCGTGAAGGACACGGTCAAAATGGTCGAAAAGGCCAACCTGATCGAGCGCACCCCAAATCGGAGCCTACTCTGGGCCGCCCAGACCCCCCAGTTCTTTCAACGGGATCAGCTGATCGAGGCCTACCGGCTGAACGGCGATCGCGACGTGACCGACGACGCCGAGGTGATCGAGCGCGCTGGACTCCCGGTTGCGGTGTACCTGGGCTCGTATGAAAACGTGAAGATTACGACGCCTGACGACCTCTTACTCGCGCGGGCGATCGCTCGTCAGCGGCGAAATCCTTCGAAGGTCGTAGCCTAATGGCGGTTGGCATCGGGTATGATATTCATCGGTTCGCGCCCGGTCGCCGGTTGGTGCTGGGGGGAATCGACTTCCCCGGGGAAGTAGGGTTGGAAGGTCATTCCGATGCGGACGTCGCCACCCACGCGATCATGGACGCGCTCCTTGGCGCGGCAGCGCTTGGCGACATTGGCACTCACTTTCCTCCAAGCGATGACCGATATGCTGGAGCGCGAAGCGTCGACCTGTTAGGCTATGTAGTGGGTTTGCTCCGGGAGAACGCCTGGCGGGTTGGAAACGTTGACGTGACGGTCATCGCCGAGCGTCCCCGGATTGGACCCCGCGCTCCGGAGATGCGACGTTCACTTGGCGAAGCGGTTGGTCTGGACGTTGGCCGGATCAGCGTCAAGGCAACCACTAACGAGCGGCTTGGAACGATTGGCCGCGGCGAGGGAATTGCGGCGATCGCAATCGCCGAAATCGTCCGTGACGAGGAGCCGAGTCGACCTTCGACGCCTGGGGTTGGGGAGTCAGTACGTGGCTAGTTGCCGTGGCAGCCGTCGATACACCTGCGCGTGTCTTTAGGGGTATCGCCCCGAGCGATGCCCCTTGCAAACGCGTCGACCATGGATTAGCCCGTTGATTTCTCCGCATCCGACCGCGGGCCATCAGATGGACCGGTTGGATGTCACCCCCACGGAGGTGTTGGATGTCCTTCCGCGACGACGTTCGAGCCGTCTTTGACCGGGACCCGGCCGCGACGAATCTCGTCGAGGTGCTGCTTACCTACCCCGGCCTGCACGCAATAATTCTGCATCGGATCGCTCACCGGATTCACCGACGCGGAATCCCGGTTGTCCCCCGACTTATCTCGCACCTCAATCGCCTAACCACCGGGATCGAGATTCACCCGGGCGCGACCATCGGTCGCGGTCTCTTCATCGACCACGGCATGGGTGTGGTGATTGGGGAGACGAGCGAGATCGGCGATGACGTGACTCTGCACCAGGGGGTCACACTCGGAGGGACCGGCAAAGAGCGGGGCAAGCGTCATCCGACCCTTGGAAACGACGTTTACGTTGGCGTTGGCGCTAAGATTCTTGGCGCGGTCAAGCTTGGGGATGGCGCGAGGATTGGCGCCGGGGCCGTCGTGCTCAACGACGTACCACCTCACACGACCGCGGTGGGCGTGCCCGCGAAAGTGGTCGTGTACCGTGAACCGGACGGCTCCAACCGTCGGGTCGAACATTTACCAGATCCCGAGCTCGATATGATCTCCGCGTTGTATCAGAAGCTGGACGAGCTCAAAGAGCGTGTCGAGTATTTAGAGCGTGTGCTGCGCGACGTACACGACATAGCAGACGGCAGTAACGGCTTCGCCAGGGCGAGGTTGGCTGGACCAGGGGGCGACTCCCCGCGTGGGGATGGTTCGACGATCGTCCCGACACACCCGGGTAATGGCGGAGGACGGCAGTGAGAGTTTTCAACACGCTGAGCGGACAAAAAGAGGAGTTCGTCCCCTACGGTGGCGACGTCGTCAAAATGTACGTGTGTGGCGTCACGCCGTATAGCGAATCACACGTCGGTCACGCCATGACGTTCATCGTCTTCGACACGATCCGTCGATATCTCGAGTATCGTAAGTACCGAGTGACCTACGTCCAGAACTTTACCGATGTCGACGACAAGATCATCGATCGCGCCAATCGTCTGGGGATCGCCGCGCAGGACCTTGCCGATCGCTACATTGCCGAGTTTTACGCCGATATGGCGGCGCTCAACATCAAGCCCGCGACGGCATTCGTTCGCGCCACGAGCGAGATCGACGAGATGATTCGGATCATCGCCGGTCTGATTGACAACGAGATGGCGTACACGACGGACGGGGATGTCTATTTTCGGGTCACCCGAGACGAAGATTACGGAAAGCTGTCTCATCGGCCCCTTGAGGAAATGGAAGCTGGGGCCCGGGTCGAAGTCGACCAACGGAAGGAAACGCCGATGGACTTCGCCCTTTGGAAGTCCGCGAAGCCCGGGGAGCCGAGCTGGCCGAGCCCCTGGGGACCTGGACGTCCCGGCTGGCACATCGAGTGCTCGGCGATCGTGATGTCGCATTTGGGTCCGCAAATCGATATCCACGGCGGCGGATCCGATCTGATTTTCCCGCACCACGAGAACGAGATCGCCCAATCGGAGTCATTCACGGGCCAGCGCCCCTTCGTCAAATACTGGCTTCACACCGGTCTTCTCCAGCTAGGCAGCGAGAAGATGTCGAAGTCATTGGGAAATCTGGTGACGATCAAAGCGGCGCTGGAAGAGTACTCCGCGGACGCGCTGCGTCTCTTTGTTCTTACCTCGCACTATCGGGGTCCGCTGACCTACAGCTCCGAGGGAATCGAGGCGGCCGAGCGAGGCGTCGCTCGGATTCGTGCCGCTGTGACGCCGCGCCCAACCGCGACGGCGTCGGCCGAACCAGAGGAGCTGGCCAGGGCCCGACAGACTGTCGTCAACCGCTTTGTCGAGGTGATGGACGACGACTTCAACACCGCCAGCGGGATCTCCCAGCTACACGAGCTGGCCCGGGAGATCAATCGCGCCCGGGAGTCCGGCACCCCCGAGTCTGGCCTCGTCGCCGCCCAAAATGAGCTCCTGCGCCTCGCGGGAGTGCTCGGCTTGCGTCTCGATGAACCGCGTCAGGATATCGCCGCGACACCATTCATCGATCTCCTTTTGAAAATTCGCCGCGACCTGCGAACGGCGAAGCAGTTTGCCCTCGCCGACGAGATTCGACTGGAGCTGCAGAAGCTGGGGATTGCGATCGAGGATCGGGCAGATGGCTCGACCTGGCGTGCCGTTCGACCGACCGGCTAAGCCGAAGGGACGAGGACGTGGCGCTCATCTGGGGACGGCATCCGGTGTTAGAAGCGTTGCGGGCCCAACGTCCGACCGACCGCGTGTACGTCGCCGAGGGGGCACGGCCGACCGGGGTCCTCGCCGACATTATCAAGCTTGCCACGGAGCAGGGCGCGCCGATCCAGGCGGTCGACCGTCGGGCGCTCGATCGAATGGCCGACGGCGCCAACCACCAGGGAGTCGTCGCCGAGGTCGCGGAGTACCACTACCGATCGCTCGACGAGATCGTGAGCGGCGGAAAGCAATCGGACCGACTGCCCCTCATCCTCGCGCTCGACTCGCTCGAGGATCCGCAGAACTTTGGTACGTTGCTTCGGACCGCCGACGCGGTTGCCGCGACCGGCGCGATCATTCCCCTTCATCGAAGCGTCGGCGTCACCCCGGCCGTCGAGAAAGCGTCGGCCGGCGCCGTCGAGTACGTTCCCATCGCGCGCGTCACGAACCTGCAGCGCGCGCTCGCCGAATTGAAGTCGGCGGGGTACTGGGTTGTCGGCCTCGACTCAGCCGGGGCCCAAACGTACGATGGCTTTCGAGTGGACGTGCCGCTCGTGCTCGTGGTTGGGGCGGAGGGCCGGGGACTCGGTCGAATCGTTCGGGACAGTTGTGACATAGTCGCCCGCCTCCCGATGCACGGTCACGTCGATTCCCTGAACGCTGGGGTCGCCGGATCGATCGTCTTGTTTGACATTCAGCGCCGGCGCGACGTCGGGCGGACGGGGACGGGGACGAGGGATCACCACAGAGACACAGAGACGCAGAGCGACGGGGAGAGACGGTAGCTAATGGGGGATTGCGATGGGAAATTGGATTGAGGAGGCGAGGCATTTGCCTCTTCTTCGACTCCTGGAAGTTCTACCGTGATAGTGCTTTAACGATCGAACGCATAGCGTAGAAACAGATGACTTTCCGATCGCCGCA
>CAZBQK010000114.1:6783-8694 GCA_964493975.1 uncultured Dehalococcoidales bacterium | reverse complement strand
CCTCTCGCCGATTATCGTGATCCTCGCGATTCCGCTTGGAGCCGAATTGTACGGGTCGATTGGCGCGCTCATCGCGATCCCCGTCGCCGCCGCCCTCCAGATCGTCGTGACGGGAGCGGTGCTGCCGTGGCTTCACCGGATCCAGGGCGAGCCGACGGTCGTTCCGGACCGCGAGCTAGAGCAACGAAGAGACCGAGCGGCATAGCTGTCATCTTGTCCATCGCAACCGGGACCTCCCACCTTGCCGATTCGCGTCGACAGATTGTTCCCCTGCGGCATGGATTTTGCGAATCGCCGTGGTCTGCTTTGAGAATCGATACCACCTGGAGGCCGAACCGTGCCGGTGCAGCTTACCGTTGGCCCACCCGTCCTCACGATCAATCAAGACGTCACCTTTATGGTCACCGATCTCAACGGCGAGATCACCGCGGAGACCGAGCAGGGCATCTTCAGCGGCGATACGCGGTTCCTCAGCCACTATCGCGTCTTCGCCAGCGACGTGGCCTGGACGCGCGTCACCTCTAGCTCCACCGCCTATAACGTCGCCCGAATCTACCTGACCAATCAGGAGCTAACCACCGAGCTCGGTCGCATCGCTCCGGGCACCCTGGCCCTGACGATCACTCGCACGGCCGTTCGCTACGGGATCGTCGAGGACCTCGTCATCGCGAACTACAACCTCGAGCCGGTGCAGTTCAACCTCGAGCTCGAAATGCGCTCGGACTTCGCCGACATCTTCGAGGTCAAGAATCACAAGTACATCCATCGAGGAAACATCAATTCGGAGTGGGGCCGTATCCCCGGCCAGGCAACCGTTTCCTACATCCGGGGCGATTTTCGCCGCATCCTAACGGTTCGGTTGCTCTCCTCGTCCTCGAACCCACGCTGGGCGAATGGACGCATCGTATTTGGAGTCGCGCTCCTGCCCGGCGCATCCTGGCACGCGACCTACCAGATGGATCTCGACGTCGGCCAGAAAGCTGAGGAGACCGCCGCGCACCGCCAGGCGCCGTCCGCTTCGGACATCGAGCGGCTCCAGCGTGTATGGCAGGATCGCGCGACTGAGGTCACCTCGACGAACGAGGACGTAGGTCGCGCCTTTGGCCAGTCCGTCGAGGACATGGGGGCGCTTCGGCTCTACACTTACCAGCTCGGTCCCGAGGAGTGGGTGCCCGCGGCCGGCGTTCCCTGGTTCGTCACCCTCTTTGGACGCGATAGCCTCGTCGTCAGCTTACAGAATATGATCGTCCATCCCGGGTTTGCGCCTGGCGCGCTCAAGACACTCGCCAATTTTCAGGCGACGTCGATCGACAACTGGCGCGACGCTCAACCGGGCAAGATCCTGCACGAATATCGCGTCGACGAGCAAACCCACTTTGGCCAACGACCTTACAGCCCATACTACGGGACCTGGGACGCGACCAGTCTGTACCTGATCGTGTTGCACGAGGCCTGGAAGTGGCTGGGCGACGACTCGCTCCTACGCGACCTGCGCGGCGTCGCGATGCGCTGCCTTGAATGGATCGATCACTTCGGCGACGTCGACGCCGACGGGTTCCAGGAGTACAAGACGTATTCCTCCCGCGGCTACGAGAACATGGGCTGGAAGGACGCGGGCGACGCCGTCGTCTACCCGGATGGGACTCAAGTCAAGCAGCCGAAGGCGCTCTGTGAGCTGCAGGGCTACGTCTTTGACGCCTGGCTGCGGATGGCCGAGGTCTTCGACGCGCTTGGCGAGATCGATCGGGCGGTCGAGCTACGGCGCAAGGCCGCCGATCTCCAGCGACGCTTCGAGGAACAGTTCTGGTGTGAGGACATTGGCTTCTACGCCTACGGCCTCGATCCAGACAAGAAGCCGATCAAGTCGATCGCGTCGAATCCCGGGCATTGCCTCTGGAGCGGCATCGCCAG
>CAZBQK010000114.1:1835-6683 GCA_964493975.1 uncultured Dehalococcoidales bacterium | reverse complement strand
TTCCCGACCTGACGGTAAAGGGGCTCAAGGTTGGGGCGAGCCAGGTGGACCTGCGCTTCTGGCGGGAGGGGACGGCTACGCGTTGGGAGGTCTTGAAGCAACAGGGCAATATCAAGGTGGAGCAGATTCCCTGGCAACCCTGGCAGATCCCGAGACCGCCGAAGCAGGCGACGGCCTAGCTCGACCCGTTACGTGGAGGCACGATGGCCACAGAAGTTACACCGCGCGAGCCAACTCAAACCTGGTGGGTTTACGCCACGCTAGGAATCATCTCCATCCTCGTGGGGCTTGCCCTGATCATCTGGCCGGGTTTGACAATCGGCGTATTCATACTCATCTATGGCGTTTATGTGATCGCCTTCGGCGTCATATCGTTGATTGACGTACTCGGGCGCATGTCGCATCACGTTACCTGGTGGCCGCAGCTGATCATTGGCCTGGTGAGCATCGCCGCGGGTATCTATATTATCTCCAACCCGAGGACCGCGGCTCTCGTGCTTCTCTACGTCATCGCCTTCTGGGCAATCACCACCGGGTTCATGGAAATCGTCGCGTCACTCGCGACCGGAAAGTTCGTGCTGTTGGTTTTGGGAGTCCTGACCATCGCATTCGGCTTCATACTCCTGGCAAACCCGCCCGCCGCTGCCCTGGCGTTGGCATTCGTCATCGGAGTATTCAACGTCGTCCAAGGGATCTTGCTTCTCTTCAATGCGTTCAGCGCACCATCCATCCCGGCTGTCCCCGATTAGTAGTTGGCTCGCTCATTAGGAGTGAGGGTCGCCTCGTTGTTCTGAGTCGACCCTTTTCTTATAACCGCACACCTGCACGTTTTCCGATCCGTCACGGGCATCTTGCAGGTTCTTGGCTGGTCAGGTGCGGCCACGTCGATTTCGGATGCTATCATGGATACGAACCTTTAGACTAGGTCGTCCATGCACAAACCGTCGCTTCTCCTCCTCGTCATTGTCGCATCGCTTCTCATCGGGATTTTGCTTGACTTTGTGTTCGAGCCCAGCATCAATCTGGCGATCCTGTATGTCGTCCCGGTGGCAATTGCCGGGAGATACTCATCGCCTCGGACGGTCATCATCACCGGCGTCGTCGCGACCACGCTCATGGTCTTGGGCTTAGACGAAGAAGCCACACCGGTGCTGGACTGGCCATACTTCATCGTCACGATGGGGGTCATCATCTACCTCGCGGCTCAATCCGCCGAATGGCGATATCGCGAGGGACGCCGGGCACAGGAAGCCGAGACGGCGCGCGAGCAGCTCCGGGAGTTTATGGGGCTCGTCGTGCACGATCTTCGGGGTCCCTTGACCGTGGCGATCGGATACACCCAGATGGCCCTCCGTCAGGTTCGCGAGGCGGGCGGCGAGACGACCCCCCATCCCCTCACGAAAGCTGAAACCGCCCTCCGAACCATGCGACGGCTGGTGGAGGATCTTCTCGACTCGACCCGGATTGGAAGTGGTCGTTTTGCCATTCACCCGGCGCCGGTCGATTTCACCGAGCTGACCCGGAGTGTCGTCGAGGAGCAGCAGCAAACGAGCGCCGACAGCCGGGTCGTTCTCGACGCGCCCACGCAGATCACGCTGGACTGCGATGCCGAACGCCTCCGCCAGGTCCTGACGAATCTTCTCTCGAATGCGATCAAGTTTTCGCCGGCCAGCACTGAAGTGCGCGTGTCTCTGTGTCTGACCGACGGGACGGTACGTCTCTCCGTGTCGGACCGCGGCGTCGGGATCGCGCCCAATCTGATTCCCGAGCTCTTCAAGCCGTTCTCACGCCTGGGCCGGGAGGGGCAGGCGACGGGGACTGGCTTAGGGTTGTATATCACCAAAGGGATCGTCGAAGCGCACGGTGGCCGGATCTGGGTGGAGAGCACACCGGGGATTGGAAGCACCTTTTTCGTATTACTTCCTCACCGCTCGGCGAGCACTCGCACGGGAGACACGACCGCGAACAATTGAGCTGCTTTTTCGGACGCCAAACGCACATACGGACGTCCAGGACGACTGACAACACACTCAAAAACCGTTGAAGGCAACTTCGTGTGGGTTCAAGTCCCTCCTCCGGCACCCTTCATCCCCTACTTTGCTCCTCGCGCGATGAGCCTCGATCGGATTGCCCCCGGCACCGATCGTACTTCCGATTGCCCCTGTACCGTGAGAAGCACGACGTAAACGACCACGACCGTGATTCCCAGCGCGGCCAGGTACGCCACGAGGCTAATCGTTCCTCTCGGCTCGGCGACGACACTTGCTAAACCAGCCGCGACGATTCCCGCTCCAAACGCCGCGATCAATCCCTGACGCAGGCTCCCGGCAACTCCAAAGCCCGATAACGAACCAACGGACCGCGTGAGCAGGAACATCAGGACGATCGCGTGAACGCTGTTTTGAACGGTATTGGCGAGGATGAGTCCCTGGACTCCGAGGCGGACCGGTCCAATGAGAATCAGAGCCGTGCCAAGATAAAGGCCCACCCCGCCAAGACCCACGAGCATCGGGGTCATGGTGTCCTTCCGAGCGTAGAAGGCGTAGATCAGCAATTGATCGACCGCGACGAAGGGAAGCTGCGGCGCGTAAAGCAGGAACGCCTGGGCCGTCACGGCGGTTGCCGTCGAATCGAAGGCACCCCGCTCAAATACCAGCCGGACAACCGGGACGGCGAAGACGATCAGAAACGTGGCGAGCGGGAGGATCGCGAGAAGCGCGAGGCGCATGCCAGCGGATAGCGCCGCCCGGAACTCGACCTTGTCGTCGGCAAGACGAGAGAGAACCGGCAGCGCGGCGAGCGATGTCGCGGTGGCGACCAGCCCGAGAGGAAGCTGAACCAGAGTCGTCGCAACTCGCATCAGCGCGACACTCGTCTCCCCGGTCTGATTCGCGAGGTTACGGTCGACGATAACCCCCAGCTCGGTGATGACGAGTCCGGCGGCGACCGGGGCGTACAGCCGAAGAATCTGACGCACGGCCGGGTGATTCGGCCGAAACACCAGCCGAACCGACGCGCCACGCAGTCCCGGCAAGACGACCAGACATTGAACGATTGCTCCGGCCAGGACGCCAACGGCGAGGCTGGCCCCGCCGATCGCTCCATGGAGGGCCAACGCCGACACGACCACAACTCCGTTGAATAGCGCGATGGAAAACGCTGGAAAGACAAACCGTTGTCGGGCGTAACAAACCGCGCTGATAACGCCAGATAGCCCGAGAAAAAGTAGGGCGGGAACGACGATTCGGACGAGCACGACCGTGACGCCAAAGTTCGAATGATCGGGTGCGATGCCCAAAATAGTCGTCATTTGACCGGCGAATATGAGGAGAACCCCGACAATCGCCGCGAGAAGCAGGCCGGCGCCGACGAGCAGGGTGCCGACGATCGTACCAAATTCTTCGCCATCGTCTTCCGAGCAGCCATAGCCGCTGAGAACCGGAACGAGCGCCGCGCTCACCGCGCCGCCAATGACCAGGTCGTAAAACATGGTTGGGACGGTCGCGGCGGTTTGGAACGCGGAGGTGACCGCCGATACTCCGAAGAGTCCCGCGATCACCTGCTCGCGGACCAGGCCGAGAAGGCGGCTCGCCAGGGTTCCGAATAGGATCAGACCAGCCGCCGAGAGCATTCCGCCGCGCGTGGTCACTGGGAGAGTCGGCAAATGTGCTCGACGATGGTGCTGGTCGATCGGCCCGGGGTCAGCTCAATCAGCTCGACCCGCGTGCCAATCCGAGCCGCGACCTCGGACTCGGGAAGGGGCCGGCCATGTGGGCCGTAGTCGGCCCCCTTGACGTAGACGTCTGGTCGAATCTCTTCCAGGAGACGCTCGGCGGTCAGGTCGTCGAAGATCGTGACCAGATCGACCGACCGCAAGGACGCAAGGAGCTCCGCCCGTTCAACGTCGGCGATAATCGGTCGAGAGTGACCCTTCAATGCTTTCACGGATTCATCGGAGTTTACGGCGACCACGAGGCGACCGAGCGACCGCGCCGCCTGAAGGTAGCGGGCGTGACCGATGTGAAGGAGGTCGAAGCAGCCGTTCGTCAGGACGACGCGCGTTCCTTCGCTCTGCCACCGCCGGGCCATTCGCGCTGCCTGACCCGTCGACACGATTCGACGCTGAATTGATTGGCCAACTAATGCCATGACGTGCCCATCTGTCGCCTTTCGTCTGTTGCCTTTTGATCGACGTCGGCACTTGGCCGACGTTTCCGTGGGGGTATTCCCTGTACAATCATGTGGATGCGTCACGAAGGTCGTGCGCGGCCCTCCACGCCTCATCGTTCAATTCTACGGAGATGCCGAATAATCGGCAACGCCGCTAGACGAACGGGCGACCGACCACTTCAGCCTCAGATCGGCGTTTCTTGTCACCTCTCCGGGCCTTTGGTATAATGGCATTGCTGAGGTGTCGCCTCGCGCCGAGCCGTCGTTTAACGCCTGGTGCAGTTGCCCCAGCAGGTTGACGTCGCGTTGGGGGCAGTGCTTGCGACCGATCGACGAGGCGATGAAAGCCGAGGGGGCGCTGATGCATCCGGGCGAAAGCCACGCTGAAGATACGGTCTCACCGGCCGACGACACGAGCGAAAGCGCCTCGGTCCACGCTTCACAGCGACGTGAATCCAAAGAATCAACCCCACTCGGGGCTGACGACGATCAGGCTCGTCTGATGGCGGCCGCCGAACAGGAATGGCGCGTTCTCCGACGAGGCGAGATGCTTGAGGGCGTCGTGGTGTCGATTGACCGGGATGGCGTGCTGGTTGACTTGGGAACTAAGTCCGAGGGTCTCATTCCCATAACCGAGGTTCAGGCCCTTGTCGATAGCCAACAGCTACGGGCCGGCGA
>CAZBQK010000114.1:0-1825 GCA_964493975.1 uncultured Dehalococcoidales bacterium | reverse complement strand
CAGAGGGTCGATCGGATCACGCGATGTTGTCGTTTAGCCGGGCTCGGTCGGAGCGCGGGTGGGGCGTTGTACAGAGCAACTTCGAGGCGGGCACGATCATGCCGGCCAAGGTCGTCGAGGTCAATCGTGGCGGACTGGTCGCCGACGTCGAGGGACTGCGGGGATTCATTCCGCTGAGCCAGATCGCCCGTCTTCGTCCAGGTGCATCGCCGACCGGTCAGGATAGCGAGAAATTGCTCGCGGCTCTCGTCGGCGAGACCTTGTCGGTCAAGGTACTCGAGGTCAATCGAGCGCGGAATCGGCTCGTCCTGTCGGAGCGTTTAGCCTCTCAGGAATTGCGAGGACAGCGACGCGAGCGGTTACTGGCCGAGCTGAAAGAAGGCGAAATTCGCCGCGGACGCGTTTCTGGAATCACTGAGTTTGGCGTCTTTGTCGACCTTGGCGGGGCCGATGGACTGGTTCACTTATCCGAGCTAGCCTGGCGGCCGGTTGCGAATCCAACAGAGATTGTAACCGTGGGGTCGGACGTCGACGTGGTCGTTCTCGGCGTCGATCGGGAGCGTCAGAAGGTATCTCTTAGCATTCGTCGAACCCAGCCAGAACCCTGGCTGACCGCGGCGGAGCGCTATCCAGTGGGGGGGCTCGTGACCGGTACAGTGGCCCGTCTCACAACCTTTGGCGCGTTTGTGCGATTGGATGATGGGATCGAAGGGCTTGTCCACGTGAGCGAGCTGAGTGACCGACACGTCACTCACCCGCGGAACGTCGTTCAAGAGGGCGACGTCATCACCGTTCGGGTTCTCCGAGTAGAACCGGAACGACGGCGATTAGGCTTGAGCCTTCGACAAGCGGCGGAAGAGGACGTTCAAGAGACGAGTTACACCAGCGTCGGAGCCGATTGGAATGAGGGAGGCTCGCGTTTCAACGTGGGGGACCGTTAGACCATGGGGATGTCTGGCGCAATTTCAACTAATGCAGCTGAGTCGGGGGCGGTTCGCCGCTCTTAACCAAAAGGGGAACTACCGTGGCGGATAGATTCGACAAGTTTACCGAGCGAGCGCGGAAAGTACTGACCCTAGCTCAGGAAGAGGCTCAGCGCTTTAATCACAATTACATCGGCACCGAGCACCTCCTGCTTGGCCTCGTTCGCGAGGGAGACGGCGTCGCCGCCAAGGTCCTGGCCAACATGGGGGTCGAGCTCAACAAGGTGCGCTCCGCGGTGGAGTTCATCATTGGGCGGGGCGACCGGATGGTCATGGGAGAGATTGGTCTCACTCCCCGCGCGAAGAAGGTCATTGAGCTTGCCGTGGACGAGGCGCGACGGCTAAACCACCATTACATCGGCACGGAGCACCTGCTGCTGGGTCTCGTGCGCGAAGGTGAGGGTATCGCCGCCGGAGTTCTCGAGAGCCTCGGCGTGAGCCTGGACAAGGTGCGGGCGCAGGTCATTCACGTGTTGAGCCAGAGCTCAACCTACTCTCAGCACGAGTCGCGTCAGGCGACTCGAACCCCAACGATCGACCAGATGGGAATCGATCTGACGGCAGCCGCGCGGAACGGGAAGCTGGATCCGTGCATTGGTCGACAAAAAGAGATCGAGCGCGTCGTTCAAATCTTGAGCCGACGCACGAAAAACAATCCCGCGCTGATCGGCGAGCCGGGCGTGGGGAAGACAGCCATCGTCGAAGGCCTCGCCCAGCGAATCGTCGCGGGCGAGGTTCCGGAAACGCTTCTCGGGAAGCGGCTGCTGACCTTGGACATTGGGTCGCTTGTCGCCGGGACGAAGTACCGAGGCGAGTTCGAGGAGCGGCTCAAGGCCGTACTC
>CAZBQK010000113.1:0-8699 GCA_964493975.1 uncultured Dehalococcoidales bacterium | reverse complement strand
ATGTCCGCCATTGTCGTTTGCGTCTGCCCTAGATTGAGATGTGAACCTCCACTGGCCAGAATTCGCATGGAGTTATGGCAGTCAACGCACTCCGCAACAAAAGAGGTATGTCATGGGTCAGCCCGCGGCGAAGCTCGGAGATAAGGTGGTTGGAACGGACATTCACATCATCATGATTCCAGCGCCTCCCGGACCGCCAGTACCAACGCCGTTGCCCCATCCGTTCACCGGCATGATCACGAGCGGTTGCAGCACGGACGTCATGATCATGGGTATGCCGGCGGCGACCCTCGGTAGTCAGGCGACGAATACGCCGCCACACATTCCGATGGGGCCGGGTCCGTTCATGGCTCCGCCGACCAACCAGGCGACGATCATGAAAGGGAGCGCAACAGTATTGATCAATAAGAAGCCGGCCGCGCGCGCGGGCGACACGGCGCTAACCTGCAACGATCCCGCGCCATTACCTTCGGGAACCGTCGTCGCGGTCAGCACGGTGCTGATCGGGGGCTGAGAGGTAGCAATGGCAGATTCGGGAGCGGTGGATCGAGCGCGCAGTTTCTTGGGGACGGGCCTGGCGTTTCCGTTTGGCGTCGACGGTCGGGGGGGAATCGCGCTCGCCACGGAAGAACAAGCAATCGAACGTTCGATCCGCCTTATCCTCGCGACCGCCTATAATGAACGGCGCATGCGCCCCAATTTTGGATGCGGCATTCACGACCTCGTCTTCGGCTCCAATGATGCGACGATGGTCGGCCTCATTCGCTACCACGTCATGGAAGCGCTGGGCTGGTGGGAGCCGAGGATCACGGTTGCCGACGTCCAGGTCGAGACCAGCCCGGACGATCCGGCCCAGGTGATGGTCGTCGTCCGCTACGTGGTGAAAGCGACAAACGACGAGCGCAATCTCGTCTATCCCCTGTACCTGATTCCGGGCGAGGAGTAAGCGGGATGCCGCCGACAACCCCCATTATCGATCCGCGTAACTTCCAGGATCTGGTCGACGAAGCGAAGCGACGCATCCCCCAGTACTGCCCCGAGTGGACCGACCACAACGTCAGTGATCCGGGCGTGACGCTGATCGAGCTTTTTGCCTGGATGACGGATATCGTCCTGTACCGACTGAACAAAGTTCCGGACCGAGATTATCTGACCTTCCTCGAGCTGATCGGGGCTCGACTGCATCCGGAAGTGCCGGCCAGCGCCGAGCTGACGTTCTGGCTCACGGCGCCGCAACGTGAAACTAAGACCATCCCTCGGGGAACCGAGATCGCGACCCGTCAGACCGAGACTCGGCCGGCGATCAACTTCACAACCGATACCGACCTGCGCATTCGAACCCCGGCGCTCCGATACTTTGTGCTCGCTCACCAACCCTCCCCGGAACTAGCGAGCGAGAACACCTACCTCGACGTGACCGACCGACTGGCCTGGGACAATGCTGACATCGCGGTTTTTCAAGACATCCCGGTCGAAGGCGACACGTTTTACCTGGGATTCGAGGAGAACCTTGGCGGGCACGTCGTTCGCCTGAACGCCCGGTGCGAGACCCTGCGGGCGCCCAACATTAATCAGGAAGACCCTCCCCTGACCTGGGAGTTTTGGAACGGCGACAGTTGGGGTACGCTGCTGCCGCCGATCGAGGAGCTATCGGTTCTGCGCCAAACCGAGCCCGAGTGCGCCGAGCTTGGTCCCCGTCTGGACGATACCCGCGGACTCAACCGGAACGGTCGGATCCTGCTCGTCCTACCGCGCACATCGGCAGTGCGCGAGATCAGAGTCGGAACGAGGGCACTCGAGGCATGCTGGATTCGCTGTCGCGCGGGCCGGCGTCGGCCGGACGAGCGCTTTTACGACCTCTCGCCGATTATTCATGGCTTTGAGCCGGAAAGCCTTGGCGGTATGGTCGTCGCCAGTCAGTCATTCGAGGTGCCACCGGAAGTGCTCGGACGTAGTGACGGAACGCCGGCTCAGTCGTTCCGCGTGCTGCATCCACCGGTCCTGCCGCGACGCACCGACGGCAATGCACCGGAAACTGTCGAAGTGCAGAGGCCCGACGGCGCCTACGACCGCTGGACGGAAGTCGAGCACTTTGCCGACTCCTCGCCGACGGATTCGCACTTCGTCATAGATAGTTTGACCGGCGAAGTTCGATTTGGTCCACGCCTACACGAACCGGGCGGAGAAGAGCGGCAGTACGGGCGGGTGCCGCCGAAAGGTCAAATAGTCCGCTTCACCCGCTACCGAAGCGGCGGGGGCACGATTGGAAACGTCGGTCGGGGAACTCTGGTCGTGCCCAAGTCGGCCTCGGAGCTATCGTACGTCAAATGGGTATCCAACTTTCGCCCGGCCACCGGAGGCCGCGACCGCGAAACCCTGGATGCGCTCAAGCTGCGCGGGCCAAAGATCGTCCGAACACGCGAGGTCGCCGTCACCCGCTCCGACTTTGAGTATCTGGCGCGTGAGGCAACGCCTCAAGCCGCCCGGGTGCGCTGCTTGACCGCTTCGTCGGATCCAAATGCGAACGGAACGGCCCCCCATCACGTGCGGCTTTTGCTGGTTCCCTCGGTTCCGACGACCGACGAGTACGTGCCGCGAGAGCAGCTCCGGTTGGGACCAGAGGTGCGGCGGGAAGTCGTGCGCAACGTCAAGGCGTACCTCGAGGAGCGCTGTCCGGTGACCACCGAGCTGGCGGTTGGCCTTGCCGATTACCGCTGGGTGAGCGTTCGATCGAGGCTCGTCATTCACGCCCGCCGCGACCTTGAAGCGGTCGAGCGCGAGGCAATGCGGGCCCGAGTTCAAGACGACGCCAAGCGTCTGCTCTACCGCTTCATTCAGCCCGTCACCGGTGGATCCGATCGAAACGGCTGGCCTTTTGGTAAGTCGCTCACGATGGGTGACGTTTATCCGATCCTCCAGGGGGTCGAGGGCGTCGAGTACGTCGAGGAGGTCCGCTTTCGAGCGGTGACGTACGATGCCGACGGAATCCGCCAGGTCGGAGCTGACGAACGCCTGATTCGACTGGCCGATACCGAGGTGTTATGCTCGGACCTCCACGAGATCGAGGTTGTCGAGGAGTAGGGATCGCGCGATGGCCATCTTGCAGCGACTGGCTCGGCTGACGAACGACGTTTTGTACGTGGAAGCTGGTGCCACGGCGGAAACGACGATCGAGGTTGAGCCGTTCCAGGGAGTCACCGACGAGGAAGTCCGAGAATATGGGGTCCACGTCCGCGGACTCCCCACGTCCTGGTACAGCGTCTCTTCCGCCCGGCTTCGACTAGCCTCTGGTGAGCCGGCGGAGGTGCTCCTCGTCGTGCACCCGCCCCGTCAGGACTCCGCCGCGCCGCTCGGCGAATACGAGTTTGTCGTCGAGCTCGTGCCAGCGGTTGGCGATGAGCCGATCGCTCTCCCAGCCCGGCTCGTGGCGCTCGCGCCCGGAGCGGCGACGATGCGCAGTCGATTTCTGCAATATCTCCCCTCGGTGTACCAGGACGACCTGTTTCTCGCGCGCTTCCTTTTGATCTTTCAAAGTGTGCTCGACCCAATCGAGCAAATGGTCGATAATACCCACTCCTACCTCGATCCGGGGCTAACTCCGGCGGCGTTCCTTCCCTGGCTGGCGCAATGGGTCGGCGAAACGTTCGAGCCGGGACTGGACGAGGCAAGGAAGCGCGAGCTGATTCAGAAGGCGGTCGAGCTACGCCGGTGGAAAGGCACGCGCCGCGGCATGCGCGAGGAGCTGAAGATCCATACTGGAACCCGCCCGCTCATCGTCGAGAACTTTGACGGCATGAGGGTGGGTCAAGACGCGGCGCTGGGGCTGAACACCCAGCTCGGCGCGCACCGGCTTGGCGACATTACGGTGACCCTCGCGAAGACGGGTGAGATCTTCGTCGACCAACAAGGGGCCGACGCCCTGGTGGAAGATCTGAAGCCGGCTCAGGTGGGCCACGTGGTCCGGATCGTCCAAGCCCCAATGGC
Source organism: uncultured Dehalococcoidales bacterium (assembly GCA_964493975.1). Classification (GTDB taxonomy): domain Bacteria; phylum Chloroflexota; class UBA6077; order FW602-bin22; family CADDYW01; genus CAZBQK01. The sequence continues at coordinate 4,715 of CAZBQK010000113.1, read as the reverse complement.
TTTCAAGGGAGGGAGCGATGGCTAGCTTCATCGCGGCTGATGGTACTAGCTTTGAGCTCGCGGATGGCGAGAATCTAATTGGCCGCGATGGACGCAGTCAGGACGATCCGCCAAAGATCGTCGTGGGCCCGCTCAAGGGCGGAGAAACCGTGTCGAGACGACACGCTCGTGCCGTTCGCCGCGGCGATCGCTGGTATCTTAAAGTCGAGCTCGATTCGCGGAACCCAACTCTCGTCGGCGGCCGGGTCATCGAAAAGGGAGACGAGGTCCCGCTTGTCGACGACGCGCTGATTCAATTCGGCGACGTCGTCCTGACCTTCCGAGCGCCGGTGCTCCAGCCCGCGACTCCGTCGGCGTTCGACGACGGCGGACGGACGATTATGCCGGTGCCTCCAACGGTGATGGAGAGGCCAGTGCCGCCTCCTCCACCTCCGGCCATTCCCGTGGTTCAACCGGCCGTGGTGGATCGGCCGCCCACGGCAACCTGGCCCGGGCGCCTTCCTCCGAAAACAGACACGTTGGCGACGATCGGAGTGAGCGAGTTCAAACGGGTCAACCCCTTCCGTGGGCTGATGATCGACGAATCCGCTTGGGCCGACGCGCACGATTACCATCGAGTCCTGGCCCGCCTCCATCTTCTGGCCGGCCACGGCTGGGGCGTGGTCGAAGGGCTGGAGGTCGTCGCCGACGAATCAATTCCCAACACCGTCATCGTCCGTCCGGGTGTTGCGATCGATCCTCAGGGTCGCGCCATTCTCGTGGCCCAGGAGCGTCATCTCCCGGTCTCGGCGACCAATGGATCGACCTTATATGTGTCGGCTCGACTACGCGAAGAGTTGACCACGCCGCAACGCTTTTGGAACGACCTGGATGAGTATACCCGGGTCGTCGAAAAATGCGAGATCCAGATCGGGACGGTCGCGCCAACCTCGCCAACCATCGAATTGGCTCGGGTGACCGTCGCCGGTCCCATTCGAAACGCGGTGGATTTGAGCGCGCCTCAAGCAGGAGAGATTGACCTTCGCTATCGGGAGCGGCTACTGGTCCGCCCTCGACCGGATCTCGTCGTCGCTCAGCTCGTGGTGGACGGAACCGACGAGGCGCGGGAAGCTGCCGTGAACCATCAAATCGGGCTGCGATTCCTCCTGCGGGAGATCGGGCGGTCGACCCCATACCGACCACGGTGGGCCGGGGCAATTCGTCTTGGAGACCCCATACCTCCGGCCTCGCTGCTCTATCTTTCTGGTTCTCGTGGGTTTGTCGTCGACCAATCGGCGGCGAGCCGATTTCGAGCCTTTCTTCAAGCGGGCGGCGTTATTCTGGCCGACGGCTGTCGGGAAGGCGGAAATCCGACCGAGTTTGCGACGGTGATCGAGGGCCTCGCCCACGGCCTCGATCGTCAGCTCAAGCCGGTGGGGAGATGGCATCCAGTTTTAACCGCGCGCCACCCTTTCGCGGCGCCGCCGCTCGCGGTCGCCGAAGGAATCACCTTAACCGAAGGCGATGGCATTGTGCTGACGACGGCGGATTACGGCTGTTCCTGGGTGGGCGGACGATCGGATGCCGCGCTTCCGCGAGAAACCGTCCGGTCAGCCCTCGAGCTTGGGGTCAACGTCGCCGTCTACGGACGGCAGCGTCAGCGCCCGCTCGAAGCGATCGAGCTGGAGTAGGCAGTGGCTGAGCTGGTCGCGGGGAACACAACCCGACTCGTCCTGAAATCTGATGGCGTGCTCGTCGGCCGGCGCAGCAACGATGGCAGCTTCACGCCCGACGTCGACCTTGCCGACCTGGCCGACGGCCAGACGGTGTCGCGCCGCCACGCCCGGGTCTTCCGTGAAGACGGCGGATGGCGGCTCCAGGTTGAGCCCTCGGTCACGAACGACACCGTCGTCGGCGGACGAACCCTTGCCGCCGGCGAGAAGGCTTCGCTTACCGATGGAGACGAGATCCGACTTGGCAAAGTGGCGCTCGTGTTTCGAGCGGGAGTCGAGGCACCGGCCGCTAATCCAGACGCGACAATTGTCCGGGCCGTCGAGGCCCCGGCCGAGCTTCGGACCGACGGTCAAGTATTCCCGCTAACCACGCCAGAGGGACGAGCGCTCACCCTGGGTCGCCACACCGAAGACCGGAGCTACCGACCGGACGTCGATCTGGGTGACTTGCCTGGTGGTCGGACCGTGTCCCGACGACATGGAAGCTTCTTCACGCGCAACGGTCAGTGGTTCATGCGGGTCGAGTCGACGACGACGAACGACACCCAGCATAACGGAAGTCAGCTCGCTTTTGGTCAAGAAGTACCCCTCGCCGAAGGCGACCAGCTTCAGTTTGGCCGGATAGTCACAACCTTTCACGAAGCCCCAAGAGTCGAGGCGGCCGGCGAGCTGATCGAGGTGATCCTCGATCCTCCCCTGACCGACGTCGAGGCCGGCGGCGAAGCCCAGATCTCCGTCACCGTCATCAACCACACCGGCCACATCGACTTCTTCAAGATCGAGGTCGAAGGTCTTCCGAAGGAATGGTATCGGATCATTCTGCCCAATGGAAACGTCGCGGATCCGGCGCTGGTTCAGCTGTTTCACACCGCCGCCCACGGAAAGGCCTCGGCCGACGCGGTCGCGAAGCTGCGGATCGTTTTCGCTCCTCCCCGAGATTGGAAGTCGCGGGCGGGAGCGCATCCAATCGCGGTGAGCGCGACAACCCAGGGCGAGCCCAGGAGTCGTCGAGTCGTGACCGGACAGGTGACAATCCGCCGATTCGAAGACGTGCGATACGAGCTAAGTCCGAAGCAAATCCGTGGCTCGCGGGGAACGTATCGCTTGGTCATGCAGAATCTTGGGAACGACGTCGCGACGGTCTTTCTGGCTACCGAGGGTGACGGCGCAGTGTCCAAAGCTGGTGCCATCTTTAGCCGAATCAAGCGCGCCTTTGGCTTTGAAGCCGAGGCGCAGGGTGTGAGCTCGAAGTGGGATCGGCAACAGGTCGAGCGGGGCATCGGCGTCGCGAGCGGCGGCAAAGATGAGCTCGTCCTATTGTCGCGCGTCCAGTATCGGCACTGGCTCGGCATGGAACGCAACTACGTTGTCACGGTGAACGCGACGGCCGGCCAGGCTCGGGACAGCCTGCGCGCCGATCTACTGTGCCCGCCGCGGATTCCGTGGTGGCTCCAGAGCCTCGAGCAGCGCGTCTTGGGGGTGTTCGGTCAAGTTTGGGCAATTGTTCTTCCCCTTATAATTCTGGCGGGGGTGTATCTGCTGTTCCTGCAGCCGCCCAAGATCACGAAGTTTGAACCGAATCCGACGTCCGTCGTTGTTGGGAACACGGTCGATCTTTCCTGGTCACTCGACCACCCCGGACCGGTCACCCTCGAATCGACTGGTGGGGTCGAGAAGTACAGCGTCGCCGACCCGAAAACCGACGGCAAGCAAACGGTGAAACCGGTGGCGTCGACGTCCTACACCTTGACCGCCCACAACCAGTATCTTGGCTTCATCTCGAACAACCGAAGCATCACGGTTCAGGTGCTTCCGGCGCCGGTTGCGCCAAAGATCCTGAGCTTCGTCCTCCAACCGGATCATCTCAAGAAAGAGGGCGACGACGCCAAGCTGACCTGGCAAACCGATTCCGCGACGAAGGTGACGATTACGCCGGCCGACGAAATTGCCAATCCCATGCCCTCGGGCGAGGCAACGGTTCACCCGAAGACGAGCCCGGCGAAGTACCAGATCACGGCGACCGGCGCGGAGGGCACTCAGCCGGCGACGAAGGAAGTCGAAGTTATCATCGACGCACCGCAGATCACGTCCTTCACGGCGAGTCCAGAAAGCGGCGTTGTCAAAGGTGGCGACGTTCGGCTCCGCTGGACCGCCCAGAACTTTACCAAGCTCACGCTCAAGGCGTCGAAGGGCGAGGTCGTTCCGGGAAAGCCGGAGCTGACGATACCGGACGGGGCAAGCGATCAGATCGTCCGCCCCCTGGACGTCGGCGAGGTGGACTACACGCTCACGGCTACAAACGCCGGGGGAAGCGATAGCAAGGTCGTCAAGGTGACCGTCGGCGATATCAACGTCCTTTTCAAAGTTGACCCACCGTCCATCGCCAAGGGAGATCGCGCAACGTTGACCTGGAGCGCGCCCGGAGCGGCTTCGATCGCAATTCAGCCGGGCGATCCAGTCGCCCCGGGCGAGGTCAGTCGAACGGTTCAGCCGGATAAGACGACGGAGTACACCCTGACGGTGACCGGTCCCGACGGCAACGCGATCCAGAAAAAGGTGACCGTTACCGTTGGCTTAGGACCGGTGAAGATCGACTTCTTTACCGCCGCACCGGCCACAATCAACAAGGGAGACAAAGCGACCCTGACTTTCAGCGTCCAGAACGCCAAACACATCACGATGCTGGGGAGCGACGGGAAGTCGTTGATGGATCGCGACGTGAGCACGCCGAGCTACCAGGGGAACGTCACCGTATCGCCGGATCAGACGACAACCTACACCTTGACCGTGATCAACGATAACGGACGCACCGCGTCCCCAGCCGTCGTTACCGTCGCGCCGCCAACCCCAACCCCGTCGCCGTCGCCCGCGGCAACGCCGCCTCCGAAGCCGAAGCCGTAGGGGAGATGGGAACCCCTCCCTCGCCCTCCCCTTTGACAAGGAGAGGGGGACCGGGGCGACGCCGACGGCGTCGCGGGGCCTTCTGACTCCCGCTCTCTCCTT
>CAZBQK010000112.1:0-8844 GCA_964493975.1 uncultured Dehalococcoidales bacterium | reverse complement strand
GATTTGACCATTGGTAAGGCTCACCCGTTTCGCGCCTGGGTTGACCGTGCTAATGCATCCGCCGACGCGAAAGCTTCCCTCGACCGCGCTTTCGTGGCGGCACCCGCCTCGGTGAAGGCGGTGCTCCACATCGTCGTGAATGGCTCGACGGTCGTCTCGTACACCGACGACAAACTCCTGGTGAAGGCGCGAAAGGCGTAACCAAGGCAAGGGCTCACTGCGAGTATCATGCGTTAAATCAACGTGGAACTAGGCAAAGGAGTAGGTGTTGACTATCGAACGGACTGGCGAAGCTTTCGAGCTGGACGCCCGGCTGACCGTTATTGGGCGACGGCTCACGCCAGGCGATCTGGCGCCGGAGTTTGCACTCGATTATCTCGACCCGGCGGACTCCAGCATCCGAACGATTCGATTGGCGGACACGGCCCGCCGAGTCCGACTGCTAAACGTCGTGAACTCGCTCGACACACCAGTCTGTCACGTCGAGACTAAGCGTTGGGACGACGAGCGGCGCGGCCTTCCCGCCAGCGTTCAGCTGTACACGATCAGCATGGACCTTCCCTTCGCTCAGGCACGTTGGCAGGGTGCCGAGGGAGTCACCCACATCGCCCTATCCAGCCACCGCGACGAGGATTTTGGTCGCAATTACGGCGTGCTCATCAAGGAATGGCGGCTTCTCCAACGGGCTGTCATTGTGATCGGTCCGGACGATCGGATCGCCTACGCCGATTACGTGGCCGATCAAATGACTGAACCGAACTACGGCGCCGCTCTAGAAGCAGCATTAGCGGCGGCGAAAGGCTGATCGACGCCGCCAAGCCGACACCGCGATATCCGGAGCGCGGACGTTTCCCCCGCACGCCATTCACCGGTCATCTCGAATGTCGGAACGCTACCGCCGGGCCCATGTCGATTACGGGCCTCTTGGAGTCGAAGCTTTAGCTGGTCAAGCGCGCCAAACCAGCTAAAGCTTTGACTCCCGGATTCCGCTTTAGCTCCACGTAGTCGTGGGCGGGTTTGCATAATCGTGGTACCGTTCGGCAATCTCTGCTTCGTCGGCGTTGCCAACATGCAAACAGACTCGATAACGGAACCCGAGGGTTTCGCCTGGCGCGAGCACGAAATCTCCCCGCTTGCTCGGATCGCCGGTGAAGGCGCTCGTGCCAAAGGGATTCGCGGCAAAAAGGCCGTAGTCCCGGACGTGCCACCAGGTTGGATGGCGAAAACTGGACGGATGGTCCATGATCGCCACTCCGACGGTCCCATGTCCAAGGAAGCCGGAGTAATCGACCCACGGCGCTCTCTTTCCCCAGGTCTCCCGCTCTCGACGCCCGCCATACGCGTTCTGGATCAACCCGCCTCGCGACCCTTCGATCGCACTGGCCACGCGAACGGCGAGCGGTCCCCCTTCCTTCGTGTCGCCAAAGAGGACGGCAGACTTCGATGGGCGAAGATCGATGTCAAGGTCGAGCAAATGGGCGCCTTCGGTCGCGTACGCCACGACGGATCGCCGTTCCTCGAGGAGGGGCGTCCCGTTCGAATCGGTCCATTGGAGACGCTCTTTCAGCTGGGCGGCAACCGGTCCGGCGACGGCACCATCCCATCCCCGATGAACGATTCGCCCGGTGTTTGGATTCGGCGGCTCGGCCCACACGTCGACGCCGTTGACCTCGCCGAACGCGATGTACAGCGAGCGGTGGTGCGGATGATCGGTGGATTCGCCTTGAACCCCCGTTTCCATCGGGAAACTGCGCGTCATGGGCGTCCCGATCGGACCGTAGAGCGGGTAAAAGTAGGGACGGACCTCGTCCTGACCGTAGCGGTAGGTCGTGAATGGCTTTCCGCGAACGGTGACGTCAATCGTGTCGGGGTGCTCGATCAGCCTCACCCCCTCGACGTCACTCCCGCCCACCTCGAGACGACATCGACGTCGGGCGCCACGATTCAACCGGTCGACGACGAATGCTAGCCGGTCGCCGAGGCGCTGGACCGGGATGGGCGCGCCGCCTCCATCGGGGACCAGAACGAGTGGTCCGGTGGCGAGATCGGCCGGTGCCGGCACAAACACCGGGCAATCTCGGCGGTCGTGTTCGCCGGCGTCGATTTCTAGGATTGGCGATGACAATAGCTGCCTCCCGCGCGTTTCATGTGGCCGGAGACGACCGGCTAAAGCCTCGACTCCGCGAAGAACAATCCGTGGAGTCGAGGCTTTAGCCGGTCGGCCCCCAGCGTCTGGACGCTGCCAGACGTCCCTTATTCAACCGCGACTCGGCGTCCCTCGGCCGCCGACTGATAACCAGCGAAGATAACCGCGACGACGTCGAGCGCCAGGTCAGCGCCGGACAGGGGCTCGCGATCCTCGACGACTGCTTCGACGAAATCCTGCATCTCCTGAGGATATCCGGTGATGAAGTCCTCGTCCGGCGATGGAAACGTCCACCCGGCCTTCGTCTCGATCTTCTCGGTAATATACTCATCGCCGAATGTCGTCGGCTCGGGCGCGTAGGCGATACAGGCGTCGTTGGGATTGATCCGCGCGGTGGCGACCGCGTTCGTGGCGAAGGCGGTTAGGTAGTTGCGAATACCCCCGAGAGTCGTGTCGCCGGCCGTGATTTGCGCGACGGTGCCGTCCTCGAATGTGACGAGGACGCACGCCCAGTCCTCAATATCTTCGTACCCGGACTTCACGTGCTTCGGGGCATCGGCGACAAATCCGGCCGTACGGGTCAGTCGAGCGGTCTCGGCCATGACGCTGACCGGCCGAATCGGAACCCCACGTCGGCGGATGCCCTCGTCGCGCTTGAGGTAGAGCGCCGCGCCGAGCGGGTGACAACCCTTGCCAAGTAGCGACCCTCCGCCAGCGGTGCGCCAGCGTCGATAGTAGGCCGCGTGGCTTCCCGAGTGCGATTCCTCGCCTTCGATTCGAAGGATCGTCCCGCCGGCTTTTGCCATCAGTCGGCGGATCTTCTGGATGCCTGGCGCGTAGACCCAATTCTCGGCGTACATGAGACGTACCCCGGCTGCCCGACAGGCGTCGATCGCCCGATTCGCGTTCGACAGCGCCCCGCGGCGCATGTGTTCCCGAGGGACGACGTCTCCAATCAGCGCGGTTGGATCCGGCCAATCGTCGCCAAAATAACCGGTCAGCGGCTTTTCAACCGCGACGTGCTTGCCGGCCGCTGCCACGGCTTCAACCAACGTCCCGTGTAGATTGTTCGGCGCGCAAATATCGACGAGGTCGATTTCCGGGTCGGCTAAGAGATCCTCGACCCGATCGTAGGCTCGGCCAACCCGGTGCTCGTCGGCGAAGCGGCGGGCGCGATCCGGATGGGCGGCCGCCACGGCGTGAAGATCGACCTCCACGCCAGCCACCCGGCGGTAGCAGTGGGCGTGGAATTGAGCCGCGAATCCGGCGCCGACGATGCCGATCTTGATTCTCTTCATCACGCCTCTAGAAAATTCCCCGAGCGACCAGCACGAGTCCCAGTAGGATAAGCGGAATACCAATCACGGCGCCGACGACTGTCACCGTCAAAACCACACCGATGACGACAAGCCCCATCCCCACCAGAACGGCGACCAAGCGCCCAGTCAAACCCAATATCGTGGTGACAAGCTGCCAAACAAAACGGAACGGCCAGAGAATGCATCCCATCGAAAGCTCCCTTGGACGATTTCACGTTAGATGGTGCGGTCAGCCATCGCTCGCGAGGGTCGAGGCTAGTCTAACCCATCTAGCGGTAGAATCGACAGATATAACTCGAGGGGCCGCGGAAGGCTGGGAGGAAAGAACTGGATGGAGCGCGAAGTTCAGAGGCAATTTGGCGCGGTGGCGGAAAACTACGTCGCGAGCGCGGTTCACGCCCGGGGTGAGGACCTTCCGATACTCCGACAGGTCGCCGATTTGCGGGGAGAGGAACGAGTGCTCGATCTCGGCACGGCCGTGGGACACACCGCGTTCATGCTCGCTCCGCACGCCCGTCAGCTTGTCGGCGTCGATCTGACGACCGAGATGCTCGAACGGGCAACACGCCTGGCCGAAGAGCGGCAAGTGACAAACGTCTCCTTTGCCCGGGCCGATGTTGGCCACCTGCCGTTTCCGGACTCGGCCTTCGATCTGGTCACGTCGCGCTACAGCGCCCATCACTATGGGGACCCGTCGCGGGTAGTTGCCGAGGTCGCCCGGGTCCTGACGTTGGGAGGACGTTTCCTCTTGAGCGACACGATCGCGCCGGACGATCCGGCTCTCGACACCTTCATCAACACCGTCGAGCTCCTGCGAGACCGCTCCCACGTACGTGACCATACGATCGGCCAGTGGCAGGCAATGCTCGATCGGGTTGGACTGCGGAGCGAGGTCGTGCATACCTGGAATGTCCGGCTGGACTTTTCCGACTGGGTCGAGCGGATGAGAACGCCCCAACAGGCCGTTGAGATACTCCGCGCATTGCTGCTCGAAGCCCCGATCCAAGCGCAACGCGCGTATTCGATCGTGCCGGGGGAACCGCTATCATTTTGTCTCAAGGGCGCGTTGATTCTTGCCCAGAATTCCGACTCCTGAGAGGGGCCGTGAGGAATCATCCCCTCGGCGCGCCGGGGATTCAAAGCCCAGAGGAACAGCTCTTGCTAAAGGATCCTCCTACCGTCGCGGTCGACGCGATTCAGCTGGTATCTGCCGAAATCGCGGAGGTCCGTTGCGAGGGAATGACTGGTAAGGGGGGAGGAATCCATGGTGCAAGATCTGAACGCGGATCAGACCTGGTGGGTGTACGCGGCCGCCGGGGTCGCCGCGATCCTCTTCGGGTTAGTTGCCCTTTTCTTTCCGGGGCTCACATTGGCCCTGTTTATTCTGTTTTTCGGGATTTTCGCCATCGTCGACGGCGTGATCAACTTGATCGACATGTTTCGGCGGATCGGCGAGCGCCGGACCTGGTGGCCCCAGCTGGTCATCGGAATCGTTGGCATCGCCGCCGGACTGTTTGTCTTCGCGTATCCCGGAATAACTGCCCTGATCCTGCTCTACGTCATCGCCTTCTGGGCCATTTTCGTCGGGATGCTCGAAATCTTTGCCTCATTCGCGACTGGGCAGCTGCTCCTGTTCGCGGTTGGTCTGTTGTCGGCCCTGTTCGGGTTTATTCTCCTGGCTAATCCGGGCCGGGGCGCCCTAGCATTGGTCATGGTGATCGGCATCTTCTGGATCGTACGCGGAATCGTCCTCCTGGTTCAGAGCTTCACCGCTCCATCGGCGGCAGCGTTTCCTCGGTAACGCCGCTTCCAGCCGCGTCGACTACCGGTCATGGGTGGCGACGGGGCATGAGGTTTACGGGAAAGGAGGCCGACGATGGCCGCCCGGCCGGAGCGATCGACCCTGACTGACTCGTCCATTTTTCGTGGAATCGTCGCGATCATATTTGGGCTCGCTATCCTTATTTGGCCGGCGATAACGCTGCGTGTCCTCGTGACCCTCTTCGCGGCTTACGCGCTGATTTCGGGCGCCCTGGCGCTTCTCGCGGCGCAACGTCAATCATCCCATCACGAAGAATGGTGGTCGTCCGCGCTCGAAGGCGTCATCGGCATCGCCGCGGGTCTCGCCATTCTATTTTGGCCTGGCACTAGCCTAGCGGTTGTCCTCTACGTTATCGCGGCCTGGGCCATTGTGAGCGCCATCCCAGAGCTCATCGGCGGCTTCACGAGAGGCGACTGGCTCGCCGTGGGCACTGGAGTCGTTCTGCTCTTACTTGGCATCACTCTCGTGGGAACCGGAGCCTCAACCCTGGCGTCAGTCGCGCAAATTATCGGAATCTTTGCCATCATCTGGGGCGGCTTGACCCTTGCGAGAGCCTTCGCGGGCACGGCGAGACATGCCTAGGGAATAGTTCCGATCGTCTGAGCGAGCGAGCGATAGCAGCTCCGCAAGCATTCTTCAGTCCGCTGCCAATCTCCCGCCGGATCGGTCGAAGTCCCGCTGGTAATCGTGTCGAGAATCGTGGCCGCCTCCACGCGATAAGCGGCCGATTCTCGCGCTTGTTCGGTCGTAAGCTTAAAGAGCTCCGCGTGGAGGACGATGATTGACTGAAGTAGCTCGGTCTTGTCCGGTTGCCCCGAAAGGCGGCGGTGAATGTCCCAATAGGCCAGCTCCAGCTCGCCGACCCGAGCTGGGTCAAATTTGAGTCGGGAATAGCGCTGGGCGACTCGATAAAATCGTTCGAGAAACCAGCGAACCATGCGCTCGTCGTGGTTTGTGGGAACCCAGGAAGCGGACGCGCGGACGGTGTAGTACGCCGCGAGCAATGACATCGGGAACGGAATCTGGAACTGTTCCTGGCAAAGGCTAACAATCAGCCGGAGTAGTTTCCACCAGTCGTGATCGTAATACGCCTTCCAACCGGCGACTTCATAGTACGCCACCTGATCGGGATTAAAGCGAAAGAGTGCCGACAAGAGCGCCTCCGCCTTCTTGATGGAGGAAGGCCTCGACGTTTATCGTCGAGGCCTTCCTTGCGCGTCGGTCCGCGCGACCGGGTTTCGGATGAGACATTTGCTAACCGCGGCCCGATGAATCCCGCGCTAGTTCCAGCTTGCCACTACGGAGCAAGCTCAACTCGAGTCCTACGGGTTCAGGCTTTCGGAGGGCTTCGACTTTCGGACGAGAGCCTCCGTCGTCAAGGCCATGAGCGCCGTGCTGACGGACTTCTCGAGCGCCGTGTGGACGACCTTTAACGGGTCGATGATTCCGGCATCCCACATGTCGACCACTTTGTCGGCGACGACGTCATATCCCCAACCTGGCGGTCGCGAACGCAAATCTCCGATGATCGGATTCGGCTCGTAGCCACCATTCTGGAGAATCTGGCGAGTTGGCGCCTCGAGGGCTCGAGCGAGAATTTCGACGCCCATCGCTTCCTCGCCTTCGAGATTCATTCGCTCGAGAGCGGAGATGCAGCCAAGGAGCGCAACTCCCCCGCCGGCGACCACGCCCCCTTCCAGGGCGAGCCTCGTGGTGACGACGGCGTCCTCGGCCTGGAGCTTCTTCTCGTCCCGTTCCATTTCGGTTGGCGCGCCAACCTTGAGTATGGCCATGCCCCCTGAGAGCTTGCCGACGCGCTCGCGCATCTTGCCGCGCTCGTATTCGTCGGTGACGGTGGGAACTTCGGCTTTGATCTGGCTAATTCGTTTCCGAATCGCCGTGGGGTTGCCCATCCCCTCCATGACCGTAAAGAAGTCGCGATTGCTCCACACTCGACGCGCTCGCCCGAAGAAATCGTAGGCGAAGTTTTCCATCGTTTCGCCGGCGTCCTCCTTGAGGACCCGCGCCCCGGTGAAGACCGCGATGTCCTCGAGGATCCGATAACGGCGATCGCCGTAGCCAGGCGCCTTTACCGCGACTATTGTCATCACGCCGCGCTGCTTGTTATTGACCAAAGTGGACAGGGCGTCGCCAGAAATATCCCCAGCGAGCAGGAAGAGCTGCGTCTCGCCGCGCTCGAAAGCCGCCTGGAGGATCGGCGTCACGTCTTCGGCCTTACTAAGGAATCGGTCGGTGATTGCTATGACCGCGTTCTCGACGCTGGCTTCCATCCGTTCCGTATCAGTGCAGAGATAGGGCGAAACCCATCCCTTGTCCCACTGAATACCCTCGACGTATTCGCGCTCGATCGTCGTTCCGTGGCCATTTTCTACGGTCACAATCCCGTCTCGTCCGATAATGTCGAAGATCTCGCCGATCAGGCCGGCTATTTTCGGATCTCGCGTGCACGCGGCGGCGACTCGTCGGAGGTCGTCCGGACCGTCGACCGGGCGCGCCTGGCGATCCAGCTCCGCCAGTGCAACGACCAGCGCCTTCTCGATTCCGTGCTTGACGAACATGGGATTGCCACCGGCGGCCACATATTTGATCGAGGCTTCGAGCAGGCTCTGAGCGATGACCACGGCCGTGGCCGCCCCATCGCCTACGGTATCGCCAACCTGGCAAGCAAGTTGCCGAATAATCATTGCCCCCATGTCCTCAAACGGACGGGGGATCTGGAGCGTACGACGCGCGATCGTCGCACCGTCGTCAAGTATTTCCGGCGGGCGATTCGTTCCAACGATTGGCTGAATCGCCACCGTGCGCGCACGGGGACCAAGAGTGACGCGGATCAAGCGCGACATCGTGTCAACGCCGTTCTTCAACGCGGTGCGCGCGTCCTCATCAAAAAGGACGAACTGCTCGGGCATAACGAGAGACACCTCAATTCGCACAAATACATTATCGATGGGTGAGAAGGCAGGAATTACCGGCCCGGATCGTCCCGTGCGAGGGAATCTCAGGTTAACAGGTCCCTACTACTCACGACTTCGTCAAAGGCAAAGAATACCCGCTGGACGGGAAACTTTCAACCCGGCCGACTGGCGTCAGGATTCAGGAGGTGTCGCAGACCTTGGAAGACAACCGGGCGTAGTTTGGAGCCACGCCAACCAATCGCTAGTGCCGGACCGCCTCGCGGCAATCCGGCCAGCGCTGAGGATTCGCTACACCGTGGTCGACGGCGGATTTCGCATCCTCTCGCGCCATTCGGCAAACAGCAGATAGCCCACCGCGACGGCGAGCGCGACGAAGGGAAGACTGATCAGGACCAGTAAAGCAACCGCGATACGCTTGAACATACCTTAACTCCTGTGAGTCAAGAATCGAGTGAAGTTGATACCGACAAGGACAGTGGCCGCGACCAGCCCTCCAGTTAGTGACGTGTCTGGACCGACCGTGACGCTCTAACCGTCGTTTGCCCGACGTGATGCCGCCACCTTGCCTGCGTTTCTATCATACACGAAGGTGCCGCTCGATGTCCTTTCGCCTTTCAAAGC
>CAZBQK010000111.1:0-9111 GCA_964493975.1 uncultured Dehalococcoidales bacterium | reverse complement strand
CGCAACGGGAGACGGGCGGGGGACAAGCCCCCGCGCTACTGACCCCTTACTCGGCTTCTAGCTCAACCCGACCCGTTTCTGCTCTAGTGGAGGCAGAAGTCAGAATCCAGGCGACACGCACGTCCTGACAAGCTCCCTTGAGTCGCGACGGCTCGATGGCCATGTTCTCCGCTACGGGAGCCGCTGGCCTCGGTCTTGCGTCGCCATCCTAATTGGTCTGGCACCGTGGCCGAACGCGGCGCTGGGGCCTCACCTTCTGGCTCCTGTCTCCTGGCTCACTGATTCGTCGGGCGGGGTAGCGTTATGGCGTGGTCCTGGCTGTCTCGCTTCGTATTTCTCAGCGCGATGAACTGTCAGGTGACCGTGATCGTGGTCGAGTCCTGGCTGTTTCGCGACTGTCGCGCCTGGATCCAGCGACACTCGGAATGGCTTGGGCGCCTGGTTACCTGCGACCTCTGCTTCGGCACCTGGGTGGGATTCTTTCTCGCGATCGTTTTTCGACCAACATTTGTCGACGCTCCACCACTCCGGACGCCATGGCCAGAGTTTAACGAGCTGTTCCGGAGAATTGCCGTCGTCGCGGGCGACGCGTTCACCATTGCCCTGGGAGGGCGCGCGCTCAACGAGATTCTTGGTCTCCTCGATCGCGAAGTCGCGGTACGGGAAGAGGAAAAGGAGCTGCTCGCCGAGGAAGTCGAACAAATGGCTGAGACGGCGCGCTAACCGGCCCCAACCAGAATTGCCGTTTGGGCGGGAGCGTACTGTTCTCGAACGTTAAGAGTCCGGCTTTGGCCGTTCGGATAATCGACGCGCCGGTCGATCGCGACCCGGAATCCGTCTTCCCGGGATTGAGTCACGATCGTCGACCCCTTGGGGAAACTCGCCGAGGTCGTTCGCGCGATCTCGGTCGGAGCGACGACGTGGTCGGTCACTCGAGCCGGACTGACGTCGACCCGCCAGGTTGGGCGCGTTCCAATGAGCGCGACGTGGAGCGCCCCTCCGTCGGTCCACGAGTGAATGAGCAGGTACGATCCACTGTCGTTGGTGAATTTCAGGTCGAGGCCGGCCTCTGGATCGACCGTCGCGTCGAGCCCGGGGTAGCCTCGGGTCCGGTACTTTTCAATCCAGTAGTCGTGCCAGTGCCGCTCGTCGATCGAATAGCCGGTCCAGAAAACCGGCTGGAACAGGGTCGTCGCAACCTGGCAGATACCTCCGGCCACCGACGGAACCGTCGTCGGAACGTTGCCGTTACTCTGGATGGCGAAACCCCAGTGAAAGCCGGCGTCGAGCGTCGTCGGTCCAACCGCGTCGTCGAACGAAAAGCTCGCTCCGGGCGCTAGAAGCGTCCCGTCGATGTTTCGCGCGGCCAGCTCGACGTTGTGGGCCCGGTCTGGAATGCTTCCGGCGTAGGACGTCACTGCCTCCTCGATCACGCCGCGCAAATCCTGACCCGCCCGAGCGAGAAACGCGTCGTCGAATGTCGGGGTTGATTCCACGACCGGCAGCTTGACCTCGCCTCGTCGCCAACCGTCGACGATGGCCCGAACCGCCCTTGGCTCGTCGATCGAGCGCGCAGGCTCGACCGGCGCCATGAGCTTGAGCTTTCCGTCGGCGAAGCTGAATCGCGCTCGGGGCTCGGGATGCTCGTAGCCTCGATTCAGCCGATGGACGATGTTGCCGAGCTTCCCTTCGTCGAGAGCAACCTTCCAGCCGGCACCGTCCACTGGCCCGAAAACGAGGACATCGCCTAACTCACTAGGCGTGATGGCATACTGCTCCCCGCCGGCGATCAAAGCGAGCCCTCGGTCGATCGCGGCTTGGGCGTCCGTCGCGACCGGTTCGAGAGCTGTTGCCCGAGTTGCCGCATCGACCGCCGTCCAGGCAGCTGAAATCCGCACCGTGCTTACCTGGCCGGTCGGGCTCGGATCAGAGGATGCGGCCAGGATCGCAGACCGGATCGCCGCCATCGTGGCTTTTGAGTCGAGGGTGCGGCCTGGCTGGTCTTCGTCGACGACAATCTGACCGGAGACGACGACAATCGACGCATTCCGCGGAGCGCGGGATCCCTGGCGACTCGCGTTCTCGAGAAACGAGCGAAATGGATCTTCGGCGAGAGACAAGTTTGGAGGCGAACCGGATATCGAAAGAGCGGACCGCATCACCGAGGTGGGGATGGGCCACTCCCGGTCTCCATCCACCAGTGAAAGCTGGCGAGTAACAATTGCCCGTGCCTGGTCGCGCAACGTGGTGAGCTCTCCGGCGACGACCGACGGGCGAGCCATCGCGACCGGCAAATCAATCGGCTCATCCCTGAGTTGGCCGAGTGCCGACCAGAGCAAGCGTCGCGACTGATCCCGGTCGAGGATGCGGCCGTTCTGTTCCGGCTGGATCGCGATCTCTGGCTCGGTCACAAGTGAGGCGTCTCGCGCCGGACGGTCGATCTGAGCTGCCAACGAGTCGACGAGCAGAGTCAATTTCGTTATGTCCACTAGTGGGTTAGACCGAAAGGACGATTCATTCGCTGGCCCGCAAGGGGTCCGGCACAACGCCACGTTCTCCGCCTGGGACTTGGCCACGGCTGGGCCAAGAGCGACGGCAAGTGGGCTTCCGCCTCGCCCGAACCGATACGCCTCCCCGGCCAAATGATGCGGATCCGGTGCGAAGCCAAGATCGCGCGGGGTCAGCTGGATTCGTACGTCCACGCCCTGAAGCGTGAGCGTTCTTCCTTCGAAGGTACGAAAGCGCTCGGCCAGCCGCTCCTCGGCGGCCGCGATTGTGAGACCGCCGACATCCACCCCGGCTACCTGAACCCCTGGATAGATCCGATCGGCGTAGGCCAGGCCAAAGACCACCCGGGCAATCGCCAGAAGGAAGAGGGTTGCAAATCCGAGGCAAGCCACCTGGAGAACGAAGCCGTACCGTCGCATTGAAACGCTTGTCCGACCGCGCCAGCCGTCCGTCTTTCGAGCGTGCCGAGAGGAGAACGACGGCGATCGCGACAGCATCACCGATCAACCGGTTGAGCTAGTGGAATTCCCAGCTGAGCCACCGGTCCCAACCAGAATCGAGAGTTGCGACGGCTGATAGTCACTCGTCAGGTGCAAAGTCCGCTCGTGACCATCGGGGTACACGACGTGGCGCACGACGTCCGCGGTGAGGCCAGCTTGCGCCTCTTCCAAGATGATCTCTCGGCCCTTTTCAAAGACGGGCGAGGTCGTCCGAGTAACCCCAGTCGGAGCCGGACGAGCGTTCGAGTCGACCTCGGGATCGACCTTGACCGTCCAATCTGGCCGGGTTCCAATCAGCGTGACCTTTGCGTTCTGCCCATCCGTGCCGGCGAGGATCAGCAGGCCGTGATCGGAGTCGTTACGGAACTTGAAGTCGACGCCATCCTCCGGAGACACCGTCGCGTCAAGACCGAGGTAGCCCTGGTCGGCATAGTGGCGCATCACAAAGGTATGCCAGTGACGCTCTTCGATCGTGTACCCCGCCCAAAACACCGGTTGAAAAAGAGTTGTTGCGACCTGGCAGATGCCGCCGGCGACTGACGGAACGACCTGATACCCCCCCGTACTCCCCGGCGCGTAGGCGAACCCCCAGCGAAAGCCGGCCGCCAGAGTGGTTGGACCGACGGTCTGGTTAAAGGAAAAGAGCGCTCCGGGAGGGACGTAGGTGCCGTCGATGCGGGAGAGCGCAACCGCAATGTTGTTCGCCCGCTCGGGAATGCTGCCCGCGAACGACGTCTCTCGCTCCTGGAGAACCTCGTGTAGGTCCTGGTTTAAACGGCCAATGAGCTCGGCGTCCGCCGCGACCGTCTTGGCCACGATTGGGAGGTCCACCTGGCCCCCGCGCCAGCCGGTCAGAACTTTGTCGACGGCCCCGTTTTCGTCGATCGTCGCGACCGTCACCACTGGCTGGCGCAATATGACCGTGCCGTTTTCCCACCCAAAACGGGCTTGGTTGGTTGGATGAACGAACTGCTGACTAACGTGTTGCACCACGTCGGACACCTTTGTCCGGTCGAGCACCAGCGTCCAGGCACCGCCAGATTGCTTGAGCACCATCAGGTCGCCTAGCTCGGTCGTCGTCAGCGGGAACGACCGATCTTCCGCCTTCAGCGTCAGACCCTTGAGAAGCGCCTTGCGCGCGTCGTTGCCGACCGGATTCAAGTCGGCCGACGTGACGCTGGGAGCGACTTGGGTGACCTGAACTGACACGGTGGAATCGGCGGCGAGAATACTCTGACTCAAGCCACTGAGAGTCCCTGGTTGGTCGACGATCAACCCCTTCGAATCGGCAATCAGGTTCACGTTGCCATTAGCAATGTCGAGCCGAGCGTTTTGGACCGGTCGCTCGACCTGGCGGGCGACGTCACGTACCAAAGGCTGAAATCCCGACGTCCGTAGGTCGAGGCCAGGTGGATTCGTCGTCACGACCAGACCCGAGCGAACGAGGTCCGCCGGAACGATCCAACGACGCTGTCCGTCGGTGAGCGTGAACGTCGAATTCAGAATCCGGGCCGCCTGACCTCGGATTGGCTCGAGTTGCTCGGTCGTCACCTGGGGCTCGGAAACGTCGACGGCGAGAATGATTGGATCAACTGGGTTAGCCAGTAAGGACGTACGGAGATCATTCTGGGCTCGAGTAGGATCAAATTTCTGTCCCGAATGGCTGGCCATCACGTGCGGCTCGGGAAAGAGCTCGAGGGTGGCGTCGGTAGACGGTCGGTCGACGCGGGCTTCGATCTGGGCTATGGCCTCGCCAAGCGTTTTGTCATCGACCAGAAGATTGTCCGGCAACGGCGTCGATACCCGATGATGGGCGAATGGTCCCAAGAGGGTGGTCAGCAAATCCGACGTGCGACCGATCTCATAGCTCAAGCGGGCTGCTTCCGCGGCATTCGGATGGAAACCGAGCTGAGAACGAGTCAAGTGGAATGCCTGGTCGCCAGCCTGAACCGTCAACTGTGCCTTGGCGAGCTCGTCAAAACGCTGAGAGAGTCGAGTCGTCGCTTCGTCGACGGTCAAGCCTCCAACGTCGATCCCGGCGGTCACAACACCAGGGTAAATCCGTCCTTGATATAGCGCGTCGGCGTAGGCTCGGACGGCGATGAGCACGAACACCAATGCCAGGACGCCGGCAATCGGTCCAGCGAATCTCCGTTTCGAAAGTGATGTGTTGATTAGGAATCCTCCGGAGTTTGGCTGAGGTGCCCAACGCCCGGCGGCAAGGACGAGCGCTAGATAAAGATATTGCAGTTTTCGTTCCGCGGTGGAATCTGTCAGGTTTAGTCGAAGTGGACGACGAGGTCGTCAAGAGGCATGCGCTCGCGGCGATTCGGTTCTTGTGCGGCATAGCCGAGGGTAAGTATTGCTTGAGGATGGAGGTCAGTTGATAGATCGAGCGCCTCGCGCACGGTGTCCGGACAAAAGAGGGGAGCGCACAGCCAGCCGGCGTCAAGCCCGAGATCGTAGGCGGCCAGGAGAAGGTTCTGAGCGGCCGCTCCAACACTCTGAACCGCCATCAGCTTCTCGGCCTCCTGACGGCTTGGGTCCGGATAGGTGTCGAGGTCCTTGAGGTACAAACAGGGGATAATGCAGACGGGAGTGTTTCGGACCCGATCGTGAGATCGAGCCAGACGCTTCGCGACGATCTCGGGGGGATCGCCGTCCAAGCTGAGCTGACGGGTCCACTCGTCACCCATCGCGTCGGCCAGTCGCGCCTTCGCCTCCGGTCGGGTCAGAACGACGAAGCGCCACGGCATGCGCCCGTGAGGGGACGGCGCCCACCGGGCCGCCTCGAGCGCCCTCTCGATAAGGTCGCGTGGCACCGGATCCGGGCGATAGCTCCGAACCGACCGACGGCCTCGAACCAGCTCGGTAAACGGCAAGTCCCGCGGCGCCCGAACGGTCATCGGTTCAGCTCCTCCAGGTCGCGCGGAATGTCGACGTCGTGGGCTGTACCGACACTTCGGTAGATCCGAACGCCAAGACCGCGCGCCTCCGCGGCTTCTCGGTGCAATCGATAACTGTCAGCTCCAAAGTGAAAAGGAAGGGTATCAGGAGGGCGGAGCAAAATTGCATTGGTGCCGGTCCCCCGACGGTCCGGCGCGATGACAACGGATCGGTCGCTCTCGCCGAGGGCAATCAGCCCGACGACGTCTTCTGGCAAAACGAGCGGCAAGTCACCCGCCAAAACCAACACCGCCGACGGACCCCATCGTCGAATCGCAACGTCTCGGGCGAATTCGAGGGCGCGATTATGGGGATCTTCGATCGTCGAGCCGGCCGACCCGGCGACGACATCATTATCATTCACCACGGCGGCGCCGGCGGCCAGCGCCCGGTTTCGCACGTGAGCATCCGGACTCACGACAAGACTAGCCGTGACCGCTCCAGATCCGGTCGTCGCCGCGAGGACCTGATCGAGCGATTCCAGGGCGAAGAGAGCCCTTTCGGCCGGGCTTAGCCGTGAGGCCAACCGACCTTTTACGGCGGACAGGTTCTTGACCGGCACGATGGCCACGACGCGCTCGGTCACTCCTGGCCCCTCGTCATTCGAGTGTGCGATCGGACACGGCGTCTAAAGATCGTCGATTCGGCAACGTGGTTGCGAAGTCCAACAGCCGACGTGCCAGTACCTCTCGATCGGCGTCGTCTCGCATGATCGTTGGCGTAACGAGGACCCGCATGCCCAGCGCCTCGATGCGGGACGCGAGCGCGGCATCTTGTTCGTCGATGACCATCGCGTCGATGAGCCCCTTGTAGATCGCCGCGACCCCAACCGCGGAGACCTCATGACCAAGAGTTCTCAACATGCGGTCGGCTGGCCCCCGCAAAGCTTGTCCCGCGATGATCCCACTCACGGCGATCCGGGGGACGCGACAATCCACGAGCGCTTCGCGGGCTCCGGGAACCGACAAGATCGGCCCAATGCTGACGATGGGGTTTGACGGACAGAAGACGATCGCGCTAGCTTCACTCAGCGCACGTTTCGCCTCCGCGGAGAATTGGGCCGATTCGATCCCTTCGAACACGACTCCAGTTACCCGGTCTCCCTGGTGGCGGTGGACAAAATACTCTTGAAAATCCAGAGTCCCGTCCGGCGTTCGAACTTTGGTGGAAACGACCGCGTCGCACATCGGGAGAACGTCGGCTTGGACCCCGAGAGCCCGGGCCATCGAGGAGACAACTGACGTCAACGACTCGCCCGCCCGAAGGCGCTGGGTCCGGGTGATGTGAGTTGCAAAATCTCGATCGCCGATCTTGAACCATGGGTCGTGGCCGTAGCGAGCGAGCATCTCAAGCGCCTCGAAGGTATCGTCGACGACCCCCCAACCGGTCGCCGGATTTGCCAACCCCGCCAGGGTGTAGGTCACGGTATCCGCGTCGGCGCAGACCCGCAGCCCATAATGATCGAAATCGTCGGCGGTGTTGACGACGACGGTGAGGGCATCGGGCCCGAGGGCGCGATAGAGACCGTGCGCCATCTTCGCGCCGCCGACCCCGCCAGCGAATGCGACAAGCATCAGTCAGGTCATCTCCAGCTTTGACGTCTATCCTAGCACAGCCTTGGCTTCGCGATCACAAGACCAGTCGGTGATCCAAACCAGACTTCGAGTCGTAGTACTGTTACGGACGGCGACGACGCGACGATGCGTCGCTCGTCGGTCCGCCAGGCCCCTCGATTGGACGGCGGCAGAGCACGCCATCCGTCGCCAACGCGCGAGTCGATTTCTGTTCCACCGGGAGGGAGGCCCCATGGCCCTTCGCCGTCTCGCGGTCGCGCTGGTCGCGACAGTTGGTCTCCTCGGCGCGCCTGCGCTTGCATTGGCGCACCCTCTCGGTAATTTCACAACCAACCACTATTCCCGGATCGAGATCACACCCGGCCGAGTTGCCGTTCGCTATGTGATCGATCTCGCCGAGATTCCCACGTTTCAAGAGATGTCGACACTCGACGCCGACGGCAACGGCGTCGTTACGGATGCTGAAAAGCAAACCTACGCCGCCAATCGTTTTGCCGACATCCGTTCTCACCTTAGCTTGTCGCTCGGTGGAATTGCCGTGCCCCTCTCGACCGAGTCCTCGTCCGTCGAGCTTCTTCCAGGCCAGGGAGGACTCAACACACTTCGGCTCGCGGCATGGTTGGTCGCCGTGCCGCCGGACCAGGCGCGAAACGCCGGGGCAAACGGGGTCACGCTTTCATTCCGCGACGACAATGATCCGGAGCGCATCGGTTGGCGCGAGATCGTGATTAGTCCCGGCGACGGGGTCAGTCTGAAGGACTCCTCTGTGCCCTCATCGGATGTGAGTAATGAGCTGCGGTTATATCCGACCGATCTGCTCACTGCCCCCCTTGATCGTCGTGAAGCACACGCGACGGTCGTGTTTGCCGGCGGAATCGGAGTTGGGCCGGTTCCGTTCGGCATCGCCAACGGGCGTCCAACCAGGACGACTTCCGGACTGCTCGGTGCGCTCATTGGCATCGCATCGTCAATCAACGGCCCTCAGATTGCTCGGCCAACGGATATCGCGCCAGGAGCGGCCGGTACGCTTCTTGGCGAAGCATCGTCGCTAACTCGAATCGTTGGAGCGGGACGCCTCGGCGGTCCAGCGATCGCGCTGGCCGTCCTCCTCGCCGCGATCTGGGGTGCCGCGCACGCCCTGTCACCCGGCCACGGAAAAACGATCGTCGCGGCCTACCTCATCGGAAACCGTGGCACCGCCCGCCACGCCATCTTTCTGGGACTAACGGTGACGGCCACCCATACTATTGGGATCTACGTCCTTGGCCTACTCACCCTCGTCGCGGCGCGCTACGTCGTACCGGAGACGCTATATCCCTGGCTTTCCGTCGCCGCGGGGATGGCGGTCGTGGCGGTTGGGGCCACGACGCTTCGGAGCCGGCTCCGGTCGCTAACGCCCTCAGCATCCCCGCTCCTCCCCCCAAACTTCCAACCGCCCCTCCCCCCTCTCCCCACGGGAGAGGGCGAGGGTGAGGGGCGTTCCATTCTGGAGGTCCCAGTGGGCTCCTATCATTGGGGGGGAACGGTCGCCCCTCACCCCTTCGCAGGGCTCAGGGCAGGCTCTAACCCTCTCCCGTGGGGAG
>CAZBQK010000110.1:0-9149 GCA_964493975.1 uncultured Dehalococcoidales bacterium | reverse complement strand
TTCCGGGCGCCACGTCCATTTTCGATTGAGTGTCTCCCGTCGTCGAAGCTACTGGGGGTCAGGCGCGCCAAACCAGCTGAAGCTTCGACTCCTGGAAGGCTTTGGAGCATGACAAAACACTAAGACGATTTCAGAGAGGTGGGACTCAATGGCGACGCCGGGAGTAGCTTTCCAATTGTACACCGTGCGCGAGGACCTGGCGAAGGACTTCGTCGGCACGCTCAAGTCGGTCGCGGCTATTGGTTACCGGGCCGTCGAGCTCGTCGATTACTACGGGACCTACGGGCTCTCGAGCTCCGACCTCAAGGGGCTGTTGGCAGATCTGAGCCTGACGCCCATGGGCATCCACATTCGCACTCAGTCGCTCGACGAGCGCTTCGACGAGGCGGTGGGTTACTACCAGGACGCCGGAGTCTCTGAGTTCATCGTGCCGGGACTGCCGCGCGAGTGCTACGCCGATCCGGAGGGCTTCCGACGTGGCGGGGCGTGGCTCCAGCAAGTGGCCGGTCGAATCCTGGAGCGCGGCGTCGGACTCTCCTACCACAACCATCATCACGACTTTAAGCGCTACGGCGACCAGTTTGGGCTGGACCTCATCTTTGGCGATTCCAAGCCGGAGGACATCGGCCTGGAAGCCGACGTTTATTGGATCTCCTACGCCGGTTGCGATCCGGCGGCGATCATCCAAAAGTACGCTAACCGCTGTCGCTTCGTCCACCTGAAGGACCGGCCGGCCGGCGTCGACCTGACCGTCGAGCACGAGAATGAGGACCACAGCCGGATGTTCGCCGAGGTGGGCGAGGGGGTGATCGATTGGCCCGCGGTCTTCGCGGCAGCGGAAGCCACGCCCGCGCGCTGGTACGTGGTGGAGCAGGATGCTTCGCTGCGCCCGAGTCTCGAATCGGCAGCCATCAGCTTTCGACACCTGCAGGAGTGGGGCAAGGTCTGACAGGTGTGACTTTATTCCTCTAACCTTGTTCCTTTGCTTGCAGCCATCCTTCAACGAGATGATTAAACGACTCCGCGTTGGTCAGCAATTCTGAAACGTCGTCTTCGTCTAAATGCGAGATAGGTAGATAGTCTCCCATCTGCCGTTTGTCGAAAGCGTCCAGCAGCCAGCGGTGCGATTCGGGCGGCATTTCTCCTGTTTTCACGAAATACCGCCCGAATCCAGAGAGCACGCCTTGATGGCTCGCGTACTCGTAGCCTTTTACCAACAGCGCGGCTGTCGCGTAATAGAACATCGAATAATATACCCGCGACGCGGCTGAATCGAAGTCGCCGTTCGACCGTAAAAGGTCAGCCGACTGGAGGGACTTTTTCGCTTTCAAGACGAGAGCCCGCGTCGTGTCAGTCAAAGCTTCATTGCATCCTGCCGCACGAACCGGAAAAGCGGCTCAGATTCGTTCGCGAAAGATTGGTGAGAAACTGGAAGGATTGAAATGACCAGATCGTCGTGTAGGCAGATCGGCGCCACGACGGCATTCATTCGGGTAATCTCCAAGCCCGGCTTAAGTGTCCCTGCCAGCACGACCATCACATCAACGTCTGAATCCGAACGGAAATCGCCCCGCGCGTACGAGCCATAGAGGTAGATTCCACAAAGGCGATCGCCATACAGATTCTCGAGGCCAGCCTTCACCTCGGTCAGCGCGGCCCGAACGTGGTCGGGTATGGGGCGAATCTTCGGAGACTTTCCCGGCACCTTCTTCGACGAAACGTTCGATCGCATCGGTCTCACCAAAACCCACGGGGGACGTTGCGGTAGGGATCCAGGTTGGGGAACTTCCCGTGCTTGTAAAGTCGCTCGAAGCGGGCGAAAAAGGTGGCAATCTCTGGACGGTCGAGCAGTTCGCGCAGCTGGTGGTCGAGCGCGTTGACCCTCGCCGGATCGCCAAGGAAGCTGCTAATTTCGGACTTGATGTCGTCGGGTATCGGCTGGCCGCAGAAATCCCAGATCACCGTCCGAAGTTTGGAAACGGTATTGAACGTGAGGCCGTGATCGATCGCCCAGAGCTTCCCATCACTCCCCCGCAGAGTATGGCTGCTTTTGCGATCGGCGTTATTCGCGAAGATGTCGAATAAGGAGATGCGCATCAGGTCGCCCGGATGCGTCTGCCGAAAAGTATCCGGATCCGCCTTGGGGTCGTGGTCGACGTAAAGCTGGACCGTGCCAATGCCATAGGGACCATCGCGGATAACCGTTGCCGGCACGATGCCCCAGCCAAGCGCCTGGGTGACGACAAACGCGGCGTACTCGCGCCGGTAGAGGGTGCCGTCGGGAAAATCCCAGAGGGGCACCTCGCCCCGGCGCGGCTTATAAACCGCCAGCCGTTGTTCACCCTCTCGGCGCAACGCGACGGCGAAGCTGTAGTTCGATCCCCAGGAGATTGGCTCGCAGGCGATGATCTCGCCTTCGCTCAGAAAGGCGATGGCGGCTTCAACGCTCGCCAGGGGATCGATGCTTACGACAATCTCTTCGCGAGCCTCGCCCGAAGACGTCTCGCGGGGATCTTGACGGCGGAAACGCCGGGCGCGTCGGTTGCTCAAGAAATCACTCACGGATCGATCACCACGGACCAGCGAGAAAACCGAGGGGAAAGGTTCGATCGCTATCGACCTGCCGATGGCCGGATTCGGACAAACGACCCTTCTATCCGATTATACGTGAAGGAGTGGGGGAGGGACTAGCGGCCTGGATCGATACAATCCCCGCTCCTCGACGTAGCTCCGGACGCTCTCCGGAACGAGGTAGCGAATTGGCCGTCCCTCGGCGACACGTCGTCGGACGTCCGATGCAGCCAGGTCGAGCGACGGCACCTCGAGGTGGATAATTCGGTCGCGCGCCCGTGGCACAACTGATTCAAGCTGACTGAGGTCGAAGCGTGGGTAGCCGGGACGGTTCACTGCCACGACTTGGCATAGCTCGAGCAGGACGTTTGGCTGGTGCCAGGAAGGTAGATCGATGAGTGAATCGCCGCCAATTATGAAGAACAACGAGGCGTCAGATCCCACCTCCGATCGAATTGTCCGAACGGTGTCGACGCTGTAGGAGGTACCAGGTCGATCGACGTCGGCCCGGCTCATTCGAAAATGGGGATTCCCCGTGATTGCCAACTCAACCATCGCGACCCGATCGACGGCGGCCGAGACAGACCGACCCCGTTTATGGGGCGGCTCGCCCACCGGCACAAAGATAACCTCGCTCAGACCCAGCTGGTACCAGCAATCCTCCGCGACGACGAGGTGGCCGACGTGGATTGGGTCGAACGTGCCACCCAGGATCCCGATCCGACCTCTCGTCAGGTCCATTCGAGCTCGATCTTCCCAATCCGAACGAAATCGCCAGGCTTCACCCCAGCTTTCAGGAGAGCGCCAGTCACCCCGAACTTTTTCAATTGATGCTGGAGGTGAGCGGCACCTTCCTCGTTCTCGAAGTCGGTCATCGCAACAATGCGCTCGATCCTCCGGCCGATGACTCGATACGCGCCCTCTTCCCGCTCCACGACGAATGTCTCCCGCTGTCCCTCGGGCCGTAGAACGATTGGCTCCTCGGCAGTCGGCGCTTCCAGGGGCTCGGCCGTGGCGAGCTCATCCAATACCGTGACGACCCGATCGAGAACCTCGGGCACACCTTCTCCCCCGGCCGCCGACAACTCCATGGGAGTAACCCCAACCTCAGCGAACGCGGCTCGGATCGTGGGGAGCTTCTCGCTCACCTCGGTCTCGTCGATCTTATTAATCGCCACCACCTGTGGCTTGCCGGCCAGCGCCTCGTCGAACAATGCCAGCTCGGCATTGACCGAGCTATACGCCGCGACGGGATCCGGAGTGCTTCCGTCAATCAGGTGGAGTAATACTTTCGTCCGGGAGATGTGACGCAGGAACTCGTGCCCAAGTCCAACCCCGGCGTGAGCACCTTCGATCAAACCAGGAATGTCGGCAAGAGTAATGACTCGGCCGTGTACCGTCGCCACGCCCAGGTTCGGGGACAAGGTGGTGAATGGATAGGCGCCAATCTTCGGATTAGCCCGGGTCGTTGCCGCCAGAAAGGTCGACTTCCCCGCGTTTGGCATCCCAATGATGCCCACGTCGGCGATAAGGCGCAGCTCGAGGGCGAGCTCGCGCTCCTCGCCCGGTTCGCCCTTTTGCGCGATCCGCGGGGCCTGGTGGGTTGGGGTCGCGAAGTGAATGTTGCCAAGGCCTCCTCGGCCGCCCCGCGCGACGAGAACCCGCTTTCCTGGCGCGTCCAAGTCGGCGATCAGCTCACCATCCTCGGTTCGAACGATCGTGCCAGGTGGCACGACAATCTCAAGATCCTCGCCAGCCTTCCCGTGCGATCCTCGGCCGCCACCTTTTCCACCGACCTGGGCCTTGAAGTGCTGCCGATAATGAAAATCTAAGAGAGTGTTCTTCTCCGGGTTCGCGACGAGGAATACCGAGCCACCTCGCCCGCCATCCCCGCCATCCGGCCCCCCGTGCGGCACAAACTTCTCTCGGCGAAAGGAAGCCGACCCGTTGCCTCCATCGCCAGCTTTTACCCACAATTTTGCTTTGTCTAAAAACACAATTTATTCGCCACCCGCGGTGGCATCCTTTCATACGCCATGGTCTTCGGATGGAATTCTACCATGGTCATTATTTTAAGAAGTCGTAGCGCTAGTCATAGGGCTGTGGACGACGGCAAAATGCGCCAAAACTCCCAGTAACACCGAGCATTTTCATCCACCACGGGTGTTGACCGACTGGTGGATAACGACCCAATGGCCGTGGACTGGCTGTGCCTCCGTGACGTTGGCCCAGGATCAGGCAGGTTACGACGTGGCCAACGCCGGTTGAGTTATCCACAAACACCGAAACTTATCCACGAAAACGCCCGACTTACCCACAAAAGTTATGTCGTGTCGTGATTTGCCTCAGATCGCTCGTGGTTGCCGTCGTTTTAGGAGGTGTGGGCGACGGTTTTGTTATGTCGGAGGTCGTCCGAGGGGTTCATGAATATTGAAATTCTATGATACGTTCACGGATGACCGGGCGGCTCATAGAGAGTCACCTGACGGTACTGACAGCCGAATCCGTGACCTGTTACCAATCCTAACGGTTCGGCGAGCGGTTGTCCACAATCGGTCGGGCGTGTAAGCCGAGTAAGACGGTTGGATCCGAGCGGGTCGGCGAGACCGGAAAGAGCCCGTCTGTCGGTGCTGTGCCAGAGAAGAGTTGTTGTGTCGCCATGGCACCATTGATCGACGGGGGTATGCCGCCAACGCACTTGGGCCGGGCGACGAGAAGTTGCCTCCGCGAGCAGTCGAACTTTGTCTGGATTGCGCGTGGATTTGGGCCGGTGGTACAATCCGGCGCAAGTGTGTCCAAATTTTGAAAAGCGTCGCCACAACGGGGGGACGAGATCGCGTTAACGGTACGAGCTTTATTGCGCCTGGCGCCTTTGAGTGATGCTACGGTGCTGGCGGGGGAAGCTGGTTTAGATCGGGAGGTTGGCTGGCCGGCCACGCTTCGGGTGCGGCCACCGGCCTTTGAGCCATTGAGTGGGCACGAGCTGGTGCTGGTGTCGACCGACGCATTGCGGTTGCTCGACGAGTCGCTTTCGATTTCTCAGCTAATTGGAAGAGTAGCCGATCGCGGTGTCGCCGGCGTGGTCGTCATTGGTCCGGTCGATCCGGCAGCGATCGATCGAGCGGAACGGGCCGAGGTTCCACTGATGCAGCTGCCGGACACGTACCATCTCGCCGACCTGGGTCCGGCGATCAGCCGGGTCATCGCGGAGCAGCGTGATCGGCTCTACCAGCTTGGACTCGAGGCGCACCAGCAGTTTGCGTCGGTATCAATGGGTGGCCGGGGACTCCGCGGCATTGTCGAACGGCTCGCGGAGTTCACGGGACGGACCGTCGTTTTGCACGGCTCCGCCGGGGAGATCATCCACGAGTCGATCCATCCGAGTCAGGTCGAGACCGCCGTGGCTGGCGATGACCCGGAGGCCGGCCGACTGCTCGAGGCGATGCGCGAGCGTTTCCCCGCTGGGCCAGATGCCCGCGGTGAGCCGGCGACAGCTCGGGTGGGCTGGCGGGGCGGGATGGCGCTGGTGTCGCCGGTTTCCGTTCGAGAGGTCATCGCCGGGTACCTCATGCTGGTGGCCGCGACCGACGAGTTCGGTGACGACGATCAGGTGGTTCTCACGCGCGGCAGCCTCGTCTGCGCGCTCGAGCTGTCGAAGCAGGAGGCCGTGACCGAGGCGGAGCGCCGATTACGGGGGGACTTCTTCGACGACCTGTTAGGAAACGGAATCGTCCACGAGTCCACCGAGGCATTGATCAACCGCGGGCGGCATCTGGGCTACGATCTCCAGCGGACCTACACCGTCCTGTCGGTGGCACCGGACCGGATCGAGCGCTTTGACCCTCGAGGCGGATCGACGATCGAGCGGCTGGCGCGAGAGGTGAGCGAGTACCTCACCGGTCGGGGCGCGGCGGGGTTGGTCGCACAGCGGCGGCAGGCCGTCGCGCTGTTCCTGGTAAACGAGAGTCCCGGCGACCCGAGTCCGGCCCGTCGTTTCGCGGATAGTTTGCGGGAGTATCTGGTGGGCCCGGTTGGGGTGTCGGTGTCGATCGGTCTTGGTAGCTTTCATCCGGGGATTGCCGGACTGCGCCTTGCCTATCACGAGGCCGAACAGGCCTACCAGATCGGACGCGAGTTTTTCGGACCCGGTCAGGTGACGGCTTTTGGCGACCTGGGAGTGTACCGTCTGCTCTACGCGTTTCGGCAGAGCAGCGAGCTTGCCTTGTTTTGCGATGAGACGCTGGCGCCGCTGGTTGAGTACGATGGGAAGAACGGGACGACACTCGTCGAAACGCTCGACGTTTATTTTCGATGCGACGCGAGCTTGCGCTCGGCCGCCGATGCGCTGTACCTCCATCGAAATAGCCTCGCCTACCGGCTGCGGCGAGTGTCCGAGATCACCGGCTTGAATCTCGACAACCTCGAAGATCGGCTTCGGCTGCAGCTCGCGCTGAAGGGACGGCGGCTGGTCCGAGTCCAGCAGGCCGCGGCGTCCGGCATCCAGTCGAGCTGGTCGTCGTGAAGGAGATGACCATGGCTGGGAAGATTGCTCTCGTGACCGGCGCGACGTCGGGGGTTGGCGCGGTGACTGCCCGGGTGCTGGCCGAGCACGGGGCGACGGTGGTTCTGATCGGCCGCGACCGGGAGCGGTGCGCGGCTGCCGCCCGACGGATTCAGGAAGAAACCAAGAATCGCTCGGTTGAGTTTCTGGTTGGCGACCTTTCAGCGCAGCGCGGTATCCGTGGCCTTGCCGAGGAGTTTCGGAGTCGGCACGATCGGCTGGACGTGCTCGTGAACAATGCCGGGGCGATGTACTGGGGGCGCGAAGAGACGGTCGACGGCCTGGAACGGACCTTCGCCCTCAACCATTTGAGCTACTTCCTTCTGACGAATCTACTCCTCGACACTTTGAAGGCCAGCGCGCCGTCCCGGATCGTTAGCGTGTCCTCGGAAAGCCACCGGGGGGCCAAAATCAACTTCGACGATTTGCAGGCGAAGCGCTCGTATAGCGCCATGCGGGCCTACGGGCAGTCGAAGTTAGGCAATGTCCTGTTCACCAACGAGCTTGCCCGACGCCTGAACGGATCCGGCGTTACCACGAATGCGCTGCATCCCGGCTTTGTCGCCAGTAACTTCGCCAAGAACAACGGGGGAATCATCTCTCTCGTGATGCGCGTTCTCCACCGTTTCGCGATCAGTCCCGAGCAGGGCGCACAGACCAGCCTTTACCTCGCCACGTCGCCCGAGGTCGACGGAGTCACCGGAAAGTATTTCAACAACCGAAAGGCCGTTCCCTCGTCGAAAGAGTCCTACGACGAAGCGGTGGCGAAGCGCCTGTGGGACGTGAGTGCTACGTTGACCGGGTAACCCCCTCTATCCCCTCGCCCCTTTCTCCCACGGGTATCCTTCCACATCCTCCTTGGGATAAGATAAACACCACTTTCAAAGAAGGACGCATTTCGAGATGAGCAAAATTCGCTTTGGCATCGTGGGCACCGGCGGGATCGCGCGACATCACGCGGCGGCGCTGGCGGCTTTGAGTGACGACGCGCAGATCGTCGGCGTGGCCGACGTGCAGCTGGGGCGGGCCCAGGAGTTTGCCGCGACGTACGGCGTTCCGAACGCCTACGACTCGGCTCGGGCCTTACTCGACGCCGGCGGCCTGGACGTCGTTTGCGTGTGCACCCCGCACCCCCAGCACGCCGAGCCACTGATCCTGGCCGCTCAACGCGGGATTCACGGCGTGGTGGAGAAGCCGTTCACCGCGACGCTAGACGACGCGGACCGGGTGCTGGAGGCCTCCTCCAAGCACGGAACCAAGTTGAGCGTGCTTTCCCAGCGCCGGTGGCTGCCGGCCGCTCAGCGGATCCGGCGGGCCCTTGACGACGGGAAGCTTGGCGACCGGATCATCCTGGGAGAAACCTACTGCGAGATGTGGCGCGGACCGGAATACTACGCGAAAGACGCCTGGCGGGGCCGCTGGGATACCGAAGGCGGCGGCGTGCTGATGAACCAGTCTCCGCACAACATCGATTTCCTCCTTTACTATATGGGGCCCGCCGTCGAGCTCTTCGGCTACTGGGCGAACATCAATCATCCCTATGTCGAGATCGAGGATAATGCCGTCGCGGTCCTCAAGTTCAAGAACGGTGGCCTGGGAATCCTCAAAGGGTCGGTCAGCATGAACCCGCCGCGGCGGATCCACGGCGTGACCCTCGTCGGGTCCGGGGGGCCGACGGTCAGTCTCGACTGCTGGGGCTTCGCCGACGGCTCGAACGACATCTGGACGGTTCCCGGCGACGAGGGCAAGAACGAGGAGTGGCGCAAGGAAGACGCGGCGACCGGCCCCGGCGAGCTACCGAATTTCCACGCCTATCAGCTTCGCGACGTGATTGGCGCGATCCGGGAGAACCGGGAGCCGGCCGTGACCGGCGAAGACGGTCGCCGGGTCGTGGCGATCATCCAGGGCGTGTACGAGTCGACCCGCACCGGTCGCCCGGTCGCGCTGTAAGAGGTTCGAACGGGGAATCACCACAGAGACACAGAGACGCAGAGGGACGGGGAGAGACGATAGCTTT
>CAZBQK010000109.1:0-9244 GCA_964493975.1 uncultured Dehalococcoidales bacterium | reverse complement strand
TGGCGACGAAGCCTCCCAACCCACCTTGCCGATAAGCAGCCGCGGCTTGAGCGGAATTGCTGCTTTCTTCCGTACGTCCTAACCAGTACCACGAAAGGGGATCGTTGCTTAGCTCGACCGCTCGTGTTGCGAGAACAACCGCGTCGGGTTCGTCGTCCCGGTAGTAGGCGGTCATTGCCGACAATCTTACGGACCGCGAGCCCCCCATGGCGGCAACTTCGGCCGTTCGGATTGGTGTCCGGTTCGCCACGGTTGGCGCTTTCGAGGCGTGAGAGCCAAGAGCCTTTAGCGTGGTCAGCCCGGCGTAATTGGCAGTAATTGCTTCAGACCTGCCCAAAACGACACCGAGAATTGCGACGATCGCGCCCGTACCAAGACACTTCGTCACCAACCGAATCTCCCGGATCCCTACTATAGCCACGGTCGCCGGAAATCCAAAACGTATTCGGGAACGCATTCTCGCGTCCCGATCTGCCGCGCCGGCACTCCTCCGACGATGAAATGTGGTGGCACGTCTTTGGTCACGACGGCGCCCGCGGCGACCACGGCGTTCTCGCCGATTGTCACGCCTGGTAGGATCGTCGATCGAGCCCCAAGCCAAACGTTGTCGCCGATTTCCACGGGGCCGGGGCGGAGAGCAAACCGTGAGTCCTGAGGATCGTGCTCCAAGGTGAGGATGCATACCTCTGGGGAAATACTGACGTTGTTCCCAATTCGGAGTCCGCCGCGGCCGTCGAGGGTGCAAGCATAATTGATCACGCAATGATCACCAATGCAAATCAGGTGAGGCGCAAGAACAAACAGACGCATCTGGATGCTGGAACTAATGCCAATTCTCATTCGCACTGTACGGTAGAACCGAATTCTTAGCCGATGGTTCGGAATGTGAGAGACGTGGTAATTCGCCAGGTACAACATGAGCCCATAGAGATTTCTGCGGAACGATCGTAGGAAGTTGTTCATGTGGTTCCTAAGAGAATCTTCGACAACGGAGAAGAATTTTGAGAGGAGATGTGTTTGCCTGAGTACCGGCTTCAGATGGGCTGGGTGAGTCCGCCAAGTGGTAGCGTCGAAAAGAGCGTCTCTTCGAATGTTTTTTGGCAATCGGCCTCGCCGTGGTTACGCGCCAAATAGCCGCGGCCACCGTCGACCAGTCGGGAGAAAACTGTCGGATCGGTCAATACTCGCACAACCGCCTGGGCAAAGTCTCCGGGCTCATCGGCGAGGAGAATGTCGGATTCCGCCTCTACCGAAAATCCTTGAGCGCCTACTGTCGTTGCGACACATGGAATTCCCCGCGCGAACATCTCAAGAATCTTGATTCGAATTCCGCCGCCAATGTGCAATGGAATGACGCAAGCTCGCACACCACTGAGGGCTAGGTCCAGGTCCGGCGCGAATCCAACTACTTCAATACCATCTCGTCGGTCCAACGCGCGGATGGATGGGGGTGGGTTTGCACCAATGATTTTCCATTTCGCGTTTGGCACGTCGCGTCGAACCTTCGGCCAGATGGAGCGGGCGAACCACAGCGTTCCCTCTTGCCGTCCCAGCGAGGTCAGGTTTCCCAGGCTAACCAGAAGCGGTTCGGTGCGATCAAATCCCTGAGTGGACCACTTGGAATTGAAAGGCGGCAGGCGTAATGTCCGAATCTTGGCGCGACAGCCGGCACCGGCCATTAGCGCCGCGTCCCGATCGCTCAGCGTACATACCAGATCCACCCCAGAAGCGAGGCGCGTTTCTTCCGTCCGAAGGCGCCGTGCCTCAACGAAGGAGAACCACTTTAGCGGACCAAATGATTGATGATGCGCGTGCCGCTCGAAGATCTCCCATTCGACGTTTTGCTGAAGAAGTACGCGATGAGAATCTGCAAAGAGTGGAGCATATTGTGACATCGCCAGCGAATCAAAGTGCACAATATCCCAAGTTCGTTCCGCCGACATGGCGATCAGTGTATCCCTGAGCGTTTTTACCCTGAACTTCAGAAGCTTAAACGACTGCCGCGAGATGACTGAGTGGACCGCCATTGCTGCGTGATGCAAATGGTGTCGAGCGAACAGAAGTCTTGTCGGGATAATGGTTACGCTTTGACAGAGTGACTCAATACGCCTCATATCGATGCCCGCGTCAGTTACCTCGGAGAGTGCGACAAGATCGACGTCGGCAATATTCGCGTACATTTGCAGAATGGCCAAACTTGCCGCTTGACCGCCGGATACGGGTGCGTAGGGCACATTGTTACTCGTAATGTAGAGGACCCTCATTGAACTGCGACGCGACGAGCTTGCGTTGCGTGCAACGCCCACCCGAAAAGGATAGTAGCCGTCGCCGCACAGGCAATGAGCAGCGAAACTCCCGCGGCTATTTGACCACCCGTCGACAAAGTCGCGGCCGCGAATGGCACACCTATCAACAGACCGCCAATTGTGGCGAATCCGAGGACATCTGGCCTACCCCAGCCACTTAGCACTGCGTCAACGGGCACGATCGCACCGTAGATCGTCATCGCAACACCGACCGGGATCAAGGACGACGTGGAAGCCTCGTAGCCCGGACCGAAGACTATTCGTACCAACGGGTGCCCAAGATTCGCCATAATGGCGAGGATAGTCACCGAAATCAGAATCGTCGCGCACTCGGCAAGCACGAACTGCTGGTCGAAAGTTCGCGACCCAGCGGCTGCTATCTTGGGCATAAGGACGCTATATACCGCGTAGGGAGCTACCAGGTAGACAGTTGCAATAGTTTTCGTCACCGAATACTCGGAAAGTTGGTCCGGACTGGAGAGGTGTTGAAGTAGAACCAGGTCAAACGCTAGTAGCGCGGAGTACGCACCGTGACGAACGACGAGCGGTAGCGCGAACGCAAGTATGCTCTTGGCGATCTTCAGGTCCACCAAGGAGAACCGCCGACGAAAGCCAGTCGGAATGCCCCTCTCGCACATGAGCATTCCCACCACGTATGAACCCGCATAAGCGCATACAAGCCATAGGCTATTCCGCAAGGAGTCAACGATGAACGCCATGCTTGTGAGGAGGAGTTGGATAACATTGGAAACCATCGGGAAAAGACCGGCGCGAGTAAACTGCTGGACCGCTTTGGTGTATTGCAAGTAGTAGTACGCAACGTCGAGTCCGAACGAGACCAGCGCTATTTCGAGCCACTGTTGACCCAACAATGCCGCGATCAGACCGGTCCCAATCGACGAGGCCAACGCGACAGCCAGTGAGAGCCAACTTCCGGCGACGAACCGTCTTTCCCGTTCACCCAGATCGTTCGATGCATCCGCGACAAACCAGGTCATCGCCAACGTCGTCGGAGCGAGAACGGCGGTTCCGACGAGACCAGTGGAGATCACGTACCGAATTTCCCCATATTCTTGATGCGAGAGCAGCCGCGCGGCCAGGGCAAAGAAGACGAATGCAAGGGCTCGCGCGACGACGTCACCTCCACCGACCTTCGCGATGACTCTGGCAACTGGGAGGTGGCTAGCAAACAAACTGGCTGGCCTAAGGACAAGCGGTCGGCTTCGCGTCACGCAACACCCGCTTTAAGTCGAGGTAGCGGCTGATTGGTGACCAGGCTACCACGCCCGACGCGTTCGACCCACATTGTAGAACCCGCGAGAACGGCAAAGTGAAAGATGAGGTCCGGCGCAAATATTCCTCGGTGCATCAGGTCTATCGAAGCCACCAGGAGATAGACGTAGATAATGAGACTTGGTGAATCTCGGAGTGTCCGCATCCTTAGATACGCCGTTTCCAGGAGCACTCCCAACAGGGCCAGTCCGACCATGACGCCAGTTACGCCATAGTCTAGGAAAAACGCTCCAACGATCGACGGTGCCCAGCCTGCCACCGCCGTTCCACCTAGATAATTCACAACGAGGAATCCCCCGGTGATTTTGTCGGCCTTTTCGGCGGGCAGCACGGTCAGAAGGTCGGAGACGAGTAGTCGTCCGTTAAGGTAGCCGTTCGTGCTGGTACGGTCGATTATGCCCTGCGTAAGTCCCACGGCCTCTCTCGTCTGAAGATAGGCGATCGCCAGGACTGGATTGATGCCGTCAGGCAAATCGTATCGACTGAAGACGTCGCTGAGCTGAATGCCGCGCCCTTCGCCTGCGCTAAAGCGAACTCCCCAAGATCCAGCAGCAAAGAGACCGACCAGTAAAGCGCTGAAAAGGACGACGCGACTGGAAGGTCGCCGCAAGTAATACAGCAGTCCCAGGATTGTCAGCGCGAACATGACGACGTAGGTTCGGTAACCAAGTGACGCCACCAGCACGACGCAAACGAGAAGCAACAGCCAGCCTCTCTTCCTTGGCCGGTCGTGCTCGCATAGCTCACGATAGAAAAACAGAACCGCTCCAAGCCAGAGAATGCTCGAAGCCTTGATCAGGGCCGGACGCACCGCGAATCTCGCAAATGGTTGCAGAGCAGGCACCCCGTACAATCCAATGGTCACCGCAACTACGACCAAACCTGCTATGACGCCAAGAAGCGACAAAGTGCGGGCATTGGTACCCCTCCAGGCGAGTGACGCCGTCTGAAAAGTAACCGGACCCGGTGGAATCGGACCAGTTACGGCATCCACCACGAGTACACCGGCGACGTAGGCAAGAATACCCAGGCCCACCACCTGATACAGGTAGGGCGTCACCGTTCCTCGGTAGGTTGAGATATTCAGAGACCCGAGCGTGTAGTAGGCAAGGTAGAGAGTAGGAATAATGACGACTGGACGGAGAATCTCAAGTCGACGGTAGGCGACGACAAAAAGCAAAAGAGCAGAAATTGTTGCGAAGGTCGAGCTGAAAATCGTCAGGGACGCGTTGGATGCGGTTATGCTCGGAAGCGCGACGCCGATGATCGTGGCAAGCCCAATGACGATACACGCACGTCGCGCGTTCGTTATCGCGCTCACGTCAAGAAATCAGGCCGTCAGGGTCGAAACCAGTCGTTGGCATGCTACCGCCCGTTCGACGTTCCGGTGGCTTCGGAACCTCTACCAAGAGCCTAATTCTTAAAACTGCTGATCTTTCGAGCGATCGGACCGTCATTGGTCGAGTTTTCGCCCCATCCAGCCCAAACTCAGCGCAAACAGTGCTCGAAGGTACCGCGCACTACCTGGCTCGGCCAAGACACTCGACGTCGAGGTCGAGCGGCACCAGCCGGTTGACAACTTCCAGGAACACCCGTACTCGCCCCCGGGGCGAGAGCATGCGATCGAAAACCGCCTCGAGGCCGCTGAAGGGCCCTTTGTCGATGACGACCCGCTCGCCGGTCTTATACACCGGCTGCCATCCGAGACGCCCCCGAGCTTCCAGTCGCGCCCGGATCTCGTCGACGAGGACGTCCGGCAGAGGCGCGGGCGAGCCGGCCGAGCCCACGAAGTAGGCAATGCCTGGCGCCGAACGGGCGACGACCCACTCCGACGTCCCCATCGCCAATCGGGCGAACATGTAGCCGGGAAAGAGCGGCTCGCGCCGCCGGGTCGGGTCGTCCCGGCGCTGACGGGCCGGTATCTCCGGCAGGTACACTTCGATTCCTCGATGTTCGAGGACAACTCGCGCTTGCGTCTCGCTCCGCGGCTTCGTTTTGACCGCAAACCAGCTCCGGTCAATCACCTCCGCGCCCGTCGCAGCCACCGCCGTTGCGATCACTTTGTCGTCGCCTCCCCCGGCTCAGCGGCGCCAACCCTAGCCGCGTCGGCGCGTTGTAACGAGGGCGTCGGTCGTCGGCCCCGGCCCGAGCCGACGTGCCCATTGGTTGAAAATCCGTTTCGCTTTGCGCTTTGAGTCGAGTAGCGGTAGTCGTCGTCATATTGGTAGTAGCCGGATATCCGACTGCTTAAACGGTTTAGGACGACCCCTAGAATGTGGGCCGATCCGCGAAGCAACCGTTCTTTCGACCTCACGAGCGCTTCGGCCCGGGTTTTTCCAGCGTCGACGACGAGAATCACGCCGTCCACCCGCGCCGCGAGAATGCTTGGATCGGCAACGACGAGACAAGGCGGACTGTCGAGCAGCAGGACGTCGGCGTGTTCCCTAAGCCGGTCGAGTAGCTGCTCCATGTGGTCCGACCCGAGTAGCTCGGCCGGATTTGGTGGAATTGGTCCACTGGTTAAGACTGACAAATTCGGCCAGACCGTTGGCTGAAGGGCGCCGCCAATATCCGGATTATCGTCGAGGAGCAGGTTGGTTAACCCGTTTTCGTTGCTCACACCCATCGCCAGGTGTAGCGAGGGGCGACGCAGGTCCGAGTCGACCGCGATCGCCCGCCGACCGGACTGGGCCATGACGATCGCCAGGTTGGCGACCGTCGTCGTCTTCCCTTCGCTCTCGCTCGCGCTCGTCACCAGAAGAACTTTGCCCGGCTGGCCAACTCTTGCGAAGTCGACGTTCGTGCGGAGAATGCGATACGCCTCGGCTATCGGCAAACCGCTTTGCTCCTCGTTCAGCACGGCGCTCGTCACTCCTCGCGGGCGCGGCATGCGCGCGATCGTTCCGAGGGATATCAGTCCAGCCGATTTCTCGACGTCGTCCGGCGTCTTGACGGTGTCGTCCAGATACTCGATCAGATAGGCCATGCCAAGGCCGACGAGCAAGCCAACCACTCCGGCCAGTACGACGTTGAGGAGGGTCTTTGGACGGACTGGCACGGTGGGAAGCCTGGCTGGCTCGGCGACTCGAATTTGATCGCCAACTCGAGCCTGATCCAGCTGCACCTGCTCGAGCGAGCGGATGAGCTGGGAATAGGTGCTCTGCTGCTGGGACAGCAGCGACTGGATCTGCAGCGTTTCGGCAGATTGGGCATGGCCATTGGCTCGGGCGTTGTCAAGCGCCGCGGTCGTTTGCTTTAGCTGGGCGTCGACGTCGGCGAGCTCTTGTCGGAGGACTTGCTCCGACGACGCGCTTTTGCCCAGCTTGTCCTGGCGGTTCTGCTCGATGAACACCCGGGCAATCGTGTTTGCAACGTCACGCGCCTGGGCCGGATCGGTGTTCTCTACGGCGAGCTGAATCAATTCGGTGTTCGGAACGACGGTTGTCTTGACCATCGTCGCGAGATCCGCGGCTGATACGTCAAGGTGCAGCTGCGCGATTGTCGACGTCAGAATTGGCTCAGTCGTCAGGAGCTGACCGTAGGTGCGAGTCAGCTGCTCGCTCGCGAGGACTGAATTGTAGTCGGCGGTGACCGGATTCTGAGCCTGGTCGACCATGATGAGGGACGCGGCACTGTAGACCGGAGTCAACTGACGACTGACGGCGTAGGATACCGCCGCGGCAACGATCGTCGAAAGCGCTACCAGCCACCACCAGCGGACCAAAACAAACCAATGACGGCGTAACTCCACGGTCCTCGTCCCCAACCACGACGAATCGCGAGAGTGAGTGGCGTCTTAGGTACGGCGTCATGTGGCGTCAACGGTGGACTACATCGACGTTCCAGCCTCAGTTATTCGACGTCGATCCGACCGTCAGACCAATGGTTGCCTACCAGGCCGTTAACTCGGGTAGTATACTCGGCGGCCAGAAGGCCGGTCAAGCGAGTATCGGTCGAGAAAGGGTGGATCTTGAGCCTGACCTGACGGCCGGCGCTAGCGAGATCGGTCGATCCGGAGGGGAGGCATGTCAACTCGATCGCCGACGCCCACGTTCTTCGCGGTGAAGAGTCCGCGAGGCACTTCGACCGCGGCATTCACGTCGACCGGCGGCACCTGGCGACGATCGTCGAGTGGATTCAAATTCCTAATGTCCACGATGATGTCGTCGGGCGCGATAAACGCGATCGATAGGGGGATGGTCACGTCTCGCATCCAGAACTCGTAGCGGCCCGGATCTGGAAAAACAAACAGCATTCCTACGTCGGAGTCGAGCTGCTTTCGTCCCGCGAGCCCAAGACTTTGCCTGGCCGGCGTGTCGGCAATCGTCACCCGGATGCGCACGGACCCGCCATTTCGTAGATGGATCGTGACGAGGGTCGTTGGAAGCTCCCCAACGGTGGCGGTTGTCGCCGAGGCCACGGTCATTTGCTCGGCGGCTTCACGACCGTCGAACGGTCGCCGGGCGTTGCCGAGAACCGCTGGTAGGCCGGCCACGATGAGACCCAGAACGCAGAGGAGCATCCCCAGCTTCATCGGGCTCACCATTTCGAATACCTCCAGGAGCTGCTCGACAATTCGTCGAAGGGCCAGGTCGCGAAGCGTGGCCCCGATTGGTTACAATCGACGTCGACGACCGGGTCGGATCCGAATCGTACCACCAAAGGAGCGCAACGATGACTCTCTCATCCGAGAAGCTGGCGATTCACGGAGGCGAGCCTCTTTTCAGTGGCGCCTGGCCAGCAGCTTTCCACGGCTCGGAGGAATTTGCCGACGAGGAGAAGACCGCCGTTCTGCGGGTGCTGGACAAGAAGCGGGTGTTTCGTTTCCTACCCCAGGGGATCGAGGATTCGGAAGCGAGTCAGCTCGAAGATGGCTATCGGGCGTTCACCGGCCGCGCTCACGCCCTCGCCGTGAGCTCCGGAACCGCGGCCCTCGTCACCGCCCTCGTCGCCGCCGGCATCGGACCCGGCGACGAGGTGATCGTGCCGGCCTACACCTACATCGCCACGGCCTCGGCCGTCATCGCCGCCCGCGCCGTTCCGGTCGTCGCCGAGATCGATCTCTCGCTCAACCTCGATCCCGCCGACTTCGAGCGGAAGATTACGCGCTTTACGAAAGCGGTTATTCCGGTCCACATGCGGGGCGTGCCAGCCCGGATGGACGAGATCATGGCGGTCGCCCGGAAGGCCAACCTGCGGGTCATTGAGGACGTGTCCCAGGCGAATGGCGGGACCTACCGGGGAAAGCCCCTCGGTTCGATTGGGCACCTCGGCTGCTTCAGCTTGCAGCAGTATAAGGTGATCACGGCAGGAGAGGGAGGCGTGGTCGTCACCGACGATCCGGACTACTACCAGCGCTGCCTGATCGCCCACGACGCGGCCGTCCGTTTCTGGCAGCGCGACGTCACGGTTCCCAGCTTCTCCGGCGAGAACTACCGGATGAGCGAGCTGTCCGCCGCCCTGGCGCTGGCGCAGTTCCGGAAGATGCCCGCGATTCTGGCGCGCACCCGGGCGATCAAGGCGCGGGTTGTGTCCCAGATCCGACACGTTCCCGGGATCGCGCTCCAGGACGTCCCGGACCCGGAGGGCGATTGCGGGATCGCGCTCATGTTCCTTTGTCCGACGGCGGAGGGGGCCAAGCAGTT
>CAZBQK010000108.1:0-9641 GCA_964493975.1 uncultured Dehalococcoidales bacterium | reverse complement strand
TAGACAACCGCGATACTTTCCGGAAGTCCCGATCATTTTGAGACAGGCTCCAAGGTCCCCCTCCCCGCGTCCCCGCTTCCCCCGCCCCTACCCAGTCGGCGCGCTCATCGCACGTCGTCGCCTAGCTAGAAGCGCATGGCCGGGCGCCACTACGTCCCCACGATCCTCACGCACGTCGGGGACATCGACGTCGCGACGTCGCCGGTCGCGGTCAGCGCTCCGGTCGAGGCGTTCATTCGGAAGGTGACGAGTGAATCCGAGTCCTGGTTTGCGGCGATTAGAAAGGTACCGGTCGGATCGATCGTGAAGTTACGGGGGTTCTTTCCCAGAGTTGACTGATAACCGAGTGGCTTCAGCCCACCGGTCGCTCCATCGATCGCGTACATTGCAAGACTGTCGTGGCCCCTGTTGGAACCGTAGACGAACTTGCCATTTGGCGTCACGTGGACGTCGGCGGTTGAGTTCGATCCGTTGAAATCCGGGGGCAGCGTCGGGTGCGTTTCGATTGGGCGCAAGGAACCGGTCGTCTGATTGAAGTAGTACGAAGTGAGAGTCGAGTCAATTTCGTTTATGACGAAGGCGAACCGCCCGCTCGGATGAAACGCCAGGTGACGGGGACCAGCCCCGGGTTTCGACGAGGCGCCAGGCGGATCGTTCAGTACCAGCTTGCCGGTCGCCCGATCCAGCTGGTAAACGAAGACACGGTCCAATCCAAGATCGCAGACGAGTGCGAAGCGCTCGGCGAGATCAAAGTTGACCGAATGGGCGTGGGGACCGGTTTGCCGCTCGGGATGAACGCTCGATCCCGCGTGCTGGACGCAGTCACTCGAAGGCGCGAGGCTGCCGTCAGGTTGGACCGGAAAGACGGAGACGTTCCCAGCGTGGTAACTCGTCGCGATGACCCAACAGCCAGTCCGATCGACGCTGACGTGGCACGGACCCGGTCCGGTCGTCGGCTGACGATTCAGGAAGGTCAGACCGCCGGTTGCCCGGTCGATTGCGAACGAGCTAACCGCCCCGCCCGGTCGCCCATCAATCGAGGGTGACGAGTTGACCGCGTAAAGAAAGCGGTTCGTCGCATCGACGGTAAGGAATGCCGGATTCTCCACCGGGTGCACGGAATTGACGTGAGTCAAGGCGCCCGTCGATCGATCCATCCGAAAGATCTCAATCCCCTCGCCGTTTCCTCGGCCGTTCGGTGGGAACTTGGTGTAGCCGCCGACGTAGACGAAGGTCGGCGTGACTGCGGTGTTTGGCAAATCATCCTCCTCAATGCGTTAAACTCGATAACACTTCACCCGCGACGAGCGATTACGCCTATTGTGGCACATTGGTCGACCCGCGGCGACCGGAAGCTCGCCTCGAGCCCGAATTCGCCCGGCGATTGACGCCTCGCCCCAACCAATCTACGATACCCTGGGTCCGTTCAGGTGACAGTGATCCCCGCGTTTCCGGTCCGGCACGACGCCGGCGAATGGGTCAAACGGAGGGTCGGTCGATGAAGCTCGAGATGTTCCATCTTATGCCCTTCCGGGAGTTGCCGGAGGATTTTCGCGAGCAGTACCACAGCGTCTGGGTCGACGTTCCTAATCGCCTTTGCGACCCGCTCAAATCGCACGAGTTCTACAACCAATCGCTAGACGAGCTTGAATACGCCGCGGCACTTGGCTTCGACGGAATTTGCGTCAACGAACATCACCAGAATGCGTACGGCTACATGCCATCGCCCAACATCATGGCGGCGAGCCTGGCTCGGCGCACGCGCGACGTCGCGCTGATCGTCCTGGGCAACTCGCTCGCCCTCTACAACCCGCCGGTCCGGGTCGCCGAAGAGTTCGCGATGCTCGACTGCATCAGCGGTGGACGCCTGGTCGCCGGTTTCCCG
Organism: uncultured Dehalococcoidales bacterium; assembly: GCA_964493975.1. Classification (GTDB taxonomy): domain Bacteria; phylum Chloroflexota; class UBA6077; order FW602-bin22; family CADDYW01; genus CAZBQK01. Next base: position 7,756 of record CAZBQK010000108.1, on the reverse strand, counting down.
GTGGGAACCAGCATGGATACCAGCTTCTGCTATGGAATCAACCCGGCGACGCTTCGGGATCGCTATTACGAAGCCGAGCGGCTGATCGTCGAAGCGTGGACCAATCCGGAAATGTTCAGCTTCGACGGCAACTACACCCAGCTTCGTTACGTCAACATCTGGCCACGGCCGATTCAAAAACCCCACCCACCGATCTGGATTCCCGGCGGCGGATCGATCGAGACCTGGGCGTGGTGCGTCGCGAAGAAATACCTGTACGCGTATTTGTCGTACTCCGGCTTCAAGCGGGGCAAAGGCGTGATGGGGGGCTTCTGGAAGAAGTCCGCCGAGATGGGAGGAGAACCCAACCCCTATCAGGCCGGATTCATCCAGCTCGTGGCGGTCGGCGATAGCGCCAGCGACGTCGAAGAACGCTACGGTCCTCACGGCGAGTATTTCTTCAACAAGATGCTCCACGTCTACGCCGGCTTCGGCGACGCGCCGGGCTACCGGACGCTTGCGACGATCAAGGCGGGCTTACTCGGGCAGACCGGCACGTTCGGGGAGAAGCCGAAGTATCTCACCTGGAAAGACCTCGTCGAGAACGGAAACATCGTCGCGGGAACGGCTTCGCAGGTGACCGAACAGCTGGAATTCGTAATCCGTGACTTGCACGTCGGCCACTTGATGATCCTGAACCAGATTGGATCGATGCCGCACGACCTCACGATGGAGAATATTCGACGGACCGCGACCGAGGTCGTCCCCAAGCTGCGCCACATCTGGGAAGGCGAGTGGGAAGATCACTGGTGGATCAAGCCAATCGAGCGATCGAGGGAGCCGCGACGAATGTACGAGGGGACGAAAGAGACCGAGACGCTTCAGCGAAGCGTCTCTACCGGGGAGGGATCCGACGGGGCATCGCAGATTCCCTCCGAGCCGGTAGAGACGGCCCGCTGGGCCGTCTCCGTCTCCGATCCCGTTCCGTCGGTGGAACCATCCGGTGGCTAACGTCAAACGCCGGACCGTTCCGGTCCGAAAAAACCTATTTGCCGCCGACGTGATCGAGGCTGGGGCCGGCCCAGCCCTGCTGTTTCTCCATGGCGAAATGGGTCGCAACTGGGATGACTTCCTCGACCGACTGGCCGCTACCCGACGGGTGATTGCTCCCTGCCATCCGGGCTATGGCGACTCCACCGGTACCGAGCACCTGCTCGACCTCCACGATCTGATCTACTATTACCTCGACTTCCTCGACGCCGCCAACCTGCGCGGATTGCCCCTGATCGGACACGGACTGGGCGGAATGTTCGCGGCCGAGCTCGCGGCGGTCCAGCCGGACCGGTTCAGTCGGCTCGTCTTGATCGCTCCGTTTGGCCTCTGGAATCCAGCCTACCCGGTCCTGGACTTCTTCGCCGCGGATCCGCCGGACCTGGCGAGGGCGACGTACCACGATCCGGAGTCGGCAGTGGCCGTGGCCGCTGCCGAAGCTCCCTCCGAGGGCGAGCCCTACGTCCAATTCATGCTCGAGCGCGCGAAATCGCTCGCGACGGCGGCAAAATACCTCTGGCCGATCCCAAATCGCGGCCTCACAAAACGGTTGCACCGGGTCACCATGCCGACGCTGATCGCCTGGGGCGCCTCGGATGGGGTGTGCCCGGTTCGCTATGCCGAGGACTTTCGAGCGGCGATCCCGAGCTCGGAGCTAGTCGTCGTCGACGAAGCCGGCCACCTACCCCAGGTGGAGCGCCCCGACGAGCTGGCGCGCGTCGTATTGGCGTTTTTGGATCGCCCTTGAGCGGACGGGAGGATACGATGCCGAAAACTATTGCCATTTTCGCGGCTCTCGACACCAAAGGTGACGAGGCTCGGCTCGTTCGCGACGTTGTCGCCAGCCAAGGGGTGACCCCACTCGTGGTCGACGTGGGCGTTCTGGATCAACCGACCATCCCATCCGACGTCGATCGGCGCGACGTCGCCGACGCCGGGGGTGCAAGCCTCGCCGAGCTAGTCGGGTCGCGGGATAAGGCGCGAGCGATGGCGGCGATGACCGACGGGGCCGCGATAATCGCGGCCCGGTTGTACGCCGAGGGGAAAATCGACGGAATCATTGGCCTCGGCGGAAGCGCCGGAACCGGTATCGCCACGAGCGCAATGCGGGCTTTGCCGGTGGGGGTTCCGAAGTTGTGCGTGTCGACCGTCGCGGCCGGCGACACCCGGCCGTACGTCGGAACCAAGGACGTCACCCTGATGTACTCGGTGGTCGACGTCGCCGGGATCAACCGCTTGTCCGCGCGCATTCTCACGAACGCGGCGGCCGCGATCGCCGGAATGGTGAAGGTCGACCCGCCGTCCGTCGCCGAGCGCCCCCTTCTTGCCGCCTCGATGTTCGGCAACACCACTGCCTGCGTCGATCGGGCGCGGAAGTCGCTCGACGAAGCCGGTTACGAAGTCCTGGTCTTCCACGCGACCGGCACGGGCGGACAAACGATGGAATCTCTCATTGCCGACGGCTTCATTCAGGGAGTTCTCGACGTCACCACGACCGAGTGGGCCGACGAGCTCTGCGGCGGTGTCTTTAGCGCCGGCCCCAACCGACTCGAGGCAGCCGCCCGAGTCGGACTTCCCCAGGTCGTGGCGCCAGGATGTCTTGACATGGTGAACTTTGGAGCCCCTGACACCATTCCGGAGAAGTACCGCGATCGGAACCTCTACCGTTGGAACCCGAATGTGACGCTGATGCGTACGACGCCAGATGAGAACGCCGAGCTCGGTCGAATCATCGCCGAGAAAATCAATCGGAGCGTCGGTCCAGTCGCCGTTCTTCTCCCACTCAAGGGAGTAAGCCAGCTGGATAGTGAGGGCCAGGCCTTTTGGTGGCCCGAGGCGGACAAAGCCCTCTTCGACGCGATCAAGCGCGACCTTCGGAAGGACATTCCTCTCCACGAGCTCAACCATAACGTCAACGATCCCGAATTCGCCGACACCGCGGCGGCCGTCCTGCTCGAGATGCTGGCGCGGAGAGCTTGAGTACGAACAATTTCGACTCCGGCAAACCGAACTGGATGGCGTGACGTCTCGGAGGTCATCCTGAGGCCCGCCGGCCGAAGGATCGGCCCCAACGACGAAGGTGGTTCCTACTTCAAGACGATCCTTCGCTGAGGCTCAGGATGACAAGTCACGAGCATGGCTTTCGCTTTTATGGAAGTCGTTTCCCCTGCGACAGGTCTCACGGTCCAAAACTGTCCAATCATGAACCCTACAATGGAGGGAGAGTTAGGCCCCTCTCCACGACCGGATCAACTCACAGCCTGGAGAACAACTCATGCGCTACACTCGCCAGCAAGTCCTCGAACGGCTGCGCGCCCAACGTGACGCCGGCCGCGCGATTGTCGGCGCGGGAGCCGGCACCGGCATTTCGGCAAAGTTCGCCGAGGTCGGCGGCGCCGACCTGATCATCATCTACAACTCCGGCCGGTACCGAATGGCCGGCCACGGCAGCCTGGCCGGCATTCTGGCGTACGGCGACGCGAACCAGATCGTAAAAGACATGGGGGAGCGCGAGGTTCTACCAGTCGTCAAGTCGACGCCGGTGATCGCCGGAGTCATGGGAACCGACCCGCTTCGCCAGATGGACTACCTCCTCCGGGAGATCGACGCGCTGGGGTTCTCCGGCATCAATAACTTCCCGACCGTCGGCCTCATCGACGGACGATTCCGGATGGAGCTCGAGCGAACGAATCTCGGCTTCGGCAAGGAGGTCGACCTGATTCGAATGGCCCACGACATGGGCTTCTTTACCGTGCCGTACGTCTTCAACCCGGAGGAGGCCTCGGCCATGGCGGAGGCGGGAGCCGATTCGGTCATCGCCCACATGGGCCTGACCGTCGGGGGCTCGATCGGTCTCGATCGGGGCGACGCGATGAGCCTGGAGCGGGCACCGGTGGCAGTTCAAGCGATTGGCGAGGCCGCGTGGAAGGTGAATCGGGACGTCCTGCTCCTTTGTCACGGTGGTCCAATCGCGACGCCAGAAGACGCACGATACGTCCTCGACCGAACCGACGCGGTCGGCTTTGTCGGCGCGAGCTCGATGGAGCGGCTTCCCGTCGAGACGGCGATTACCGACACGATGCGTGAATTCAAATCGGTGAAACCAAGGGTCCGGGGCGGTTAAAACGGCGCCACGTGGGGACCGTCTTCTCCCCTCTCCCACGGGAGAGGGCGAGGGTGAGGGGCGTTCCGTCCATTTCCCGTGACCCTGGGGCTTGAAGTTTGAGACTAGAAGTAGACGGGGGTACGACCCTCACCCTAACCCTCTCCCAGAGGGAGAGGGAATTACGCCCAGATCATGAGATCGCTTTCAAATAGGAGGATTAGACCTATGCCGGTCATTCGTACGGAGACCCTCGCGGACAAGCCGGATTGGCTCAAGACAAGCGCGTTCGGCCTTTTCCGCGTGCCCAAGGGAAACCCGGCTCAGTTCGACTTGCATTACCACGACGCCGACGAAATCTGGTACATCATCTCTGGTCGGGCCCGGATTCTGACCGAAGGAATCGAGCACGAGGTGGGCGCTGGCGACCTGGTCTGTACGGGAATGGGCGACGAGCACCACATTCTCGAGGTGACCGAGGATCTCGTCGGCTTCTTCCTCGAAAGCGATCTGGAAGGTCAGAAGCGCCGGGGTCACCTCCACCGCGACGAACATGGCGTCCCCATTCCCCGGCGACGCGGCGTCGCGAAAGTGAGCGCTTCCTAATGGCGACCAAGAAGCGCGGCTTGATGATCGGCGCCGGTGGCATGGCTGGAGCATGGATCCGAAGCTTTCTTCCGAACTTCTTCGATCGGCTCGAGATCGTCGGCCTGGTCGACGTCCATCAGCCAACCCTGGACGCCTCCGGCGACTTCCTAGGATTAGCGCCAAGCCAACGGTACGTCGACGCGACGGCGGCATTTGCAAGCGTCGACGCCGACTTCTGCATCGTCGTCATTCCGCCGGCGTTTCATACGCCGATGGTAGTTCAGGCAGCCGCCCGCCGGCTGCCGATCCTGAGCGAGAAGCCGATCTCCGATACCTGGGAGGGTTGCCTCGCGGCCTACCGAGCGGTCAAGGCGGCCGACGTGAAGATGCAGGTGATCCAGAACTACCGCTACAACGCACCTATGGTCACCTTCCGCGACGTACTCCGATCGGGCAATCTCGGGCGAATCAACTTCGTCGTCGGCCGTTTCGCCGCCGACTATCGGGAGCCGCTCTCCTGGGGAGCCGCATTTCGGCACGAGATTCCCCACGCGCTACTCGTCGAAGGAGCGGTCCACCACTTCGACATGCTCCGCAACTTGAGCGGAGGCGACTGCGCCACGCTCGCTGGCTCCGAATGGAACCCGGCCTGGAGCTCGTCCAAGGGCGAGTTTTGCGCCATGTACACAATGACGATGACGAACGGCGTTCGGGCGAGCTACGAAGGGTCGGGGACGGCGGCCGGCGAGCAGAACAATTGGCACGAGGAGTACTACCGCGCCGAATGCGAAAAGGGCTCGGTGACGGTTGGTCGCGACCACGTCGTCCGGATTCACCGCTTTAGCCGGGGCGGCGGACTCATCACCGAAGAGGTCGTCCCCGCCAAGCCGAAATGGGAAGGCCATAACTACCTGATCGACGAATTCGTCACCTGGCTAGAAGGTGGTCCGACGCCAGCAACCGTGATCGACGACAACATCAAGACCGCCGCGATGCTCTTCGGAGCGATCGAAGCCTCGCGGACGAAGCGAACCGTGGACGTCGAGGCGATGCTGGAGCCGGCGGTGAAGGCGTAGTCAATGAGCGAAGCATCGGCGATTCAACGGAGCCCGTCGCCCCGAACTCGGGAAAGTCTCGCCGACGACTTGCACCGGCTTGGCGTCTCTCCGGGGATGACGGTCATCGTGCATTCCTCGCTCAGCTCGTTGGGCTGGGTTTGCGGCGGCCCCGTTGCGGTCGTCCAGGCGTTGATGGATGTCATCACGCCGGCGGGGACAATCGTGATGCCCACTCATACCGGCGACTACTCCGATCCGGCGGAATGGCAAAACCCACCCGTCCCGAACGACTGGGTCTCGATTATCCGCGAGACGATGCCCGCCTTCGATCCACGGATCACGCCAACGCGACACATGGGACGAATTGTCGAGGTTTTCCGCACCTGGCCCCACGTCCAACGCAGTACGCACCCAGCGCTCTCGTTCGCCGCCTGGGGCCAGTCGGCGGACGGCATTATCTCCGATCACGCGCTGAGCTACGCCCTCGGCGAAGGGTCTCCCCTTGCGCGGATCTATGATCTGGATGGCAGCGTACTCTTACTCGGAGTTGGTTACGATCGAAATACATCGTTTCATCTCGCCGAGTACCGGATCCCAGGATCTAAGGCAGTCGAACGGGGTGCGCCGGTCGCGGACGGGCAGAAAAGAGCCTGGAAGGTCTACCCGGACATCGAGCTCGACGCCGAGCCATTCGCCGAATTAGGAGCCGATTTTGAAAAGACTGGACACGTCACCCGGGGTCGAGTGGGCTCCGCCGAAGCCAGGTTGTTTTCTCAGCGAGTCGCGGTCGATTTCGCGGTCAGCTGGTTAGCCGCCAGGCGCGCGAGCGCTCAATCGTAGGGGCGCACGGCCGTGCACACCGTCGGAACTAAGCTGAGCCCCACCGGTAGGACAGACGTACAGAGAATCCGTGACGGCGTCGATTCGGGTAGGGGCGTTTCGCGAAACGCCCCTACCAGTTCGTCGTCCCGGCGTGAGTCCGTTCCTCCCTCCCGGTCGTTAGCTCGAGGACCAAGGGCGCACAGCCGTGCGCCCCTACGACACCGCTTATCACGCTCTCCTGACGAATCCGGCGTAATGATAGACTCATCGCGCTTCGACGAGGAGTCGGCTGGCATGTTCAGCCAGTCGGGTCACTCTCGTCAATCCGGGGTTCGCTTAGGAGGATCGTATGCTCGGCGATGCGCTGCTTGGTTCGATTGTGAGTGACGGGCGCGTCTACGATCTTGGGCAACCGCTTTACAACGGCATGCCCGTTTCGTCGTTCCATCCACCCTACATTTTCACGCTGATGGTTCGACACGGAGACGCGGTATTACCCGAAGGCTGCGGCGCGTCGAATGAGGTCGTCGTGATCAGCGGTCACACCGGCACTCACCTCGACGCGCTCGGCCACATCGCCGAGGACGGCCTCATCCACGGCGGGCGCGACGCGACTGAAGCCCAGGTCGGCGCGCGTGGTCTCCGAGAGCATGGCATTGAAACAGTCGGACCGATCGTGGCCCGCGGCGTCCTACTGGACGTTCCGAGGTTCCGCGGCGTCGACATCCTGCCGGGCGGCTCGGCGGTCACCGGCGATGAGCTCGACGCCGTCGCAAAGGAACAGGGGACTGAGGTTCGGGCCGGCGACGTCGTCCTGATTCGGACCGGATGGATTCAGCACTGGGACAACCCAGCGGCCTACCGCGGCGACACGACCGGTGAGCCGGGACCGGACGCGAGCGCCGCGGAATGGCTCGCCGCTCGAAAGGTCCGCGCGACCGGCTCGGACACGATCGCTTACGAAGCGAGACCAGTTGGCACGTCGGCCCTTGGCGCCCACGTGGTCCTCATCGTCCGGAACGGCATCCACATTCTGGAAATCGTGAACTGCGAGGAGCTCGCCCGCGACCGGGTGTACGCCTTTCTCTTCGTCGCGACACCGCTCAAGCTGAAAGGAGCCACGGGATCTCCGGTGCGACCAATCGCGATCGCGTGA
>CAZBQK010000107.1:0-9660 GCA_964493975.1 uncultured Dehalococcoidales bacterium | reverse complement strand
CGACACCATCGGAGTCTACCACTCTCTCGATCCGATTCTCTTATGCCTCCCTCCTGACCTCTCGGCTCAACCTCCCCGTATAATCACGTTGTCATGAAATCCACTGTTGAAGCCACGACCGTCCGGAACGGCGAGCCTGACGTGCCTATCGTCGCGCGCGATTTGCGAAAGGTGTACCGGGTCCACGAGCGTCAAGAGGGAATGGGCGCGACGCTCCGATCGCTGCTGAAGCGTCAGTTCCGCGAGGTACCGGCCGTGGGGGGAATTTCCTTTCAGATCTCCGCGGGCGAGATCGTCGGGTTCCTCGGGCCGAACGGGGCCGGTAAGACGACGACTCTGAAAATGCTCTCCGGACTGCTCAATCCGACCTCCGGAGAGGTCCGCGTCCTTGGTTTCACTCCGTGGAATCGGGACTACGCCTTCCTCCGACAGATCACGATGGTCATGGGGAATCGATCGCAGCTTCTCTGGGACATTCCCGCGGCGGATTCCCTACGGGTTCTCCAGGAGATCTATCGTATCCCCGAAGATCGCTATCGCGCCGGCCTCGACGAGCTGGTCGACCTGCTCGATCTGGCCCCTCTTCTCCACAAGCCCGTCCGCAATCTAAGCCTCGGCGAACGCATGAAGGTCGAGTTCGCGGCGGCGTTGATCCACTCGCCTCGCGTCGTCTTCCTTGACGAGCCAACAATTGGGCTGGACGTGACGATGCAGGCGCGGATCCGCCGCTTCGTGGCCGACTACAATCGGCGAACGAACGCGACGATCCTCTTGACCAGCCATTACATGGACGACGTCGTCGCGCTGTGCAAGCGGGTCGTCGTGATTCACCATGGCTTACTTCGCTACGACGGCGATCTCACCGACCTCGTCGGACAGATGGCGCCCTACAAGCTCATCGGGGTGACGCTCCGCGACGACGCGCTCGACCTTCGACTCGATAGCTACGGGGAAGAAGTCGCGCGGGAGGAGAACCAGGTAACCCTTCGGGTCGCTCGGGACCTGGCGGCGGACCGAACCGGTCGGATCGTCCACGATCTCGGTACGCGTCTGATCGACCTATCGGTCGAAGATCCGCCAATCGAAGAAGTCATCGATCGAGTGTTCAGTGGCGAGAAGGTTCCGGGTGAAATGAGCGCTGTCCCGCCTGCAAGTCCGCTGTGACAGATCGCGGTTTCGAGTCGCAAACCGGCAGAACGTTCCATATTCCCTCTCCCCGCTGGGAGAGGGTCAGGGTGAGGGCGTTCCATCGGTCGGATTCCAGGGGATTCTTCTAGTGCTCCGAATCTACCGGGCCCTTCTCATCGCAACTTTTCAGAACGCGGTCCAGTATCGCGTCCAGATGCTTCTGTGGCTCGTGGGCAACGTCATTCGGCCGGTGATCTTTCTTGCCGCGTGGGTCGCCGTCGCCAAGGCGCGTGGGAGCGCGGTGGGAGGATTTACTGTCGAAGATTTCGCCGCGTATTACGTGGCGATTACTCTGGTCGGGCAGCTGGCCAATGCCTGGAACGCGTGGGAGTTCGAACAAGAGGTCCGACAGGGACAGCTATCGTCAAAGCTGTTGCGTCCGCTTCATCCCCTACATTACGCCGTTGTCGACAACTTGAATTGGAAACTCTTTACTCTTCCCGCGCTTCTTCCGGTCCTTGCCTTCATCGCCGTGTCCTTTCACGCTCATTTCACAACCCAACCGTGGAACGTTGCCCTGTTTGTTCCGAGCGTGATCTTCGCGGCGGCCCTGCGCTTTCTCTTCGGCTGGATCGTCGCCTCGCTGGCGTTTTGGACGACTCGCGTTACCGCGATATCCTCCGTCTTCGAGCGAATTTCCTTCATCTTCGCGGGACAGATCGCTCCCCTCGCGCTTCTCCCCGGCATCCTGGGATCCATTGCCTACGTTTTGCCGTTCGGATACATGCTTGGCGTGCCGGCCGATATTCTTCGGGGAGGAACGAGCTTCGATCGCGCCTTGTTGCTCATGGGCGGGCAACTACTCTGGCTGTGTGCCTCGTACGTGGGATTTCGAGCGATTTGGCGAACTGGTCTCCGCCAGTACAGCGCGGTGGGGGCGTGATGCGCTATCTCCGTCTCTTCCTCATGTTTGCCCGGGCGGAGTTTCAACGCGAAATCGAATATCGTGCCAACCTTGCGATGGAAATCGCTCAGATGCTCATGGTGATCTCGACGAGCGTTGGAGCGGTGCTCGTGCTCTTTTCGTACACCAAGGCGCTGAATGGTTGGTCGCTTCCCCAGATGATGGCGCTCCTCGGAGTCTTTTACCTCGTCCAGGGAATGGTGGAGCTCGTCTTTCAGCCAAGTGTGACCCAAATGATGGAACAAATCCGCCTTGGCACCCTCGACTTCACCTTGCTGAAGCCAATCAACAGCCAATTCATGGTCAGCGTTCGTTTTCTAAATATCGTCCAGGTCGCCCAGGTGGCGCTTGGCGGCGCCGTCCTCGGGGTTGCGCTGGCGACGTTGGGAGAATTGGTCTCGGTTTTCACCGCGGTCACCTTTGCGTTGACGCTCGGGTGCGGACTCATTCTCGTCTATACCGTGCTTCTGGTGTTGGCGACTCTCAGCTTTTGGTTCGTCCGGGTCGATAACATTCTGGTCATCTTCGAGTCGTTCATGGACGCCGGGCGCTTCCCGATCGATCTGTATCCGGGTTGGCTCCGCCTCACGCTGAGCTCGATTGTCCCGGTTGGCATTGCCGTCACCGTACCAGCTCAGGCAATCGCCGGACGCTTGGATCCAGTCGGGTTCGCGGCAACGGTCCTGGCGGCGGCCATTGCGTGGTGGTTCGCGGGGTGGTTCTGGCGGCGCGGATTGCGGAATTACACCGGGGCGAGCGCGTAGGGCAGGCTGCTGACCTTCAGCCGGCTCCCCTAGCCGTCGAGTCCAGCGTCGCCCAGATTGGTCGAAGGCGTGGACTGCATCCGACCACTCGTGACTTGCACCACGGCCCGTTGCAGCGTGGCCATACTGACGGGTTTTGCAAGAACCAGATCGACTCCCACCGGCTTTTCCCCGGACGCGCGGAGCATTTCGCCCAAACCGGTGAGAAGGATAATCGGCACGTCCGGCTTCGCGTTCTTGATTCCCACGGCAAGTTGGTCGCCGCTCATCTCTGGCATCGCTAGATCGGTCACAACGAGATTGAAATGCGCGCTCGAATCCTCAAGGGACACGTTTGTCAGGAACTTTTCCAGCCCCTCTCGCCCATTCGCGGCGGTTTCGACGACGTGTCGTTCGATCGACAGAAATTCGGTTAAGATCCGGCGCAATGGTGCTTCGTCTTCCACCAAGAGCACCCGACGAGGCGCCGCCGGGTCCTCGATCGGAGCCGGGACCGGGTCAGGAGCTGGAATCTCGGCGGCGGTTGTCGCGAGGGGGAGCTGGACTGAGATCGTGGTGCCCTGCCCCGCGGTCGTCTGAATCTCAATGCTCCCATCGTGGCGCTGGATCGTGCCGTACACCAGGGACAGGCCCAATCCGGTTCCCCGCTCGCCCTTTGTCGTGAAAAAAGGCTCAAAGCAGTGCTGCCGGACCTCGTCCGACATCCCAGTTCCGGTGTCGATCACCTCGAGTCGGGCCCGTTGACCTTCGAGCCGGGTCCGAAAGGTCAAGGTACCCCCTTCGGGCATCGCGTCCACGGCGTTGAAGATCAGACTAGTGAGTGCGTCACGAAGATCGGAGGCGTTACCGGACACGTTTGGAAGAGGGTGTAAATCGGTTTCGATCTGAATGGTCACCCCAGCGGCCTGGGCCTGATTTCGCCAGCGGGGCTGGGTCAGAAGGATGCACTGATCAACTAGCTCGTTCAAGTTAACCGGCACGAACACCTCGCCCTCGTCACGATGGCGGGAGAATTCGCGCAGTCGATCCACGACTTTCGCCGCGTCGCCCGCGACGGCCCGAATCATTTGCAGGTAACTCCGGACCTTCTCCGGATTCGCGAGGTTCTCCGAACGTTTCAGCAATAGCTCGCTGAAACCGACGATCATTGCCAGGTCATTGTTGAAGTCGTGAGCCACGCCATTCGCCATTTGGCCGAGCGCGCTCAGACGCTCCTGCTGAATGACCTGGAGGTGCATCTTTTTGACCCGCGCTAGCGCGTCTTCGAGGTTGCGATGACTCTCTCGGAGCGCTACGGCGCTTCTTTCCCACTCGATCTCGGCAACCTTGCGGGTCGTAATGTCCTCGACGGCACCTTCACAATAAACCTGACCGTCGAGCCCACCCCCAACCAGACGTGCACTCTCCGAGACCCAGATAACCTGGCCGTCCCGGCGGCGCATCTGAGACACGAATCCCCGAACGGCGCTTCCTTCGTTAAGTCGACGATGCAGCTCTGCCCGGCGCTCCGGGTCGACGTAGAGTTGGCGACCGATATCGGTGACGTCGAGCATGAGGGCTTCCGGGGTCGCGTAGCCGAACATCTGGGCAAGCGAAGGGTTAGCCGACAGAAACTTGCCGGAGGCGGTTGACTGATAAATGCCCTCGATCGCGTTTTCGAAGATCGTCCGGTACTTCTGTTCTGCCTCGCGCGCCTGGGCGTAAAGCGACGCCGTTTGAACGACCGAAGCGGCGACATCGGCGAGCACGCCAAGCGACTCGATCTGCCCCGGCGTAAATGGTCGCTGCCCGCGCACCGTCCCGACACTCACGACCCCAACGAGCTTTTTCGCGAAGAGCATCGGGAACAAGACGGTAATGGACGATTCGCCGTGTGGGTCGAGCGCGGCGAAGCGCCCAGCCGCCCCGCCGCGGATGACGAGGCGGTCGCGGTGACGCGCGACCCAACCAACCACGCCATCGTCGATCGCAACGCGGCGTCCGACCAGTCGGTCGGCGTTCGGTCCATGGGCGGCGGCGACTTCGAGCGCACTACCGTCGGCGGTCGGCAACAGAATCGACACCTCGTCGGCATCTACCTGTCGTAACGCGGTTTTCGCAATCTCGCCGAGGATTCGCGGCACATCCGAGGACGTCACCGATGCGTTTGCTAGCTCGTAAATTGACAACGATTCGCGAAGTTGTTGATTCTCTTTGCGAAGATAACCGACCTCTACCGCCCGATCGAGAATCGGCACGAGCGCGGCCGCGGTGAAGGGCTTGCTGAGGCAATCGAACGCCGCCGAATTACGCATGAGCTCGGCGATTGCCGAAGGCGGCGCGGACTCGGTCATCAGAATACCGACTATCGCTGGGTGACTCTCGCGGATACGACGTAAGAGCGATACGCCGTTGATATCCGGCAACCGTTCGTCCGCGACGATGACGTCGAAATCGCGCTCGTTAAGCGCATCGAACGCCTCGATCCCAGACACATATCCGGTTGCGTCGTATCCCTGGTCTCGAAGAACCTCGCCGATTGTCGTTACGAAGTCGCTATCCGCGTCGACTATGAGTACGCGTCCCAAATCCGAAGAGGACGGTACGCTATCGTTGACGACAGACCGCATCGGAGACCCGACTCGCCTGGAGTCGGGTCTCCGGCCCCCAACATCTTCGCGCACAAGTGTCCCCCAACACTTATCCGCACGCGAGTGCCCCGGCTCCGCGCTACCAGCTTGTGGAGGATCCGTCCGGCCCCGGGGAAATCGCGCGTGGCCACTATCTTATCGCACCGTTACGGGACACGCCAGACGCCAAGGGTATCGATAATTACTCTAATTTACGTAGAATATCACCTAATTTAGCACGACTTTCGCAACTGCCTGCTGGAGGGTCGCGTAACTTACTGGTTTGGACACGATCAGATCGACGCCCTCGGGACACTCGCCACTAGCCCGCATCATTTCACCTAGACCGGTCAGCAAGATGATTGGCGTTCGGGGAGCAATGTTCTTGACCGCCAGCGCCAGCTGATCGCCGCTCATCTCCGGCATCGCCAGGTCGGTCACCACGAGATCGTAACTTCCATTCGTGGCACTGCCGGCGTTTCCGATCAAGAACTTCTCAACTCCGTCCCGGCCGCTCACCGCGGTATCCACGGCGTGACCATCCAGAACGAGATACTCCCGGAGAATTCGCCGAAGGGGTTCCTCGTCCTCCACGACGAGCACTCGGCGAGGGGTCACGACAATGTCGGCCGGCCCGATCGGACTCTCGAACTCCAATTCGCGGGTCTCGACCGGAAGCTGAATACTGACCGTCGTTCCCGCACCGGCGACCGTGTGGATCGCGATCGTTCCATCGTGGCGCTGAACCGTTCCGTACACGGTGGACAGACCAAGGCCAGTTCCACGCTCACCCTTGGTTGTGAAGAATGGCTCAAGACAGCGCTGACGCACCTCATCGGACATTCCGGTGCCGGTATCAGACACCGCGAGGCTAACCTTATCCGATTCGTATCGGGTACTAACAGTAAGCGTTCCGCCATCGGGCATCGCGTCGACCGCGTTTAGAATCAGATTCGTCAGCGCCTCACGCAAGTCGGCGGCATCACCCGAAATCGATGGCAGCTGTTGGAAGTCGGTGGCAACGCGAATCGTCACGCCATTTGCCTGGGCCTGATAGCGCCAGCGGGGCTGAGTAAAGAGGATGACTTGCTCCACGAGCTGATTCAGCTCGAGGGGCGCGAAAACTTCGCCCTCTTCGCGCTGCCGGAAGAACTCTCGCAGTCGGTTGACGACGCTCGCCGCGTCTCCCGCGACCGATCGGATCATTTGAAGATAGTTTCGGGCCTTTTCGGAATTGTTCAGATCTTCCGGCCGCTTGAGCAGAAGCTCGCTAAAGCCGACGATCATCGCAAGATCGTTGTTGAAGTCGTGGGCAACGCCGCTTGCCATCTGGCCGAGCGCCCGCAGCCGCTCTTGTTGGATGATTTGCTGCTGCATCTGCTTGACCGTGGCAAGAGCGGTTTCCAGGTGACGGTTACTGTCGCGAAGCGCCACCTCGGACCGATCGCGGGCAATTTCGGCTATCTTTCGCTGGGTGATGTCCTCGACCGTGCCCTCGTAGTACAGCCCTTCACCAGTCCCATTCACGACGGCGCGCGCACTCTCCGACACCCAGATGATGCTTCCATCCTTCCGTCGGACCTCAGACTCAAAACCCATCACCGACTGGCCGGCGTCCAGAAGAAGCATAAGCTGTTCGCGCCTTTCTGGATCGACGTAGAGTTCTTTCGACACGTCGGCGACATGACGGACGAGCTCAGAAGGAGTATCGTACCCGTACATGTGCGCCAGGGCTGGGTTGGCGGAAACGAACCGTCCATCTCGGGTCGTCTGATAAATTCCTTCGATCGAGTTCTCGAAGATCGAGCGATACTTCTCTTCCGCTTCTCGCGCCTGGCTGTACAGGGACGCGGTTCGGACCACCGACGCGGCGACGTTCGCCAGCATCGTCAGGGTGTTGATTTGTCCCGACGAGAACGAACGGGGACCGCGGGTTGCGTTCAGGTTCAGCACGCCAACAAGCGAGCCGGCTGACAGCATTGGCAGCGAAACCGACGAGCGAATATCCGATCTGGGCCGAACTGGCGCGAACCGCTTGTCGTTTATCTCGCCTCGCAGAACGAGCATCTCGTGGTGGCGGGCAACCCAGCCGGCCACACCGCGGTCGAGCGAGACCCGGTGACCAAGGACCCTTTCGCGGTTCTCGCCTCGCGCGGCAGCCACGTACAATCCATCGCATTCCGGTGTCAGCAACATAATCGACACTTCGTCGGCATGGGTCTGGCGAAGCGCGGTATCGGCAATCTTATCGAGCATTGGGTTGACGTCTTGGGAAAACGCGACCGCGTTACTCAGCTCATAGATCGCGACGGACTCTTTCAGCTGAAGATTCTCGAGCCGGAGTTGGCGCACTTCTAGGGCGCGGGTGAGGACCGGTAGCAAGGCCGCGACCCGGAACGGTCGGACAAGACAGGCGAACGCGCCCGCGTCCTGCGATTGGAGATCGATTTGGGGAGATCCACCGTCGCTCATCAGGATAACGACCAGATGCGGGTCCACCTCCTTCGCGGCGCGCAGAAGGTCGACTCCAGCCTGGTCCGGTAAGACGCAGTCGGTCATCAGAACGTCAAAGTCCTGATCTCGCAATCCCTGGAGGGCTTCTTCACCGGAGCTGACCCCGACGATATCGTACGCATTATCACCAAGTAGCTTACTGAGCGCGCGCAGGCGACGGGCATCGGAGTCGACAACCATGAGGCGGCCGTGATTCACCGCGGTGTCGTCGGATCGCCCGAACGCGAGGTGGGTCGTGTAGCCGACATCCGATCGTCGGACTAGAGTCGGTCTTGACATCGGTCTCTCCGGGACCAGGGTGATTCGGGAACCATGAATCACCGCGGCGGTGATACTTCTCTGGGTACCAGAATATCCGCGCAACGTTCCTCCGGCATCCATCCGTCGGAGAAGATGGGTTAAGACCTTTGGCCGACAAGCGTCGGTTGCTTCGCCAGCGGGTCTGCTAGACTCGTACCCGGGGTGCCCGATGGGCAGGGACTCTCACGTCGAGAGCAAAGGAGAACGAGATGCGAATCACCGACGTCACCCGTGAAAGCTACCGCTGGCCACGCCATAAGCCCATTAGTAATGGGAAACATACATATACTCACGCTGGTCTTGGCGTGGTGAAAATCCACACCGACGAAGGCGTGACCGGCCTCGGAATCGGGGCGGCGTCGGGGATCGCCGGAGCGACGATCGACGAATTGAAGGGCGGGTTGATCGGCCAAAATCCCCTCGACCACGAGCGCCTCTGGCACCAGATGTGGGTCCCAAAGCTCATTGGTCGACGCGGCCTCACGACTCGGGCGATTTCGACAATCGACATCGCGCTCTGGGATCTCAAATCCAAAGTCGCGGGGATGCCGCTGTACCGACTTCTTGGCGGCTTCGCCAATCGAGTGCCGACGTACATCGCCGGTGGCTACTACGAAGACGGCAAAGGATTACCTGAGCTGGCCCAGGAGATGGTCGAGAACGTCGAAATGGGCGCGAAGGCGGTCAAAATGAAGGTTGGCGCCGTATCAATCGCCGAGGACACGGAGCGGGTTAAAGCGGTTCGCGACGCCGTCGGTCCCGACGTCAAGGTGATGGTCGACGCCAATTGCGCCTACCGAGCCTACCAGGCAATCCAGCTAGCCAAGCGCATCGAGGAGTACGACGTCTTCTGGTTCGAGGAGCCGGTGGCGCCGGACGACTACGAGGGTCACGCCCGCCTGGCTCAGCAAACGTCGATTCCGATCGCGACCGGCGAAAACGAGTACACCCGCTACGGGTTCCGCGACCTGATCGCTCACGGCTCGGCGGCGATACTCAATGCTGACGCCCAGGTCCTGGGAGGGGTCACCGAGTTCATGAAAATCGCCGCGCTCGCCCAGGCGCACGATCTCGACATCGCCCCCCACGGTGACCAGAACGTCCACGTCCATTTGGTATCCGCGATCAGCAATGGCCTGATCGTCGAATACTATCGCGACTCGGTCGACCCGATGTGGCGGAAGATGTTCCGCGAGACACTCCTGTTGAACGACGACGGCAGCCTGAGCCCGCCCGAGCGCCCCGGTCTCGGCGTCGAGCTCAACGAGGGGGCGCTAGCGCCCTGGCGGGTTGCATAGGACCAGCAAGACGTGTGACTGATCGTTAGCTAGTGGATAGTCATGCGCCAAACGATACCAGGAGTCGAAGCTTCAGCTGGTCA
>CAZBQK010000106.1:0-9664 GCA_964493975.1 uncultured Dehalococcoidales bacterium | reverse complement strand
GCGGCATCATGCACTACGACAACGTCAGCAAGACCACCCAGGGTCTGCTCCTGGCCGATTACTTCAAGTCAATCCTGACGGGCAACAATCTGCCGGGTGACCTCGCCGCGGCGGCCGCGACGAGTCCGTTCTTCAAGCAATATAACCCCGCGGCGCCAAACAGCGTAAACAACCCGGCCAAGCTACCTAACTCGAATCTGTCGAACGCGTTTGTGGCCGAGCAACCGGTGGCGCCTAGTGGACCGCCGGCTCCGTCCCCTTCGGGATCGTCCGGATTCCGCTACGGATTCCAAGCTGAGTTCTTCGAGGGAAACGTTCAGGGCATCGTCAATGCCGTCAACGGCGCCGGGTTCGGCTGGGTGAAACAGCAGGTCCGGTGGGCTGACATGGAACCCAATCCGGGGTCATTTAGCTGGGGCGGTCTCGATGCAGCCGTCGGTGCGGCCAACGCGGGTGGCGACAAGGTCCTCTTGAGTGTCGTCGCCGCGCCCAGGTGGGCGTCGGTTCCCAACGGCGATTATCCAAAGAATCCATCGGACTTCGCCAGCTTCATGACCGCTCTCGTATCTCGCTACAAGGGTCGCGTCGCAGCCTATGAGATTTGGAATGAAGAGAACTTTGCCCGCGAGGTTGGGCCCGGAAACATCAACGCCGGCAACTACGTGGAATTGCTAAGGGCAGCGTATCCGGCCGTCAAAGCCGCCGATCCTGGCGCGATTGTCGTCTCGGGCGCACCCACGCCAACCGGTGTTAACGATCCAAACATCGCCGAGCGCGATCTAACCTACCTCCAGCAAATGTACGCCTACCAAAACGGCGTCGTGAAAGGCTTCTTTGACGCGCTTGGCGCGCACAACGAGCCCTACTGGAATCCGCCGAATCAGAACCTGTCGAACCACACCAACTCGTCCTACGCAAACGATCCGAGCTTCTTCTTCCGCCAGGTCGAAGACTATCGCAACCTCATGGTTCAGGTAGGCGATGGTAGCAAGCAGATCTGGGAGACTGAGATCGGTTACGACGCGAACACGCAAGCGCCAGCGGGTTACTCCGGCTGGACCGTCAGCGACCAACAGCAGGCGACCTACCTCGTGCAGCTCTTCCAGTTCGCCCGTTCGAACTACCCCTGGATGGGGGCGATCTTCATCTGGAATCTGAACTTCCAGGCGGTGGTGCCTCAAACTGACGAGAAATGGGGTTTCGGCGTTCTCAATCCAAACTACACGCCTCGGCCAGCCTATAGCGCTCTCCAGGCGATGCCGAAATCGTAGGGGCCGAGCAGGTTGTCTGAATGGCGTGGGAGCAGAACAGGACACTCTCAACCTGCTCCCACGCTATTTGCACCTACGTGCAGCAAATGGCAGAATAAGTTGCCTTAGCGGCAGGAGTATCTCGACGGTTAAACGGGGGGCGCGCTACGGCGCCCCCTTTTTGCTTTCTGTCGCGACGCGAGGCCGGATCGGCGTCCCGCGACAAAAGCGTATAAAATAGAACTCAAAAGAGGGAGACTAATGGCAACGTCTACGAGCACCAAACGAAAGCTATCGGTCGGAAAGATCGCGGGTCTTCGTCGCATGGCCGACGCCCGAGGTATCTTTCTGATCACGGCGATGGACCAACGGAACTCGATGCGGGTTTTGCTCAATCCAAGCGATCCGAACAGCGTTCCACCCCGACAGCTGACCGACATCAAGATGTCGCTTGCCGCCGCGTTGAGCCCCCATTCGACGGCGGTCCTGATCGACCCTCAGTTCGGTGCGGCCCAGGGGATCGCGACCGGATGCCTCGACGGTCACGCCGGACTGATTGTTACCCTTGAAGCCGACAAGCCGAAGACCGTTGGCCAGGGTCGAATCACGCAAATTGCCCCAGGCTTGAGCGCCGAAAAGATCAAGCGGCTGGGCGGCGACGGGGTCAAGTTGTTGATTCGGTACCGTCCTGACCTCACCGACGCCGCGAAAGAGAACCAGGAGGTCGCGCAAGAGGTCGCCGACCAGTGCCGCGAAGCGGACATTCCGTTCGTTCTCGAGACACTGGCTTATGCTGTTGAAGGACAGAGTAAGGAAGATTTCGCCAAAGAAAAGCCGAGCCTGGTCGTTCAAACGGCAAAGGAAATGAGTGGCTTCTGCGATCTGTACAAGGCCGAATTCCCAACCGACCTCAACTTCGAAAAGGACGTCACCGTCCAGCGAAAGTGGTGCGACGAGCTCAACGCCGCCACGGTCGTGCCCTGGGTCATTCTCAGTGCTGGCGTGGACATTGGCCCCTTCATGCAGCAGGTTGACATCGCGTGTCAGGCCGGAGCCTCTGGATTCCTGGCCGGTCGCGCGATCTGGAAGAACTATGTCACGATCGCCGACCCGGCCAAGCGACGGGAGCTTTTGGAGAAAAAGGCGGTCTACAACCTTGGAGTAGTCACGGCCGTGGCGAAGCGAGAAGCGACTCCCTGGACCGAGCACCCGGGCATCGAGCTGCCCGGCGTCGACAGCTTTTCGCCCACTTGGTACGAGCAGTACTAGGTCATTCGTCACGACCCAAAATCGACCAGCGCGGGGTGACGAAGATTCACCCCGCGCTCAACCTACGCCCCCACGGTTCTACATCCTGATTGGCATTCCCGGTAGTGGTAAAACAACCTACGCCCGCGGAGCGCTCGGGCACGCTCTGCGCATGTCGCTCGACGACCTGCGACTCATGTTCTCCGGCAAACCGTTCGATGCAACAATTGAAAAAGTTGTCGCGACCGCCAGCGATGCGTTGTGCGAAGCCGTGGTCGAGCTCGCGGGGAAGAAAAAGGTAGATGCCTTATTCGATGCGACGAATGTCAGCCGAGCGCGACGACGCCCGCTCATTCGGCTCGCCCAACGCCATGGCCTGACTCCGGTCGCGGTATTCATGGATTGTCCCGTGTCCGTCGCCCACGAACGCAACCAGCGTCGTCCGAATCCAGTGCCTCGGGCGGTCCTGGAGAACTTTGCCCGGCGCCTCGAGCGACCCACCTCCGACGAGGGATTCGCCGAAGTCATTCGAGTTACGAGCGCCTCAGGTCAGTCGCCCGGTGGACCGGCGCCCTCTTCACCTAATCGAGACGAAGCCACCGACGTTCGTCCGTCGATCGACGGATCGCGTCCAGAACCCGCTGACATCGAAGACCGTAGTGAAAATCGGGAAAATCGATCTCCCCTTCGAGTCCGGCAATCAGGCGGTCGACGTGAAACGCCGGAAAGTCAGCATAGCTGACCGACAGATCCGCCGGCACCGGAACGACCTTAAGCGTCCCTTCTGCGCTACCTTCGCCAAATTTAGCGACCCTAACCTCGGTTTGGTCGGTGTCGAAGGTCAGGACGATCGACCCGTCGTCGCCGATCAGGCGACAATCCATCCCGTTACGCCAACCGGCGGCCACCCGATTCGCCTGAATTGAGACGGCGCCGCCAAGCGTTGTTCGCCCAATGACTGTGAAGATCGACGCTGCGCCATTATCCTGCCAAGACTGATCCCCGGTCATCTCGACGATGTCGCCCCCACCTCCAGCGTCAATCCACCACAAGGCGAGGTCGATCTCGTGGGATCCAACTTCCATCAGAGCATCGCTAGGGATGGCGTTGGGTAGTCGCTGCCGGGCTTGCCAGTAGGTCAGGGCAATATGACGAAGCCGTCCGATCTGCCCCGAATGGAGTAACTGAGCGATAAAGCGGTGGCCGGGTAGGGAGTGATAGGTAAAATTAACGACGTTGGGCAGGCCCAGAGCCGCGGCGGTTTGGGCCATCTCCTCCGCCTCGGCCAACGTCCTAGCTAGCGGCTTTTCGCAGATGACCGGCTTGCCACGACGGAGGACCTCGAGGGACATCGAATGGTGAAGCGCGAACGGGGTGCAAATGAAAACCGCGTCGACAGCGGGATCGTCAATGAGGTCACCAATCGTGGTATATGGGTTCCCTCCATACTCCCGCGTCGCTTCGGTGGCCCGAGCAGGCTCACGACTCACAACCCCGGCGACGAACCCGCGATTCGAAAACTTAATCCCATTGAGAATTGATCGGCGAATTCGCGGATTAACGCCAACGACGCCGATCCCGAGTCTCCGGGACATGGATTCTAGCTCGCCGCCAGGCGTTGCTGAATCGTCTTGACCAGATCCGCGATCGGAATACGGTCCTGGGTCATCGTGTCGCGATCTCGAATCGTGACCGCCTCGTCGTCCAATGACTGGAAGTCAACTGTGACGCACCAGGGCGTCCCGATTTCGTCCTGCCGCCGATACCGTCGTCCAATGCTTTGCGAATCGTCGTAGGTTGTCATGAAGCTCGAGCGAAGCTCGGACCAGACGGACCTTGCCTTCTGGACCAGATTCTCCTTACGCGAAAGCGGCAATATGGCGACTTTGTAGGGAGCCAATTTGGGATGCAGCTTCAGAACGACGCGAGTCCCCTCTTTGTCCGGTTCCTCCGCGTAGGCGCTCAGGAGGAACGCAAGAAATGGGCGCTCGACCCCCACCGACGGCTCGATCACGTACGGAATGAAGCGGGTGTTCGATTCTTCGTCGAAGTAGGTCAGGTCTTCGCCGCTAGCCGCGCCGTGCTTGGTCAGGTCGTAATCGGTTCGATCGGCGATCCCTTCCAGCTCTCCCCAACCAAAGGGAAAGTTGAACATGAGGTCGACGGTGGCTTTGGAATAGTGAGAGCGCTCGCTCGCCGGAACCTCATAGATCTTCAAGTTGTCTTCAGAGATTCCATACCGGCGGTGCCACTTGATCCGCTCGTCAACCCAATATCGAAACCATTCGTCGTCAGTTCCCGGCCGTACGAAAAACTCGAGCTCCATTTGCTCGAACTCACGCAAACGGAAGATGAATTTGCCCGGGGTGATCTCGTTTCGAAAGGCCTTGCCGATCTGGGCGATGCCGAACGGTAGCTTCTTCCGCGAGGTATTCAAGACGTTCTTGAAGTCGACGAAGATGCCTTGGGCCGTCTCGGGGCGCAAATACGCGGTCGATGCATCGCTTTCGACCGGCCCAACGAATGTCTTAAACATCGTGTTGAAGAGTCGCGCCTCACTCAGGACGCCGCCACAGTTCGTACAAACCGTCCCGACCACGTCCTCTTCCCGGAAACGCTGCTTGCACGACTTGCACTCGACGAGACGGTCGACAAATTCACGGACGTGGCCAGATGTCACCCAGGTTTGGGGATTCATGATAATCGAGGCGTCCAGACCGACGATGTCCTCGCGTTCCTGCACCATCGATCGCCACCAGGCTTCGCGGATGTTTCGCTTTAGCTCGACGCCCAGCGGCCCATAATCCCAGAATCCGCCAAATCCACCGTAGATCTCACTACTCGGATAGACGAATCCGCGGCGCTTACATAGCGAATATAGTGTATCCAGGTCAACCATTAAAGTCGTCCAGCCTTCCTATTGTTTAGCCCGATCTCAGGAAAAGCTCAGCGCTGCATGCTGCTCACGAGGGCAGCGTACTTTTCCATCACGGTGCGGGCGCCGTCATTGGTTTCGGATTCGGCGATCACGTGAAAGAGCGGACGGTCCGGATCGGGAAGAACGAGCACCCACTCGCTGTCACCAAGATCAATCCGCACGCCGTCGACGCTTCGTGGCCCAGTGGGCTGATACTGTTGTGACAACAGACGCATAACCTTCCCTTTGCTCTCCCAGGGGCACGGAACCTTTGTTTGCAAGGTATGATACGAGGGAAGCGAGGCTAACTCATCACTCAAC
Organism: uncultured Dehalococcoidales bacterium; assembly: GCA_964493975.1. Lineage (GTDB taxonomy): Bacteria > Chloroflexota > UBA6077 > FW602-bin22 > CADDYW01 > CAZBQK01. The sequence goes on along the minus strand of CAZBQK010000106.1, from coordinate 3,928 downwards.
GTGGCTTCCTGAGTCGCCAATAACTCCAACACCTTCACGACGCCAAACAAGCCGTCCATAGCCGGGTGGAACTCCGGAAACACCAGACCACCTTCGTCGTCACCTGCGAGCACGACGCCATCGATTGTCGCCGATTCCATTAACGACTTTGCATCGGCTTTGGTTCGAACGACCTTTCCACCAAACTTCTGGGCGATCCACTCGAAGATCCGAGGCGCCGTGACCGGCACGGCAATTGTGCCGCCTCGGTGCTCGCGAAGAACGAGCGATGCGATGACCCCTAGGAGGTTCCAGCCGACGATCCGGTCGCCTCGATTGTCGACGACGTTGAGATGCTCACCGCTCGGGTCGAGACGGACGCCGAGCTGCGCCCGGAGGCTACGGGTGATGGTCGACAACCGACTCATCGCCTGGTCGACGTCATCCGCACGCCCGGTCGGCCGTTCTTCGACGATGCTCGAATTCAGTGTGATGACGTCGGTACCAATCTGGTTGAATATCGGTCCCAGAATTTGGGAGGCTGGCGAATGGGCGTAATCCAGGACCAGAACGTTGTCGCGCAGTCGCCTGAGCGTTTCGACATGGACGTGTTTGAGGAACGCTCGGCCGTAGTCGTCGACCAGATAGGGCTGTTCGGTAATGACCCCGACCTCGTCAAAATACACCCGACGGACGTCTTCGCGAAACAGCAGGCTTTCGATCTTCCGCTCGGACTTGCGGTCGATGTCGAGACCACGCGAATCGAAGATCTTTATGTCGATAACCCGGCCGTCAGCCTCGGATAAGCAAACATGCATCCCGCCGACCGCGGACGAATTTCGAGTGATATAGCGTGCGACCGGAATCGGCAGCGCGTACTTCACGTCGGTCACGCCGATCCCGGATGAGGGGAGGCCGCTCACTAGAGCACGCTTAATCATCCGCGGCGAGCGGTGAATGTCCCGATTCACGATGACACTCGAGCCCTTCGGCAAAGTCGAACCATACGCCGCCGCGAGTCGCGCCGCGAACTCCGGGGTGAGGTCAATGTTTGCGAGGCCACTGACGCCGGAGCGACCGAAAAGGGCCCGACGGCCTTGCGAGCCCCAAATGAGGCTGGAAGATATCGTCGCTCCGGTTTCAATTTCCTTGTCTGGCCAGATCTTTACCCCGGGCTGAATGATGGCCGACTCGCCGACAATCGTCTGATCGCCGATGACGGCTCCCTCGAAGACCATCGCCTTGCTCTTGATCGAACACTGACGGCCGACAATGGCGCCGCGGACCTCCGTTCGCTCGCCGATGTATGAGTTGCGCCAAATAATGCTGCGATCGATCTGGGCACGGGAATCGACTATGCTGAAATCTCGGATGACACTCGGGCCCCGAATGATGACGCCTTGCTTGATCTTGGACGATGGGCCAAGGAAAACTGGGCCATAGATTTGAGCGTCTGGAGCGATCTCGACATCGTCGGATTCCGTCCAAATTCCGTTACCAATTTCCCGACCGATCGGGCCAACGTCGACTTTGCCCAACAGAACGTCAGCGTTCGCTCGCATGTATTCTTGGATGTTACCGACGTCGCACCAATAGCCAGGCGCGACGTACCCGAAAAGCTCATCATTCTCGCGTAGAAGCGCTGGAAAAACGTCCTGGCTAAAATCGACCGACTTGCCGCCCTCGTAGTAGTCAAAGATCTTCGGCTCGAGAACGTAAATTCCAGTATTGACTGTATCCGAGAAGACTTCACCCCAGCTGGGTTTTTCGAGGAATTGCCGAATTCGTCCTTCGTCGTCGCTGATGACCACACCGTACTCGAGGGGGTTCGGAACATGGTAGAGAGTCAATGTCGCCGTCGCCCGATGGCTCTCGTGGAACTCGATGATCTTGCCCAGGTCGAGGTCGGTCAGCGCGTCGGCACTGATAACCAGAAAGGTTTCGTCAAGCTGATCTTCGACCTGCTTGACGCTGCCAGCAGTCCCCAGCGGCGTCTCCTCGACGGAGAACGTAATGTGCATGCCCCACTGGCTTCCATCGCCGAAATAATCTTCGATGACCGACGCGAGATACTGGACCGTGACAATGACGTCGGTGATACCATGCCTCTTGAGTAGAAGAAGAACGTGCTCCATCACCGGGCGATTGACGATCGGCACCATTGGCTTCGGGCGCACGATTGTCAGAGGCCGCAGACGTGAACCCTCTCCACCAGCCATCAACACTGCTTTCATGGTGCTTCCTCCGGGACCCGGCTGAGTTACTCGATTGTACTTAACCCACTTCCAACTTGCAATGAGAAGCAGTCAAGAGACCTAGGGAGGGCCGGTTGGTAGGAGCATCGACTCCGCTTTGGCCCTCGGAATGGCGCTCCCTCCCAAGGTTCGTTATAGTGTTCGCGTTCGCGCCAATTATCGCGGGCAAGCGGCGAAGGGGACTCGACACGTAAATGAAACAGCTATACCGATCGCGTGACAATCGAATGATCAGTGGGGTCGCCGCTGGTATGGCGGCCTACGTCGGACTGGATCCAACCGTCGTCCGACTATTCTGGGTCTTGGCGGTCCTCGTCGGCATCTTTCCGGCGGTCCTCGCGTACGCAATCTGTTCATTGATCGTTCCGGATGAGCCGATACTCGACTAATGCCGCCGTCACCGTAATGCTATAATCTCGCTATCATGGAACATATTTTGGTTCGCGACCGGATCGCCAACCTGCTTGGCCAGGCAATTCAGTCTGCCCAGGATCGGGGCCTACTTCCCAGCACGTCGCTGCCTTTGGGCCCGATCGAGCGGCCCGCCAATCCGTCGCACGGCGATTACGCGAGTACCGTTGCGTTAAAGCTTGCGCGGTCGGCTCGCGCGAACCCACAGCAAATCGCCCGGATTCTCGTCGACTCGATGCCAGTCTCGCCGGTGATCGCACATGTGACGATTGCCGGACCCGGCTTCATCAACTTCACCCTAAGCGACACCTGGGTGGCGGAGCAGGTCAACGAAATTGTCGAGGCCGGCGAGAGGTACGGAAACGTCGACATCGGTCACGGCGCCTCGGTCCAGATCGAGTTTGTCAGCGCTAATCCAACTGGCCCACTCCCCGCCGCGAGTGGCCGGGGCGGGTCGCTTGGCGACTCGCTGGCTCGCGTTCTGGCGGCCGCCGGCTACAAGGTATCGCGCGAGTTCTACGTCAACGACCACGGCAGCCGAATCCACGTATTCGGCCAGAGCCTACTCGCTCGGTACAGCCAGGCTCTCGGGCGACCGGCCGCGGTCCCTCCGGACGGCTACCACGGGGAGTATTTGGCCGAGCTGGGCCGCGAGCTGAAGGAGATCGAAGGCGATCGGTTTCTGGCGCTGGACCCGGACGAAGCCGCCAGTAGATTGGCGGCAATCGGCGTCGAATACTTCCTGAGCAGTATTAGAAGCGATCTCGACCGCCTCGGAATTATCTACGATTGCTGGTTCTCCGAATCGTGGCTATACGAACGCGGCGAGGTTAATCGGGTGCTGGATCTCCTGCGAGACCGAGGACATGTCGCCGTCCGCGAGGGGGCAACCTGGTTGGTGTCGTCGGCGCTTGGGGAAGACAAGGATAACGTCCTTGTTCGGAGTAACGGCGAACCGACGTACCTTGCCTCCGACATCGCTTATCATCGCGACAAGCTGGTCGAACGAAACTTTGACCGAGCCATCGACGTCTGGGGCGCGGATCATCAAGGCCACGTCAGCCGAACGAGGACCGGTGTCGGCGCGCTGGGCGTGAACCCCGAGCGTCTCCAGATCATCATTCATCAGCTGATAACGCTAAAAGTCGAAGGGCAGGCTGTCCGAATGTCCAAGCGGACCGGCAATATCGTCACGCTTCGCGAGGTGATTGACGAGGTCGGTCGCGACGCCTGCCGTTACTTCTTTGTATCTCGGTCGGCAGACAGTCACCTTGACTTCGACA
>CAZBQK010000105.1:0-9671 GCA_964493975.1 uncultured Dehalococcoidales bacterium | reverse complement strand
CCCCGTTCTCTGTGTCTCTGTGGTGACCGGTAGCTCGTCCTCGAACTCGACGTTGTAGGGGTCTTCCAGACCCACCGGGACCAGTGCCTCATCATCCGCCCGTTCTTCCGAAGGATATCTCCCAGGATCACGTTGCCCCCGGTCCTTGAGGTAACGTCAAGTGAAAGGATGTGGTGTTGAACGGAATACTTTCGACCCAGATTTTGCCACCATGGGCCTCGACTAATCCCTTGGCAATGTAGAGCCCAAGCCCTAATCCGGGAATGCGTTGCTCTCGGGGCCTTCGACTTCGGTAGAAACGGCTGAAGAGCGCGGGGATTTCTTCGGCGGCGATTCCCTCACCCCGATTGGTCACCACTACTTCGACATCGCTCGATCTCTGCTCGATCCGAACGTCGATCGGCGAGCTCCGATCTCCGTATTTCGCGGCGTTGGTGAGGAGGTTCACCAGAATTTGCTCGACCCGGGTTGCATCGGCTTCGACCGGTCGAACTGGCAAAGGCACCAGCACCTCGACGATTTGCTCTGGGTCCAGCGTCGTCACCCGCTCGACGACGTTCCGCACGAGCTCGGACAAGTCGATCGGTTTCGCGACGATCGACAGCCGGGAAAGATCGAGCAATGAGGCATCGCGCAGGTCCTCGATCAGCGTGGCCAGTGTGTTGGTTGCCGATTGAATGTGGCTGATCAGACGCGCTTCACGTTCCATGCCGGACCGAGTGTCGAAGTCGCGGCGGAGGTACGACGAGTAGCCCTGGATGATCGTCACCGATTGTTTCAAATCGTGAGCGATGACCGTCACCCATTCGTCGCGCTGTCTCTCAAACTCTCGGATCGGCGTGATGTCTTGAAAAACCGCCACGGCGCCGGTGATGCGCCCCGATGCGTCGCGGAGGGGAGCACTGCTCATCAGTAAAGGAACATCCTGACCGGTTAATGGGTTGAACGCGACGAGCTGGATACCGTGGGTCGTCTCACCATGAGAAATCGCGCGCGCGAGCGGAAGATCCTGGGCGAAAATCGGTGTCCCGTGGACGTCACGTTCATGGGACAGGGAATCTCCGCTGAGGGGTATCGCCACCGAGGCGAGATCGATTCCCAAAATCTCGCGCGCGACGGCGTTGGCCACGTTCACTTGCCCGGACTCGTTCGCGATCAGGAGAGCTTCGGGAAAGACGTCGACAACCTGCCGGAGTCGATCTCTTTCTTCGTCGGGCGACGGTTCGGCGAGATTCGGGGTCTCGGTTTCCTCAGCCTGGAAGATCAACGCGACTGCCCGGTTGTCCGGACCACGAAGCGCGGCGAAGGTCACGTCGACATAATGAACGGTTCCGTCGGAATGGGTTAGGCGGACTTCGCGGACGGTTTCGGTCTTTCCGGTTTGGTAGACGCTTTCAATGACCGGTCCTAGGACACGGTAGGCCTGGGGGTCCAATTCCTCGGCGGTTCGTCCGAGCAATTGCTCGAGAGGAAGTCCGAATATGGAGACGGCCGCCGGATTGATGAGCGTCGCCTGGAATGGGGGGCCTTCCAAGACGCCAATAGCAAGAGGACAGTTGTCGAGCAATGGACGGACGAAGTCCCACTTGCCGATCGGCTTGTCCCGCGGTCGATCATCCACAACTACACCCCCGATCGGATCGAAGCTAGTGTATTAAAGCAAAGGCCCAACCCTATGCTTCTTGACTCGGGTCGATCGATTGTCGGGGTTCGGCGTCTCAGCGTCAATACGCTGAGACGAGGCAGGGGCACTCTGCTTGGCTGGCACGCAGGTTGCTGCAAGTTCAGCATGAGGTATTGACGCGGTGGAAGGAGAATGAGTTCGTGAAAGAGAAGGAAGTATCTGGGGCCGCTCAGGAGCTGAAAGGAAAAGTGGAGAAAGAAGTCGGTAAACTGACTGGCAACAAGCGCACCCAGGCGCACGGTGAAGTCGAGGAGATGAAGGGCAAAGTCAAGAAGCAGGTCGGTAAGGTGGCCGGAAAGGCAGAAAAGATCAAGGGCGAGGCTCAGGAAAAGACTCGGTGAACCACTGAATAGTCGACGGGGTGATGTGGATGGATTGTTGATGCGTCCCAAAATCTGATCGAGGTGGAGCTCAGATGGTGTTATCGCCAGGCGGAGTGATCGCGTGGATCATCGTCGGCGCGATTGCCGGATGGTTGGCCGGGCAAGTCATGGCCGGCGGGGGTTACGGAATCATTACGGATATTATCGTCGGGCTCATTGGAGCGCTCATCGGAGGACTGCTTTTCTCGCTCGTCTTGCCAGGCTCATCGGTCGGTTTTATTGGTAGCATCATCGTCGCGTTTATTGGGGCGGTCATTCTCGTTGCAATCGTGCGCGCCCTCGCTCCCGGACGTCGGACCGGCGTGTAAAGACTCGCGATAACTCTCGTCCGATCGTCGCCGCTCGGACCGCTCCGGAGAATGATTGTTCTCCTCTTTCGTTTGGAGGAGGTACCAGGTGAAGCCCAAGCGTGACGTCGAACCGTCCGAATCTTTTCGCGATCAGGTTCGAGCGTGGTGGACGTCAGTGCTTCGTGGGAAGGTGGATCAACCGTATCCGGTCCACGGTTTCCAGGTTAAGGCCGGATTTGAGGGCGAGCTTCTCGTCGTGTCGGGAACGGTTCCAACTGAAGCTGCACGCCAGGAGCTCCGGGCGGAGGTCGAGCGGCTTGAACGTCTCGGATTCGCGAAAACGCGGTTCGGCGTCACGGTCGTGACCGAGGTCAGCGTTAAATCCGGCCCGATGATTCAGACGATCGTCGCAACGTTTGAGACTGGGGGGCAGGCTCGTTTCGCCGCCACCCATTTGTCGAGTCTGAGCCAGCTCGACCTCGTGTCGATCCGTGTGGTTGAGCCAGACCGAGCTGGCTCAAGCGAGATGGAGCCGGTCCCGGGATTCTTGCCAGAGGACCAGGTAAGGGACGTTCGCGCGGCTCTCGCCGACAATCACGCCGTCGTCATTCTCGCGGTGGACGAAGCGCGGGCCGTTCAAACCAGGGAGATCCTTGACGAGGACACCCAAAGTCTTCGGACGGTCGTCCTACCTCCGGAACCGAGAACCTGGTGATGCCCATTCCCAAATGCCCCGACGCCCACTAGGCGGACCCGAAGCGGTACACTAGTCTACGTCTCGCGCGCGGCCGGCGTCCAACGAAAGGCCGGACGAGCGACAAGCGTAGAGGGTGTTGAAATGAAGATCGTTAACCTGAGCAAGGCCGAGCGAGTTCCGGCGACCGGCGACCTGTTCATCGGGAAGGTGGACCGTCAAGCACTAGTGGGCGAATCCGACAGTCAGGTCCTCCGGGTGAGCGTTGTGACGTTTTACGATGGTGCAGTCAATAAATTCCACGCTCACACCTTCGATCAGGTCCTTCTGGTCACCGAAGGCGAGGGGATCGTTCAGCTCGAGGGCCAACCGGAACGCAAAGTGACCGTTGGCGACGTTATATTCTTCGCGGCGGGCGAACGGCACTGGCACGGGGCGGCGCCCGGCAAAACGATGGCTCACCTGACCATCGCCACGCCAGGCACGACGAAAATGTAGGTTGGGATCTGGTTTTCCAGTGTCAACGCCTGGACGTCGTCAAAGACCGAGCAGCATCAGTAGCGCGGAGGCTTGTCGTAAGAAATGGGTCGCCGTGAGGAAGTTCGGCGACCCGACAAACAGGTGAGGCGGTTGATCACTGAGTAAAAAATAGCTCAGCGAAGCAGGCGAGGCGTCCAACGTAAGTTGGAGATTTCAATCCGACCTTCGTCCGACCGTCGTAGCTGCGAACTATTTCACGTAGAGCGGAGCCAGGACGATGGTGGCCAGCATTCCAATCGGGACGATCCACCACGGCTGAGCCGCTATCAGGACGACAAAGGATAGTCCGAATCCGACGACGACCCACAAAACGGCCACGTTCTCTTGCTTCACGGGATCCGGCGCCCTCCCGATGCACTCGCGTCCTTACACCACGGGGGTCATACACTCAACCTGGCTGACTGCTCGTACTATTGAAAAGCGGAGTCGAGCAACTGTCGGCCGACGACGACGATGGCGAGCAAAGCGCCGAGCGGTAGCGCCATCTCCCACGCCGCGCGGAAAGATCCGGCCAGGCTCTGGTGACCGCGCAGCCGAGGGATGGCCATGACGAGCCAGATCACCAGCCACGTCCCAAGAAGGAGAAGGACTGCCTGACCGACCAGCGAAGCGAACAGGGTAAACCACACGAACGCTTTCTCCTCTGACTCCGAATGCCTACCCTTCCAGCTCCTTCCGCACAATCCGGGTGCCGTCCGCGAGCGCCTTTAGTTTCTGAGCCGCGAGCCACCGCGGGAGCTGAAAGAATCCGCAGTCCGGAGTAAGCCAGAGCTTTTCGGCTGGGACGTACTCGAGAATCGAGCGGATTCGCTCGGCCACGTCGTCGGCCGTCTCCACGTAGAATGATTTGACGTCGACGACGCCAGCCGCGAACTCGCGATCGAGACCGACATCGCGATAGATGCTCGTCTCTTTCATCTCGCGATTCGCGAACTCGAAGCTGAACTGGTCGCAACGCACCTCGTGGAGGGCCGGGAAGAATGGCCGATAATCTCGCCGTCCTCGGGGGCGGCTCCCCAGGTTCCCGAAACAGACGTGGACGGCGAGCTTTGCCGGAACGCCGTCGAGCGCGGCGTTGAGGACGCGAACCCATTCCTCCGCTTCGCCGGGAATGATGGCAAACGACGGCTCGTCGATTTGAATCAATTCCGCGCCGGCTGCCGCGAGCGCCTTTAGCTCGGCGTTCACCGCGCCGGCCATGTCCCAAGCAAGATCCAGTCGGCTCTTGTATACTGAGGTGTCACGTAATTGGATGTGAATCGTTAGAGTCAGTGGGCCGGGGCACGTTGCCTTGATCCGGCTTTTCGTGTGCCGCTTGAGATATTCGAACTCTTCGACGATTCCTAGTCCCTGGGGTACCGCGAGGCGCTGGACTGGGCGATAGCGTGGAGCGCTATCGTAGCCGTACACGCCGACCTTTCGCAACACGCCGACGCTCTCGAGTCCTTCGAATCGACGATAAAAGCTCTGGACAAAGTACCAGCGGCGCATTTCGCCATCGGTGATAACGTCGATCCCCGCTCGCTCCTGATCGAGGATGGCGAGATTGACCGCGTCGTCAAACGTTTCGCGGACGTCGGTCGGGCCGTATTTGTCCTGCTCGATTGCTTCGAGAGCCGTCCAAAGCCAACTTGGAATCGCGTGGCTTCCAATGACGCTCGTCGGAAGCAAACCATATCCGGCGGCCAATGTCGTTCCTCCTTGGGTTCGGGTGGCGCAATTATAGACCAGCAGTTACGACAATCAATGATTCGTTCACGCACGGTTGAGAAAAACACCAACCGGCGTTCATGTCACAGTGGGACAATAACTCACGAACACCCCGTTCACCGGGCACCCGATCAAGAACCATCCTGCACCTTCGACGTCGAAGGCAGGTCACAGCTACGGAGAAAGTTCGCATGCTCAATTCACGCCGTCGTCGCGCTGCGCGGAATAATACCCCGATTCAGGCGGGGCAGTCGTCCCGGCGCCGTCGACGCGCTCGAGGAATAGAACAGTATCGTTCGATACCGGCTCCGATCTCTCAGCCTTTGGCGTTCTCCACCTTTACTGGCGACCGCAAGGCCTGACGCCCCGGCGCCCGCCGGCCCAAAGTCATCCCTTCGATTCTCAGAGCAGGCTCTGAGGAATCGAAGGGATGACTGTTCCCGCGTCTAGCTCCCGGTTCGGCTGAAACATTCTCGAGGTACTCCAGAGATCACGACCCCAAACCGCCCTCTCGTAAAATCCTCACGCGGTAACCGCCGTGGCTTGGTCGTCGCCAGATAATCTGTACAATCGCGGCGCCGGGGGATATCGTAGTCCAACAACGACGAGCTCACCTCGATCTATCCGCGTCCAGAGGAAGTAGATATGGCACATCCACCGGAACCAATGGGGCTCTCCAGCGGCGCGCCGGACGTCATCAATCAGCTGGCCGAACTAGCGCCCGATTCGCCGGTTGCGCGGCTTAGGACCGAGCGACCCGAGGTCGCCCGTTTTGCCGAGGGAAGCTACCAGGCTCTCCTCGCGCCCGGCGACGTCGCCGGGGTCAGTCAGTTCGAGCGAGAAGCAGTTGCGTTGCGCCTCGCGGTTCTCACACCAAACGAGAGGGTCGCGGCCTGGCATCGCGAGCGACTTCGAAGACTTGGCGTCGGGGACGCAATCATTGCGGCGGTCGAACACTTCCCGGAGGGCTCCGGGCTTTCGGCCCGGGAGGCGGCAATCCTGCGGCACACCGACCTCCTCACCTTAGAGCCGGGCGAAGCAACTCCAGCGCACATCGCGGCGCTGAGGTCGGTGGGACTGAGCCAGCGAGATATCGTCACGATATCCCAGCTGATTGCCTTCGAGTCATTTCAAGTAAGAGTCGTGGCAACACTACGCTTGTTCGCGGAGGAGAAATGAGTCCCGTCTATGCCCCTTGGACCATGGAGCAGCTTGGGTGGCAGCCCTGGCTCGAGACGGTTGACGACGTTGGTCCCACACCAGAGCAGCAGGCGCTAGTCGACAAGATTGCAACAAATCCAAGCGGACGGGCCTACTGGGCCTTGCTTGCGCACGATGCGCCAGTGCTGGCCGAGCGACACGGCCTATTCAACGCAATCATGTACGGCCACGGTGGGTCGCGGCGATCCGATCGCGAGCTTTCGGCGGTGGCAACGTCGCGGGTGAATGGCTGCCCATATTGCGCGTCGGTTCACTCGCGGTTGTACGCCCAGCTAACGAAAGACACCGCGACCATGCAGCGGCTGCTCGACGAGGGGGTAGAGACAGAGTTAGGGGGGCGCGAGCGCGCTATCGTCGACTTCGCGGTCAAGCTCACGCGTGCACCGAACGACATGACCCCGGCTGACCTCGCGCCGCTGCGTGCGGCCGGACTTACCGATCTGGAGATTCTGGACGTCGCCCACGCCAGCGCGATGTTCGCCTGGGCTAATCGGCTACTCCAGACGCTCGGGGAGCCGGTGTTGACGGCTGCAACTAGCGGGTAACGAAGTTGGAGGTCTCATGCCCGACACCCCCACGGTTGGTCGCATCTTCGAAATCACCCGTCAGGTCACCCCGAACCTGACCGCCGACTATTTTGGGAACCCGGGAGCGGCGGTCTTCGCGACGCCGGCTCTCGTTTCCCTTCTGGAAGAAACCGCGATTGGCTGCGTTGCTCCAACTCTGGCGGACGGCCAGGCGACGGTTGGCACTCGAGTTGACGTTCAACACCTCGCGGCAACGCCGGTTGGCTTGACCGTGACGGCGAGGGCCGAGCTGATCGAAGTCGACGGACGACGCCTGGTGTTTAAGGTCGAGGCGCGAGACGACGTCGAGCCCATCGCGACCGGCACTCACGAGCGTTTCATCATTAACTCGCTCGAAAAGTTTCTCGCCCGGGCCCAGGCGAAAATAGGATCGACGCGTGGCGGATCTTGACGTAACGGTCGCCGATACCGTTGCCTGGCTGACTTTGAATCGCCCCGCAAAGTTGAATGCCCTGAATCGGTCGCTGGTTCGGGAGCTGGCGGACGTCCTGCTTGAGCTGGGCAAGCGACCGGACGTTCGGGTTGTCGTTACCCGGGGAGCCGGTCGGGCGTTTTGCGCCGGGAGCGATCTGGCCGACCTCGCACCCCTTTCGGCGGCCGATGCGGCGGCGGTCGAGCGGGAGCACGGGGTCGCTTGCGCGCTCCTTGACTCGTTACCCCAGCCGACCGTCGCGGCGCTTCACGGCTACGTCCTCGGAGGAGGCCTGGGGCTTGCGCTCTACCACGATTTCCGGATCGCGGAAGAATCGACGACGTTAGGGATGCCAGAGGTGGAGCTTGGTTGGACGCCCCCCTGGGCGATGGGGCGACTCGTGGACGTTGTCGGTTCGACCCACGCGCGCTGGCTGTCGCTCGCGTGCGAGCGCGTCTCCGGCGCCGAGGCCAGGGCCCTTGGCCTGGTTAACGCCGTTACGCCCGACGGCTGCCTGAACGAGCGGGTCGAAGCCTTTGCCCGCCGCCTCGCTTCGCTCCCAGCCGAGGCCGCGCGCGAGACGAAAGCGTTGATCCTTCGGATGTCACCGCTTCGTCGGCCTGAATGGGATGCCGCCGCGGCCGAAGCCTTCGAACGCTGCTACGCGACCTCGGAAGCAAAGGCCAATGTCGCGGCGTTCGTTAGCCGTCGGAAGGGCTGAGGTCGACGTGGACATCGTCGGCAATCGGAACCTCTATTCGACATTCGCCACCTATGCCGCGAATCAGCCAGACAAGGAATGGCTGATCTTTGAACGGGGGGATGGCGAGGTATTCCGATGGACCTACGCTGAATTCCTGGCCAGCGTGCACCGCGCGGCGAGCCTCTTGACGTCGCTTGGTATCGGACCGGGCGACGCGTTCAATCTCCACCTGTCGAATCATCCCGCCTATCCCCAGCTGATCCTGGCGGCATCGTATCTCGGAGCGACTGCCATGCCGACGAATCCCGTCAGCACGCTGGACGAGCTGCTCTATCTCGTTCGACATTCCGAAAGCAAGCTGATCGTCACCGAAGCACCCTGTCTCGACGTCGCCCGGCGAGTCGCGGAGGAGGTTGGGCCACTGCCGATTGTGTTGTGTGACACCGGCGAGCCCCTTCCCGTGGGATACCCGGTGTTTGAAACCGAATTGGCCCGCTCGTCCGAATCTCCGCCGATCCAGGCGGGTGAGGCCGATCGAGTCGTCGAGCTGCTCTACACCTCGGGAACGACGGCCCGGCCAAAGGGTGTCATGCTGACGAATGCGAATTTCGTCTACGGCGCTGAGGTGTTTCGCGCGGCATCCGGACTACGAGCCGAGGATCGCCATCTTATCGCGCTTCCGCTGTTCCACGCCGGGGCTCAGTGCCACGCGCTGTGGCCCTCGCTCGTCGCCGGGGCTAGCGTGGCGATTCTGTCGCGTTTCAGCGCCAGTCGTTACTTTGAGCAGGCGGTTCGTTACGAATGTACGATGGCCGCCATGTTTGGCGCGTTGCTCCGAATGCTGTTGAATCGGCCAGTCGGACCCGCCGACCTCGCTCACCGCCTTCGAAACGTGACCTTTGCCCAGAATCTAACGTTGGACCAGTACGACCTCTGGCATCGCCGCTTCAACGCCCCGCTTCAACAGCTCTGGGGCATGACCGAGACCGGCGGCTTACCGGTGATGAGCCCGCTGACCGGACCTCGAAACCTGCTGGCGATGGGGCGCCCCGTTTTAGGGTATGACGTAAAGGTCGTGGACGACGATGGTGATGAGGTCCCGTCAGGCGAGTCCGGCCAATTGATTGTGCGGGGCCGCCCCGGTCGCACCTTGATGCGTGGCTACCTCAAGAATAGTGAGGCGACCGACCGAACCCTCCGAAGCCTTGCCGGCGAAACCTGGCTGTTCAGCGGCGACACCGTCCGGGCCGACGACGATGGATTTCTGTATTTCGTCGACCGGGGTAAAGACCTGATCAAACGGGCGGGCGAGAATATTTCGAGCACCGAGGTCGAAACGACAATCCTCGACTGTCCGGGCGTCCTCGACGCGTGCGTGGTCGGCGTACCTGACCCCGTTCGGGACGAGGCGCTCGTCGCGGTCGTGGTTCGGAAGCCCGATGCGGAC
>CAZBQK010000104.1:0-9684 GCA_964493975.1 uncultured Dehalococcoidales bacterium | reverse complement strand
GGCGACCCCGACGAATACACCCAAGCCCGGCTCGACCCCGACCAATACGCCCGTCGGGCATCCGTCTCCGACCCCGACGCCAAATAGCGTGAACCTAGCGGTAGGCAAAACCGCGACATCGTCCTCGGTTGACTGTAGCTGTCGCACGCCGAACTTCGCGGTGGACGGCAATATGAGCACGCGCTGGAGCTCGGCTTACACCGACAACGAGTGGCTCCAGGTTGACCTCGGCGCGCGCTATGACCTCAGCAACGCTGTCTTACACTGGGAGACGGCCTACGGCAAGGACTACAGCATCCAGGTATCGAACACGGGTAAGAAGTGGCGCACCGTGGCCACTCGAACCGGAGGCACGGGTGGCAACGAGACGCTGAGTCTCAACACCACGGGCCGCTACGTTCGATTGGTCGGCACCGCGAGGGGAACTCAATGGGGCTACTCCCTCTGGGAGTTCGAAGTGTGGGGATCTCCTAGGACTGCTGTGCCCTAGAACGTAAACGTCGACTGAGCCTCGCCGCTTCAATCTAGCGGAAGCCACGTCGCGATTTGGTCTCTGATCCAACCAAAGCAGAAGGGCGTCCGGATATTCCCGGACGCCCTTCTGCTTTGGCTGGAATGACCCGCCAAGCGATCCACCGCATTCCATTCACGAATAATCCATGCCCCGGTCGCGTTTCCTGGCACATGTATTGCCGTTATTGCCGCTCGGACACGTCGCCGCCATCGGCAACTGTCGCCGGCGACTCCCGGAGAACCCCTCGATGAATCTCTTCGCCCACAGCATTGCGTCGAAGGGAGGGCTCGCTTTCGCGCGCCGCGTTGGTACGATCGCCCAACGTTTCGACGTGAGCCCCGCCCGGGTGGAAGGCTACCTCAACGAATACCTCGTGACCCTTGGCCAGTTTGGTGCAAATGCAACCTTCCCGATTACCGCGGTTGTTCTGCAACGACATCCCGAGACCATTCGTCGTTTGGCCGCCGCCGGCGTCGAGTTTGCCGTGCACGGCTACATCCACACCGATCACGCACTCTTATCGGCCGAGGAGCAGTATCGGCAGTTCAGTCAGGCCCTCAAAGTCTTCGCGGCCGAGAGAATCTCGGTCTCGGGGTTTCGCGGTCCTTATCTTCGCTACAACAACGCGACGGTCGCCGTCGTCGAGGAATTAGGTTTCGATTACATCAGCAACGAAACGTATGCCTTCGACGTCGTCGATCTGAAAGCATTTCCGAAAATTGCTCGAGATGGGTTCGCTCGGGCAATGAGGTTGTATTCGGCGCGCCCAGCCTCAGACTCGGTCGTCCGACCCCGCATGAGGGGCAGGCTCGTCGAGATTCCAGTATCGATGCCAGACGACGAGATTTTGGTCGATCGTTTGGGGATTGAATCAGGCTCCGAGATGGGGAAGGCCTGGACCAGGCTGCTCGACCTCGCTTGCCAGCGCGGCGACATCGTCACCCTCCAATTACATCCCGAGCGAGGAGAGATTTGCCGCGAGGGACTGGCGACGGTTCTGCGCGCGGCCCGAAATAAATATCCGGCGGTGTGGCTCGCGCAGCTTCGCGACGTCGCGGCATGGTGGAAGCGCCGGATCGGCTTTCAGCTCCAGGTCGACCCGGACGGTCCCGGTCGTTGGCGCGTCTCGACCAAAGCCGACCCGGACGCCACTGTTTGGGCTCGAAACGTGACGGGTGCCACGTTAACCCCGTGGTACGGGCCATTCGCGACAATCGACCAGACTGTCGCAACGGTCGAAGCGACGTCGCGGCCGATCATTGGAGTATCACGACGTTCGGAAGATGCACGACGGTTTCTCATAGAGGAAGGGTACGCGGTCGCGGTGGTACCCGACTCGACCGATTGCTCGTTATTCATCGATCGCCCGAGCACGCTGACCCCATCCGACCAGGCGCGTTTGCTCGCGGAGGTTCAGGACGCCAACGTACCCCTCGTCGGCATTGGCCGTTGGCCCAACCGCGCCCGTGCCGCGATGGCAGTTACCGGAGACATCGACGCATTGACCCTGATCGACTTCTTTATGCGGATCTGGGAGGTCCGCTAAATCGAGGACAGGCTCATGTCGACAGTGCAACGCTCGCCTACGCTCGAATGGTCCGTCTCCTCGATGAGCCCAGCCGACCGAACCCGTTGGGAAGGCTTCGTCGAGGATCACTCCGAGGGAACCCTCTATCACTTGCCAGCCTGGAGCGACCTCTTACACCAGTGTTATGGCTTTCAGCCAATCTGTCTTGCGCTCGAAGCCGACGACGGTACCCTGGACGGCATTCTCCCGCTGGCCCTCGTGGCCAGCCCGGTAACCGGCCGACGACTGGTCTCGCTTCCGTGTACCAACACGGCCGGCCCGCTTGGTCGGCCGGAGATAGACCCAGAACGACTGGTGTCGGCCGCTATCGACGTCGCCCTGCGAGAGCGATGCCGGTACGTCGAGATTCGCGGACGCGCGGCCCGCGACGGCTACGATCTTCAACCGCTTGTCCGCCACGACTACTACGGAACATTTATCCTGAACCTTCAAGAGAACGGGCGTGCCGGCTCGACCCAGGTCGACAAGCGCGCCCGGCGAGGGGTCACGCGCGCGGCGCGTGAAGGGGTCGAAGTCCGATTCCTTGACGACCGGACCGCCCCCGACGTCTTTTACCGTCTCAATCTGCTGACCCGTCGGAAGCACGGAGTCCCACCTCAACCCCTCACCTATTTCCAGGAGCTCTGGTCGACGTTGCGACCGCGGAACGGGATCGAGATCCTCGCGGCCGAGTACCAGGGCAAAGCTGTCGCGTCGATCGTGCTCACCATTTTCAAGGACACCGTTACCTATGCTTACGGGGCATCCGATGTCGACTACCTCCGACACTCGCCAAACCATGCCCTTTTCAACGCGGCGTTGACCTGGGCCCGCGATCGAGGCTACCGGTGTTTTGACTTTGGACGCACCGCGCCCGACAACGAGGGCCTGATGGAGTTCAAGCGCCAGTGGGGCGCCACGTTCGTCCCGCTTCCCTATTTCTACTGGCCGGGCCGGGGAGGGTTTGTCAGCGAATCGGAGGGGAGCTGGAAACATCGTCTCTTCACGATGGCGTGGCGCCGACTACCCTTGCCGGTAACCGCGGTCGTGGGGCCACCGCTCTACCGACACCTCGTGTAGTCCCCAACAGTCTCTGGTCGGCCGCGGTTACCCGCGACTTGCGTTCGCGCGCCAATCGACGATCAAAGCCTTTGTGCGCGATTTGGAACCACGTGGTGACCGCCAAACGAACATCAGCATCATCTATAGCGCACTGATCCAGGACCACTCAAAGACGATTCAGGACTCTCGATTCCGCCGTAGGAAATCCTCGGCCACTCGAATCGCCTCGTCGGCAGACGGAAGCTCAGCCTCAGGATCGTCATCTGAAGACGGCTCGGACTCAGCGTCAAGTGGATTCTGACCTTGTTCCGGCGCTGGGAGCATCGCCGTCCCCGCCGACGCGTTCACTCGACGAATCGCCTGGGTCACGTTTCGCTCAAAGTCCTCGCTAGCTTCACGCAGCTTGCTCAGGTCGAGACCAAGCCCGAGGGCGCTATCGAGTGCACTGACGAGCGCCAGTGCGCCCTTGGGATTTGCGGTTGCTCCGAGGTACGCTGGAAGACCGGCCCACAACGCCGCGACCGGAATCTTTGCATCCGCTAACGCGCATCCCAGCACGGTGACGAGATTAGTCGGTCCTTCGTAGGCGATCTGATTCACGTCCAATGTTTTCAGTCGTTCTTGAAGGGCTTTCGGATACGCCCAACCGGTCAGGGGAACGTCGTCTCGATGCGACAGTTGCGCTGGAAACGCGCCGAGTGTCACGGCCATCCGAACATCGTGGGTACGGGCCAGGTCGACGACGTCGGCGCAAAACCCTCGCCAGTGATAGGACGGTTCCGGTCCCAGAATCAAAATCGCATCGATCTCGCCGTTCGGGTCGTGGTGGGCAAAAAATGACATGCTCGGCCAGGTAATCCGCCGCTGACCTTCCCCGTCGAGATTAACCCAGGGGCGAGAGGACGTCAGATCGTACAACTCGTCCGAATCGACGTCGGCGAACTTGGTGGCGTTCCAGGATGCAATGAGGTGCTGGACTGCCAGCGTCGGAGCGCGGCCGGCGTCACCCCAACCTCCAAAGGCGCAGATCAGAATCGGTCGGATCAGCGAAGGACTTTCGCGTACGACAATCGTGCTCATACCATTTAACCTCGAACGATGGCAGATAGGCATGCCTACTCTGTCATCATCATACCTTGACCTGGATCAAACAGCCGCCGAATTGGCGTAAGAACGGCGCAGGAAAATCGAGCTTTTTCGAGACCCTCTATACTTGCTAAACAATCTCAGCCGTTGCCAACAGGAGGAACCCGTGACCGAGACCGCTCGCCGTGCCATGGAAGCGAAAGATCTGACCCGAATCAGGTTCGTGTCCGATCCTCAGATCTCGCCAGACGGAAAGCAGGTGGCATTCGTCGTCACGACTTTGTCGGAAGAGAAGGACGAGTACCTTTCAAACATCTGGCTTGTCGACGTGGCGGGAGGAGAGCCCCGGCGGTTCACGACCGGACCGAAACGGGATACGAAGCCGCGGTGGTCGCTGGACGGAGCTCGGATCGCGTTCGTCTCGGAGCGGGAATCGGGCAAGAAGGGCCAGTTGTACGTCATGCCCGTGAGCGGGGGCGAGCCGGTGCGGCTAACCGATCTGAAGAATGGAGCCGGAAGCCCGGCCTGGTCCCCGGACGGGACGCGCCTGGCCTTCCTCTCTGGAGTTGGCGGCTGGCAGGAACCCGAAAGCGAAGACGAAAAGCAGAAGTCCAAGCCGCCTCAAGTGATCTCGGTCCTGAAATACCGGTACAACGGCGAGGGGTTCGTTCACGAACGCCATCCGCACCTATTTGTCGTTCCGGCAGCCGGCGGCGAACCGAAGCAGATCACCGAAGGCGACTTTGCCGTCGCAAACCCAGCGTGGTCTCCGGACGGAAGCCTGATTGCTTTCGTCGCCGCTCGCCACGCCGACCGCGACGTCGACAATGCCTCCGACGTTTGGGTCATCTCGCCGGAGGGAGGCGATCCGCGCCGGGTAACCGACACCGCCGGTCCGCTCGAATCGCCCGCCTTTTCGCCCGACGGAAGGACCATCGCCTACCTCGGCCACCGCCATGGTGACGATGCGGGACGGAACAGCCGGCTGTTCACCATTCCACTCCATGGCGGTGTCCCGACCGGCCTGACGCTGGAGCTCGATCGCGATTGCGTGGAGTTTGTCTGGACCGATCGGGGAGCGACACTGGCAGTGACCGTCTGCGAACGCGGCGACGTTCCGATGTATCAGGTCGCGTCGAACGAATCGACGTCGCCGCGTCAAGTCGTCGGCGGCGCGCGACAGGTCCTTGACGTCTCGACCGACGCGCGTGGTCAGATTCTCACGTTCACCGCCAGTGATCCGGTCTCACCGGCCGAGATCTTCGTTTGCATGACGGATGGGACCGGAGAGCGTCAGCTCACCGACCTCAATCGCGATTGGAAGAACGACGTGGCGCTCGGCCAACCAGAACGCTATCAATACCAGCGCGCCGGATTCGAGCTAGACTGTTGGGTGATCAAGCCTTTTGGGTTCGATCCAAGCAAGAAGTATCCCGCGCTCTTGAACATCCACGGCGGACCGGCGACCCAGTACGGACACAACTTCTTCGACGAATTCCAGGTGTACGCCGGCGCCGGCTACGTCGTCGTATATACCAACCCCCGGGGAAGCCAGGGCTACGGGGAAGAGTTCACCCGAGCGATCATCGGCGACTGGGGAGGTGGCGACTTTGCCGACGTGATGGCCGGCCTCGACGACGTGTTGCGTCGTTGTGAGTTCATCGACCCGGATCGACTGGGAGTCATGGGGGGATCCTACGGCGGCTACCTGACGTCCTGGACGGTCGGCCACACCGACCGATTCAAAGCCGCGTGCTCCGAGCGGGCCTTGAATACCTTCACCTCATTCACCGGCACCAGCGACATCGGCCCTCGCTTTGCGCCGATGTACAGTGGATTCAAGCCCTGGGAGAATCCCCACTGGTATATCGAGCACTCCCCGCTCACCCACGCATCCAAAATCAACACACCGGTCCTCATCGTCCACGCCGAACAGGATCTTCGTTGTCCCATCGAGCAGGCCGAGCAGCTTTTCGCCGCCCTCAAGATGCAGCGAAAAGAAACGCTCTTCGTCCGCTTTCCGGACGAAACCCACGAAATGTCCCGCTCCGGCAAGCCCCGGCATCGTTTGGAGCGATTTCGAATCATTCTAGACTGGTTTGGGAAATACCTTCAGTAGACAATCACCCGTCCCCCCGGACCACATCTCCTCTTCCTCCGTCCTCGCCCTTCCCGCAACGGGAAGGGGGCGCGGGGGTTAGGTCCGCCCTCACCGTCGTGGACAGAAACGGGTTTTTAACTACCAGTCGGCGACGACGGCCGCCACGGACAAGATTTCCGGCAGATGGACGGCAAGCGTCGACCAGGTTTCGCCTTCGTCCTGGCTTCCGTACAGCTGGCCGCTCGTGGTTCCAAAGTAGACCCCGGCGGGATGAGCGGAATCAACTGCCAGGCCGTGGCGCAACACCTCGACGAACGCCCGCTGGTCGGGCAGGCCTTTCGTCAGCTGGGACCAGTTGACGCCACCGTCGCGGGTGCGCCAGATCCCAACGCGTTCCTGCGCGATGTACCGACGAGTGCCGTCGTTGACGTGGGGGATGACGAAGACCGTCCCCGGCTCCCGCGGATGGACCGCCAGGGGAAAGCCAAAGGGGGATGGAAGACCAGAGGTCACATTGTCCCAGTTAACGCCTTCGTCCTCGCTCCGAAAAACGCCGAGGTGGTTCTGTTGATACCAGACCGGAAGGTTTCCGGCTGTCCGAGCTAACCTCTGGGCTCGGTAACCAGGCTGAGAGCCATCTGAGCCGTTTCCAACCATTGGATTACGTGGCTCCCAGGTGCGTCCACCATCGGTGGTGAAAAGCACGCCTCCACCCGCGATCGCGACCCCGATTCGGTTCTGGTCAGTTGGATAGGTTACGATGGAATGGAGGCAGAGTCCTCCGGCGCCGCCCCGCCAAGCGCCAGCCGAGGGCTGGTCCAGGAGCGGCGTTCCCACTTGCGACCAGGACAATCCATCGTCCTCGCTTCGAAACAGACCGGCCGGGTCGACCCCAGCGTACAAAGCTCCCTGAATTGGCGTGATGTTCCAGACTTGCTTGACGGTTGGCCTACCTTCGCCATGAGTAAGCCCCTCGCTCGAGAGGGTCCAGGTCTCGCCCCGGTCGGGACTCTTCCAGACCGCGGCACCGTACCAGGCATTCTGACCGGCCGCGTAGATGCAGCCATCGGACGGATCGATCGTCAGGAATCCAAAGGACCAGCCACTATTCGCGACCGGCCCCATGGTAGTCCAGTGCCGCCGCTCGAGGTCGCTCGTCAAGATGAAGGCACCCCGCTTGGTGCCGGCAAGTACGACAATAGTGGCCGCCATCAGTTTCGGCCCTTTCGGATTTCGCCATTCCGTGGTTCCATTTTTCCTCAAAACAACGCAATCTGGTGCGTCCCGAGATGCTCGGCGTTATAGCCGAGACGACGAAGGTGATCGGCAAAGGACGACGGCCCGTGGGTTGTGTAGATCTTCGACGGCTCAACCGCTTCCACGAACCGAACTAATTCGGCGAAGTCGGCGTGATCGCTGAGCGGCAAGGCCTCGTCCACACCCATCCGGAACTTCGTCGAAGGGTCGATCGCCCATCCAGTGAGGTAGAGGGTTCGCGAGCGAGGGGGGAGGCCTCCTCGGAGCATCCGGGGCGGCGCGATCAGGACCGCGCCTGGTGGGATCTGGCCATCGAAAACTTGATAGTGACCGAGATCAATCCCATGTTGCTGGTAGATGTCGGCGATCGCCCCGACGCTTCGTTCGACCCGAACAGCGAAACCAAGAGCGCTGACCAGCGCCATCGCCTCCTGGGCCTTCCCTAGCGCGTAGCCAAGGATAACCGGAGGCGCGTTGTCTTCGAACGCGCGCACGACGAAGGCGCGAATCCGCTCCCGAAGCTCGTCATCTCCGGGGAAAACGTACCGAGGCTCGCCAAAGGTACACTCGGTGATAAGAACGTCGGCACGGATCGGGGTCGCGGGCTCAATCGTTCCCCGTCGACGCACGCTAAAGTCGCCGGTGTAGACGAAACGGCGCCCATTGGATCCTTCGACGACGATCTGAGCCGCGCCAAGCACGTGACCGGCCGGCGCCAGCTGAATTCGGTGACCGAGCCGATTGAAAGTATCGCCCATCGCAAGCGGGGTCAGCCGACCTCGACCTAAGCGATGGTTGACCAGCGCAACGGTCGCCGGCGTGGCGAAGCCAGCCGCGTGTCGGCCAGTGTGGTCGGAATGACCGTGCGATACGAAAGCATATGGCGACTTGCGCGGCGGATCGAGCGCCAGATCCGCGTCGGTCAGGTGGATGTGGTCGGTGTAGGTAAACACGATTGAGAGGATACAGGAGTATGGGATCAGACGCTAGGTGTGCTGGGTGCCCCAGCACCCAGCACCTACTTCTCGTCCAACGCCGGAATAACCTTCTCCGCGAAGAGCCGCACCGGCTCGATGTCGTCCCAGTCGGGCATCTGGATGGTACAGTACTGCGAGCCGATCGCCTGATAGGCTCGTAAGCGCTCGACCACCTCGTCCGGCGTTCCAACGAGGCCCGGCGACCGGGGGAAGAAGCGTTCGAACTTCTCGCGCTTCTGATCGACTTCCGCCCGAGTACGACCGATCAGCACCCAGGTGTGGTTACAGAGGACGACATCGTCGATTGAGCGGCCAACCTTGACGCAGTGATCGCGAAGAATGTCGAAGCGCTGACGGACTGTGTCCGGGTCTCCGCTAACGTTACACATCTGAGCGTACTGCGCGACCAGGCGCAGCGTCACCTTTTCGCCACTCCCGCCAACCATGATCGGCGGATGCGGTCGCTGAACTGGCGGGGGGTTGTCCATGACCTGCCCGAGGTGGTAGAAACGTCCATCGAAGTTTGCCGGCCGTTGGGTCCAGAGAGCAAGCACGACCTGAATTCCTTCCTCGAGTCGCTTCATCCGAGTGGGGACGTCTTCGAGAGGTCCCCAACCGTACGCCTCGTGTTCGCGCTGATGCCACCCGGCGCCAAGTCCCAGAATCGTCCGGCCTCGGCTGATCATGTCGAGCGTCGTCGCCTCTTTGGCGAGCATCGCCGGGTTGCGGTAGGGCATTCCCAGGACGAGCTGGCCGAGGCGAATCCTCTTGGTGATCGCCGCGATGGCTCCGAGGGTCACGAAGCACTCCATCACCGGCTCCGGATCCGGGTGCCCCCCATACCCGCCCTCGTACAGAAAGTGATCGTAAAGCCAGAGCGAATCGAAGGCGCTCTCATCCGTCGCCCGCGCGACCTCGGCGAGCCGATCCCACGGGTTGCCGGTCGTTCCAAACTTGTGGGGATTCACCTGGAGTCCAAAGCGCATATCGCGTCCCTCCTATGGTTTCGGTGTAGGTGTGAGTGTCAGGTGCTGGGGACTGGGGACTGGGGACTGGGGACTGGGGACTGGGGACTTGGGACTGGGAAGCAGGATAACCAATCCCCTCTCCCCACGGGAGA
>CAZBQK010000103.1:0-9741 GCA_964493975.1 uncultured Dehalococcoidales bacterium | reverse complement strand
CTCCGCTTCACCGCACCATGGTGACCGTGGCGACCGAGGCACAACAGATGCGGCGGGCAATCGACACGATCGTAGAACGCTGGAGGGCCAAGGATGAAGCCTCGACGTAGGGCCGATTAGCGGTCGAGGCGGCGCTGATGTTGAAAGAGTCCGGGGGCTGCCGAGCCAGGATTCGAACCTGGAATAACAGATCCAAAGTCTGCTGTGTTACCGTTACACCACTCGGCAATGAGAACAAAAGCATAGCAGAATTGAGGCGGCATTGTCAACCTTCCTAGGGCTCGTTTGCCTGCATTCTTCGGCGCTTGAATGTTAGACCGGTCAGCCCTGAATTCCCGAAGGGTAACGTACCGCGACCTCCCAACAAAAATCCTCGTCTCTCCCCCGTTCTCTGCGTCTCCGTGTCTCTGTGGTAACTCCGGACCCCGTCCTCGAGCGACCTTGAGCGTTGAGCCTCACACCTCATCCGGGGACAGCGAACGATTCCACGCCCGTCTGACTTTGCGAAACAGATCGGTGAGCTCATCCTCGGTCGTCGTAAGCGTCACCTGGACGACGACCTGGAGCTCGACGTCGTTTTGGACGTTACCGGTCTCTTCCCGGAGCGGTGGGAGCGAGAGGACGTTGTAGGCGGCTGGCGACCGGGCAATGCGCGTGATCGTGGTCGGATCTGGTTGCTGAGACTGGGTCGGACGAATCGGCGAGACCGCTCGTTTGGGAGCTTCGGGTTCGGCGGATCCTGCCGGACGGCGCACAGCGTCGCTCAGCTGGCGGTAGAACCGAATCGCTTTGTCCACCATTTGTCCGGTCAGCCCTCGCTGCTCGACAAAGTAGTCGTGAAGCTGATCCTCATCGGGTGAATCGCCCGCCGTTGTAAGGCCTGGATACGCCAGTTCCGCCGCGCGCCGCAACGCGGCTGTTCGGCGGGGCAGGCTCAGCCGGATCTCGCGATAAAGCTCGGTCGGACGACCGTCCTCGTCGACGATTCCCAGCGCTTTGAGCGTCGTAAGCAGCCCGGACTCGTTACCGGCGGCAATACCCCAGTCGATCAGGAGAGCCTTGTCGATCTGAAGCGGCAGACCCTCCGCACCAGCTCGTCGCAGCAGGGCTTCGAACGCGATGAATGACGAATAGGGAGGCATCTGCCTCCGACTACTACTGCCCCGCGAATCTCTCGTGGCCATGGTTCCCCAAGCTCTCTTCACGGTACCAAGTACGTCTACCACGTCGATAACCCGTCGAAGTGGTACGTAATTGGTATTGTACTGCGCCATGACCGGCTCGTCTAGGGATGCTCATACCCTGAGGCGTCGACTTGTAGGCGCCCGCCTCCGGCGCCTCGACAGCCGTACGCTTCGGAAACGGAATACTGGACCGAAATCGTGCCCGATTCCGCCGGCCAACTGCCGCGGGTCGCGGCCCAGCAATGCGGTCGCCGGTAACCGTATGGCGTAATTATCGCGCAGTACGGTATGGCGCCGAATGGTACGTCCTTGCTTGAAGAGCAGGCACTTCGAGCCCCAGGACGCGAGGTAAAGGTTACTTTGCATGGTCGTCTGAATCCAAAAATGCGAGCGGGTCTGGGCAATCCGCTGCAATGCCATAGAGGCACAGTTCTTGCATCTCTATCGGCATCAGTCCTTGTAACACTTGACACAAGTCTTCGCTGGCCGTAATATGGCAGGCATACTTCCTGACGCAAAGCACCGTGTGTATGATGTATGGACAACAAGTTCTCCTGAATCGTACGCCAGTTCGTATACCCGGTCGGCGTGGATTTGAGAGGCGAAAGGAGGATGAAAGTTTCACGCCTAGGCCGACTCGCCTAGGCGACTCAGACGGAACGTACAACTTGCTCCGCCGACTTGTGGTGGCGGATTCGCGCCGACGGTTTTCTTACGCGCCCTGAATAAACGGAGGACTTGTCTCATGCGATTCCAACGTTAGTTGGGCGAAACTAAGTCCGGACCTTGGCGCGAGTTGATCTCGTGATCCGATGACCATCAAGGGAAGCAAGCTCATTCGTGATAGAATTACTAGAACATCAGTTCTCACGCGCCGAGCTTATGACGACCCTCCGGCAACTGGATTGCGGTCTCTATTGTTGATGAAGAGCAAATGGCCATCGCTCGAACACCAACGGCATTATGAGGTTGATTCACGAGTGACCATTGGTCAGATTGAGGAGGCACGCACGTGGGCGTCGTAGATCGCGAAACCACTTCTGTCCAGCCAGGAGGGACCGTTCTCGAAGGAATACGACAGAAGGTCTTTCTCGACCGGTATTCCTTGAAGGATCGTGACGGGTCCCCGATCGAGCAATTCCCCGAACAGACCTGGCAGCGGGTCGCGACTGCCATTGCCGGTGTCGAGCCGACCGACGAGAAACGTGCCTACTGGAGCGATCGGTTCTTCGAGGCGCTCCGGGAATTCAAATTCGTGCCGGGTGGCCGGATCCTGGCCGGAGCTGGTACCGGCCATCGCGTTACGTACTACAACTGTTACGTCATACCGAGCCCCGACGATAGTCGTAGTGGGATTCTCGACAATCTGAAAATAATGACCGAGATCATGGCGCGGGGAGGCGGCGTCGGCATCAATCTATCGACTCTTCGCCCGCGCGGCTCGTATATCCGCACCGTGAACGGTACGGCTTCCGGGCCATGCTCCTGGGGTCAGCTGTACTCTGTCGCGACTGGCGATGTGATTCAGCAGGGCGGGTCGCGACGCGGCGCTCTCATGTTGATGCTCGACGACGACCACCCGGACGTCGAGGAGTTCATCACCGTTAAGCGTCGATCGGGAATGATCGAGCACGCCAACCTGTCGGTGTGCGTCTCCGATCGATTCATGGAAGCGATGGCCGCCGACGGTCCGTGGGACCTCAAGTGGGAAGGAAAAGTCGTCCGAACCATTCGGGCTCGCGACCTCTGGAACTCGATCTGTGAGTCGGCGTGGACGTCGGCCGAGCCCGGCGTCGTCTTCATGGATCGGTACAATCGACAGTCGAATACCTGGTATTACGAAAATATCCGATGCGTGAACCCATGCGGCGAGCAAGGCTTGCCCCCCTGGGGCGTCTGTAACCTCGGTGCTCTTAATCTGGCGGCCTTTGTCGTGGATGGACGAATGGATTACGCGTCGCTCGCAGAGCACGCTCGGGTGGCAATTCGGTTCCTCGACGACGTTATCGACGCGAATGATTACTTCATCGAGGAGAATCGCGTTGCCCAGATGGGAACGCGCCGCACTGGGCTTGGGACCATGGGCCTGGCCGATGCGTTGCTGGCCCTGCAGATTCGGTATGGGTCGGACGAATCACTCGAGGTCATCGACCGAATCTACACCACGATTAGAGATGCATCGTACGACGCCTCATGCGACATTGCGGCCGAGAAAGGTCCGTTTCCAAACTTCATCTCCGAAAAATACGTGCAAGGCACCTTTATCAAGCGACTTCCCGCTCCGATTCAAGCAAAGATCGCCCGTCAAGGGACCCGGAATGCCGTTATCCTGACCCAGGCCCCCACCGGCACCACCAGTCTGTTGGCCGGCGTGAGCTCCGGCATCGAGCCCGTTTTTGACTTCGCGATGGTGCGCCGGGACCGGACGGGCGAGCACATCCTTTATCATCCGATGTTTGAGGCGTGGCGAAAAGCCAATCCCAACGCTTCGATTCCCGCGTGGTTCGTCAAAGCCGCCGACCTGACGCCAGACGAGCACGTCCGAGTGCAAGCGCTCATTCAAAAGTACACCGATTCGAGCATTTCGAAGACGGTGAACGCCCCAAATCATCATACCGTGGACCAAGTTGACAGCCTCTATCGTCAGGCCTACGACCTTGGTTGCAAGGGCGTCACCTACTACCGGGACGGGTCCCGAGATGCCGTGCTGACCCATCTCGAAGAAAAGAAGCCAGAACCGGTCGTCAACAAGTCCGCCGAGCCGGTTGAGGTCGCCCAGCTGCGCCCGCGACCTCACGTTTTGAATGGGGCAACCTACCGTGCGCCCACCCCGGTCGGGACTGCATTTGTCACGATCAACACCGATCAGGACGGGAACATCTGCGAAGTCTTCGTTACGGTCGGACGAGCCGGCTCGGACGTCGCGGCGGATGCTGAGGCGCTTGGCCGGTTGATCTCGCTCGCGCTCAGGGTGCCGTCGGCATTGTCGGCTCATAGCGTCACCGAGGCCGTCATCGATCAGCTCTCCGGCATCGGAGGCAGTGCGTCGCTCGGATTTGGCAACGCCCGGGTCCGGTCCCTCGCGGATGCCGTCGCGAAGGTTCTTTCTGAGCACCTTTCTGTCCCGCGCGCTCAGCAGCCCCCGGACCACACGACGATAGCAACCAGTGTGGGACTGGCCCATGGCAATGGCCTTGGGAACGAGGCATCAATCAGCCATGGAAACGGACACGGGGTGCCAATTCCGACTCGGACGACCGGCGACTTCTGTCCAAATTGTGGCCAAATCGCCCTCGTGAACGAGGAAGGCTGTCACAAGTGCTACGTTTGCGGCTACTCCTCCTGCTAGCGACAAGGTAGCTGGGGCAGATCCGTCAAGCGGCAAGGCGGGCACTGGATCCAGTGCCCGCCTTGCCGCTTTCCAAGATTGACCGCTCTAAGCGCTAGGGAGTATGTTTTTAAGCGATGACAAAAGTATGCTCGACCTTGTCCTGCCGCGAGAACAAGGGCGTTCGCTGGGTCGAATTTCCCGGCCTCGACGCTAGCGGCCGCCTGCTAGCGATCGTCACAACGCGGCACGGCGGTGTCAGCGATGGCGGATTTCAATCCTTGAATCTCAGCTATTCCGTGGGGGACGATCCGGAGCGCGTCGCCGACAATCGCGGTCGAGTTTTTGAAGCCAATGGAATCGATCCTGGTCACGTTTCCTATGTCAAGCAAGTGCACCGAAATCGCGTGGTCGAACCTGCGATTGGCAGTGGTCCGTCGAACACGCATACCATCGGCACCCTTGAGGCGGACGGACAGGTAACCGATCGCCGCGGGGTGGCCCTCTTCCTGACTTTCGCCGATTGCGTTCCCCTCCTGGCGTTCGACCCTCGGCGTGCAGTGGTTGGCTTGGCCCACGCCGGCTGGCGTGGAACGCTCAACGGCATCGGTCGAGAGCTAGTTTCAACGATGGAGGAACGATTCGGATCTCGGCCAGAAGACGTCCACATTGGCATCGGTCCTTCAATTGGGCCGTGTTGTTACGAAGTCGGCGATGACGTTGCCCAACAATTCCGCGACCGATGGCCTAGCTCGAGTAACGTCATCTCGGGGGGCGAAAGCCGGCCGCGGGTCGATCTCTGGACGGCGAACCGTCTCGTTTTGACCGAAGCCAGAATACGTCCGGAGAACGTTTGGTCGTCCCAGGTTTGTACCTCGTGTCAGGTCGACGAGTTCTTTTCGCATCGCCGGCAGCGCGGTACGGCCGGACGATTCGCGGCGATTGTGATGCTGCGTTGATCGGAAGGACGGATGGAGGCCGGGTGGAGCAGAGCCAAGCGACCCAGCTTGCGGAGCGACTGCGCGCCGTTCGTGAGAACATTGCGAACGCGGCTCGGCGGGCCGGACGACAACCTGACGATGTAACCCTCGTCGCGGTCAGCAAGACGGTGGACGCGGACGCGGTGCTAGCGGCGCTTGGTCTCGGCGTCAGCCATTTCGGCGAGAACCGAGTTCAGGAAGCCGAGTGGAAGATTGCCGAGGTTTCCCGTCGGGCCATCGCGGACCACTTGCCGGTTGCCAGCTGGCATCTCATTGGCCATCTTCAGTCCAATAAAGCGCGAGTGGCCGCCCACCTGTTCTCGATGATCGAATCCGTCGATTCGGTTCAGCTTGCCACGACCCTCGACCGACATGCCCGAGCGCAAGATCGAGGGATCGACGTGTTACTCGAGGTCAATGTGGGAGGCGAAGCGAGCAAGTTCGGATTTCGCCCCGAGGAGACGGCCGCGGCATTTTCCGAGATCGGCCGTTTGCCCAGGATTCACGTGGTGGGCCTCATGACGGTTGCCCCTGCCGTGGCCGACCCGGAAGAGGCACGACCGGTCTTCCGGATGCTTCGAAGCCTTCGCGATAGCCTCGTGTCAACGTTTCCAGAATCCGACCTGCGGGAGTTGTCCATGGGGATGACCGGTGACTATCCGGTGGCGATCGAGGAGGGAGCGACGATCGTCCGGGTCGGTCGCGCCATTTTTGGCGAGCGCCCGGCGCCCCCGAACTAGACCAGGGGATCGTTTATGGCCATGCAGGTCGGTCATGTTTTTGTTAGAATTCAACTGGTTGAGTTCGCGCCAAAAGATAGTTCTTGACGTCGCTACCGTGGCGCGGATGTCTTAAGCGAAGGAACGCTCAGTGGGACACCCAATTGTTATATTTGTCAACGTACTCTTTACAGTTTTGACGTACGCAATTTTGGCTCGGGCGCTGCTATCCTGGTTTCCAATCTCGCCAGGTAGTCCAATCGTCCGTCTGTTAGACGACATAACCGAGCCGATCTTGTCTCCGCTCCGGCGAGTCGTGCCCCGTCTGGGCATGATGGACATCACCCCAATCGTGGCGATGATCGGGCTTCAAGTGCTCCAGGGAATTCTTGTGTCGAACCTTCAATATCTGTAGATCGCCGCGCGTCAAGCCAATCGTTCAGGGTAGCAAGATCGATATCGAGCACTAAGAGTTTCGTGCGCGAGGTCGAGCCCTGGACGATTTCGACGCGACTCTTCGCGAGGTGGAGCGCGTCGCAAAGGGCTTTGATCAATTCTTCGTTCGCGCGGTTGTCAGCCGGGGGTGAGGCGAGATCGATCCGGAGCGTCTCCCCGTCGTAGCCCAGGATGCGGGTCCGACGAGCAGACGGGCGAACACGAACCGATAAGCGCGCGTGCGCGCCATCGGAGGATGATGACCGAGGCCTTCCCAGGTCAGGCGCCTTGCTTCGCCGCCAGGCGCGGCCGCGCGGCCGACCGATTCTGAAAGCGACGATGGCGGTAGGATCGTTCGACACTCTCGGCGAGCGATCCAGCGTGGCTAAAACTACCGTCGTCGAGTCGGCCACGAATCCAAAGTTGTCCCAGTCGGGTCACCGCCGGGGCAATGATCATTTCCTCGACATCGCGAAGATCCCAGCCCTCGTCGCCCGCCCGCTCCAGTATAGACAGCGCGCGCTCTTTGTTACGACCCATTAGGGCCGTGGCCAGTTCCAGCGCATACGGGCTTGGCGGTAGGCCGTTCGCGCACGTGACCCGTCCGAGTGATGATCGAGTCGTTTCGGTCGAACGGTAACTATATGCCATGAGTGCTCACCACCTTGGATTGTGCTGGCGCGCTGTGGGTTCAACGTCCAGCCGTCTGCAGGTTGCCATTAAAACGCATTAAGATTGCAAACGTTACTAGGAATTTAGCGCTGCCTGACACTCCTACTACGTATCGGGGTCCTTCAGCGTTTCGCTCTCCCGTCCGATCCAATCGATCGCCGGAAGTCAACGGCGAGTATAGGTCGGTCTAGAAATTATGTCAATCCATGAGATCGGCGATCGAGTGGGTGGGTGGAGAATATATCTTGAGAGGAAGTCGGGCCTAGGCGGCGGTCCAGGTAATCCGGACGACTTCGCCGATTGCGCCGAGACGTCCCAGGGACTTGCCATTATACGTGACGCTAACACTTCCGGCGTTGCCGGTCCAAAGCATGAGCCGTTGGTTAGCGGCCCAGCTTCGCCGTTCTCCAGCGTTTAGAATGCCGGAGTAGACGACCCGACTGTCGGTCTCAATCTGGACCCACGCCCGGTCAGTCGTGATCGCCTCGATGAAGACGCCAGACGGCTTCGTTGGCGCGGGCGGCAGAGTCAGGGTAGGGACGGCCGGTGGCGCGGGAGTCGGACTGGGACTTATGGATGCCGGCCGTTCTCCCGTCGTGAGCGTTGGCAGGCTAGTTGGGTCGATCGCGACGATTTGTGGCGACGGTAGGGGAGTCGCTACGAGGAGGTCAGTCGGCGCCGCGGCCGGCAGCGTCCCCGTCGTCGAAATAAACGCGGCGTATTGCAGATAGAGGTAGCCGAACAACACGACGAGCGAGGAAAGAAACGCGTACGTGGCAACGCTCGTCGAGCGGCGGCGGGGTACCCGAAACGTCGCCTTGCTGGTCGTCAGGGAGAGGTGAGGGCTGCTCTGAGGCTTGAGCGCCGCCAGATGCGGAGTGATATCGACCTGGAGGAAGCGGGCGTAAATCTGAATGTGGCCGGTCGCGACGACCGCCGAGTCATAGACGCCTAGTTCTCCGCGCTCGATGGCGGCCAAGAAGTTCGAACGGATATGAGTGCCCTGGGAAGCGTCGTCAAGGCTCAGGCGCTTCGCCTGGCGGGCCCGTCGGCAAACGTCGCCCAGTTGAGCTAATTCGCCGGCGCGTTCAGTGTCCAGATCCACCTGTGCCTCGACCGGCCACCGCGTGGCCGGGCTGGTTCTCACCGGGCGCCTTATTATGGAAAGGATAGCAGGATCGTCGTGGGTGCTGCCATATTTATGTCGGGCTCAGCTGAGACAACGCCAGCCTCGGCGCTATGACGCGACGCGTTCGGCAACCAGAAAGTGCGACAGACCAAAGCACGCGAGGGGACTTCGTTCCAGCGCGTAGAAGGCCTCCCGCATCACTTTGCCAAGTCGGGGATGATCGGCGACGATGTTGTCGAATCCAGGGTACACGTACCCATGATGGATTATCCGGGAAGGGGTTCCTTCGAACAATTGACGAATGCCGCGGGTAGTATACGCGCGAACGTGCGGGCAGAAGCGTTGGCGGACGATGTCTGGAAGCCAATTGATAAATGGGATCAGGCGGAATACGTAACGGCGTCCAACGTAGATGCCGTGTGTCTCGAAGAGATAGAGCCGATTCGGCGCGTAGATGACCAGGCGACCGCCCGGGCGGAGAACTCGAAGACATTCTGATATTGTCTGTCGGTCGTCGGCGACGTGCTCGATAACTTCGTTCAGGACAACCACGTCGAAGCTTTCGTCGCCGAATGGTAAACTCTCGGAGGCGCTAACGTAGAGGTTTGGAACGTCCCTCGCCCCCAACGCGACCCGGTCTTCGTCAACGTCAACCCCGAAAGCATAGTCGGTGAAGCCGCGGAATTTCCGAACGTAGGTGCCGATTCCACAGCCCACGTCAAGGACCCATCGGTTGTCCAACGGCGCAAATTGACGGATTAGTGCCAGGCGACGGTCCTGTCCGAAGCGCCAGACGTAGCTCGGATGCCCAAGCGCGATCCACTTTGGCTCGCTCGCCTGTTCCATTCTTCCTCCCGCCGTCGTCGGCCGGAGCGAATTCTACCAGAACCGAAGGACAGCAGCCAACGAGCAGTCATCCTTCGCCCTTTTCGGATCGGTCCAAGCAAGGAGCGAGCGGTCAAGTTGACCTGATTTGGTGTGCTGGGTATAATTGAAGGAGTGTCCGCGTGCCGGCGTAGCTCAACGGCAGAGCAAGTGTTTTGTAAACACTAGGTTGGGGGTTCGATTCCCTTCGCCGGCTCCCCGTGGAGGGGTGGGTGAGTGGTTAATACCAACAGACTGTAAATCTGTCGCCTGAAATGGCTACGCAGGTTCGAATCCTGCCCCCTCCACCGGAAAAGCATGTAGTAGTGAATTATCCGCCCGGGATACCGGGCCCAGGAGGACCTCTAACCAGGGATGGCCAAGAAGAAGTTTGAGCGGACGAAGCCGCATATCAACGTGGGGACGATCG
>CAZBQK010000102.1:0-9767 GCA_964493975.1 uncultured Dehalococcoidales bacterium | reverse complement strand
AGGGCCGTGCGCCCAACGCTGCTCAAGCCAGCGCTAACTAGAGTAACGGGAAGGTTATCCCGCTCTCGGGGGGCCGGGGACCGACCGGCTAAAGCCTCGACTCCTCGGAGGGGGAGGATCGACTCCGCGAAGGGGTCGCCTAGTCCGGGAGTCGAGGCTTTAGCCGGTCGGACTCGTTTGAGGCGACGCGAGTGTTCGCAAATTCGAAGCGACGCGCACCGAGCGCGGCGACGAAAGATAAACTGACGGGTGTTGTCAGATGCCCTGCCCAAGATTGATGAGACCCAACCCGTGCCTAGGCGGATAAGTGCACGGCCCTGCGCCCCTACATTGGACAGTCGCTGGCTTCGCGAATTAGCGCACTGTTTTAACCCGGCGGGCTGTCGCTCGGCGTCGCGTTGGGACTCGGCGGAACCGAATACGCGTCGAATTCGGACAACGACGTGTAGTCCGGGCTACCGTAGTTGGACAAGACCCGAAGGCGAATCCACTTTGAGGATGTCGAGGGGAACGTAAACCGTTGTGAGCCTTTGATCTGGGCAAGCCGCCAGGTGCCAACGGTTGTAAAGCCACGATCCGGACCGTCGTTGGACACGTCGACTTCAAAATCCTTGACCCACGTCTCAAGCGGCTCGTTTCCCTGCTGAGTTAGAATCACCTTTGAAATGGCGGACGGCTGGTCGTGTTGGACGACGATATCCTGCGGAAACGTCGCGGTAGCCGACCGCCAGCCCGGATATTCTTCGCCGATGTATTCGTTAATCGTGTGTTTTACTTCAAATCCGGGGCGATCGCTGGTAAACAAGACGACCTTGGCGCCGAGGACGGTGCTGTTTTGGTTGATCCCCTCGGGGGTCTGAAACGAGCCGGCGGCGGCGTAGCGGAACCTGGCGAACTCCTCGGGCGTGATCGGTTGACTCAACAAACCACGAAAGGCGTAGATCAGACCGATGCCAATCAAAACGATCACCGCGACGACGATGGCCCCGTTCCGAAAGTTGACCATCGTGTCGCGAAGCTTGTCTCGAAGGGTTGGCTTGGACGCGACGGCGTATTCGAGCTCATCCACGCAATGGCTGCAAAGAGTCATTCCGTCATAGGTCCGAACACATTCGGAGCATAAACCGGTCTTGCAGCGATCGCATTTCGCTTCGGCGGCTCGATGCGGATGCAGATTACACCGCTCGCGCGCGTTGGAATATGCTTTGATCACCGCTCAAGCCACCTGACTCGGTCCTTGGAGGACCGCAACCGAGGACTAATGGGAGTGGCCGTTCGATCCGGGACAAAAGTGGACACCGCCGTCGAGTGCACTGCCGCACAACGGACATCTCGGGCGTCCGCCGGACGTCACGGCCGAAATCGATTCGCTCAAACGAGACAACTGGTCCCGAGAGCATCGACAGCGGAACGTTGGCGGGTCCTCCGGGTCCGAGCTAGCATCGTGCGCAACGAGGATAAAGGTCTTCGTATCTTCCTCAAATCCTAAGCCTAGACGACCAACCTGTAACTCGATCGTGGCCCTGCCGTCAAACGGTCGGCCTGCCTCGCGAGCGGGCTTCTCACCGGTGCGGTTCCAAACCGCCTTGACCGGTGTCAGCAGCTGGTCCACGGCCAACCCAAGCGCTTGCAGCTGCTCCTTCTCAAGCCAGAGAAAGGCAGTCTGCGCCTCATCCTGGACGATAACGCGGAATCGCCGCTGGCCCGGCGTGCCAACGGCATCTGACTCCAGGCGACGGACGGCGTCAAACTCGTGCCGCTGGCCAGCCATGTAAACCTCACTAATAGTCGGGCGTGCCTGACATCATCCGGGCACGCCTTTGAATTCTAATGCATCGTAAGCGTTCTGGCAAATCGGCCAACGGGCGTTAACCTAGCGCCGCCAGACGTTCGTCGAGTTTTTGGATCTGTTCCGCAAGCGCCTGTCGACGCTCCTGTTCTTTGGCGACAACCGCTGGAGGCGCCTTCGCGAGGAAGGAAGGCTCGCCAAGACGGCGATCGAGAGCCTCGATCGCCGAACGAAGCCGCGCTATCTCGCTGGACGCTCGCGCCCGCTCGGCTTCGACGTCCACCATTCCCGCTAGCGGTAAATACAGCTCAACACTTCCGGCGAGGATGTGGAGGGCCTGCCGGGGCGGACTCGTCTGAGTCTCGAGAAAGCTCACCGGTCGAACTCGCGCCAATGCTTCGATCATTGCCCTCTGACGCTCGATCATGGTCAGGCGCGATCCGGCCACGACCTCGGCCGGAATGTAGCGCCCCACGTCGACCTTGAATTCGGCGCGGACGTTTCGGATTGCCCGGACGATGCTAATGGCGAGGTCCACTTCGATCTCAGCATCCAGGTCAGTCTCCGGAGCCGTGGGCCACCGTGAAGTCACCAGCATCGTCGTCCGATCGGGGAGATGATCCCAAATGGCCTCGGTGACGTATGGCATGATCGGGTGAAGCAGCTTCAGGCTGTCCTCGAGAACTCGATAGAGAACCCAGCGAGTGGCGATTTTCCTGGATTCGTCGGCGCCACGCAGCTGAATCTTTGAAATCTCGATGTACCAGTCGCAGAACTCACTCCACAAGAAGTCATAGACGATTCGACCGACCTCGCCGAACTCGAAGGTGTCGAGAAGGCCATTGACCTCGGTCACAACCCGACCGAGCCGACTCAGGATCCACCGATCGCTGGCGGTCAACCGATCTGGGGCTGGCGCAGCCTCCGGCCGTTCGCCCGTCGAAAGGACGTAGCGCGCGGCATTCCAGAGCTTGTTCCCAAAGTTTCGCGCCCCCTCGAGCTTGTCCTCGGACAGCTTCATGTCATTGCCCGGGGTCGCCCCGGTCACCAGGGCGTAGCGAAGCGCGTCGGTCCCGTATGTCGCGATGACGTCGAGTGGATTTCGGACGTTGCCCTTCGACTTTGACATCTTCTCGCCCTTCTCGTCCCGCAGAAGGCCGTGCAGATAAACGGTGTGAAAAGGCACCTGACCGGTAAACTCGAGACCAAACATGATCATCCGGGCGACCCAGAAAAAGATAATGTCGTAGCCGGTTTCCAGCACCGAGGTCGGATAGAAATAGCGGAAGTCCTCGGTGTCGTCCGGCCAGCCGAGAGTGCTCATCGGCCAGAGGCCCGAGCTGAACCAGGTGTCGAGCACGTCCGGGTCTTGACGAAGCGCGGTGCTCCCGCACTTTCGGCAGGTTAACGGCGTCTCGACGCTGGCAATCACCTCACCGCAGGTGTCGCAGTACCACACCGGAATTCGGTGCCCCCACCACAATTGTCGGGAAATCGGCCAATCGCGGATGTTCTCCATCCAGTTGTAGTAGACCCGCGCAAAGCGATCCGGAACGAAAGTGATTCGTCCGTCGCGAACCGCGTCAATCGCGGGCTCGGCCAGTGGCTTGATCTTCACAAACCATTGTTCCGACACCATTGGCTCGACCACGGTGCCGCAGCGGCTACAGTGGCCAACACTTAGGATGTGGTCCTCAACCCGCTCCAGCAGTCCCTGACGCTCGATCTCGGCGACGATAGCGGCGCGCGCGACGTATCGATCCATCCCGGCGAACGGTCCGCCCTCGTCATTGATCGTGGCGTCCTGGTTCAGGATGTTGATGATTGGCAGACCGTGCCGGCGACCGATGTCGTAGTCGGTCGGGTCGTGGCCTGGCGTGACTTTGACCGCGCCCGTACCGAACGTCGGATCGACAACGGCGTCGGCAACGATCGGAATGACCCGGCCAATGAACGGCAAGACGACGTGTCGGCCCACGAGCGAGGTGTACCGCTCGTCGCTCGGATTAACCGCGACACCGGTATCGCCCAGGATCGTCTCCGGTCGAGTCGTGGCCACGACGACGTAGTCAGTCGCCGACTGGTCGGCGTCAAGTGGAGCGAGCGGATAGCGCACGTACCACAGCTTGCCAGTCGTTTCCTCATGGTCGACCTCGAGATCGGAGAGGACGGTTGAGCAGCGGGGACACCAGTTGACGATGTAGGGGCCGCGATAGATTAATCCCTTGTCGTACAATCGTACAAAAGCAACCCGAACGGCCTTCGACAATTCGTCGTCGAGCGTAAACCGCTCGCGCGTCCAGTCAACCGACGCACCAAGTCTTTGAAGCTGGGTACTGATCAAATTGCCGTACTTTTGCTTCCATTCCCACACCCGGGCAACGAACTTTTCGCGCCCTAGATCGAAGCGAGTCAGCCCTTCCTTGGCAAGATCGGCTTCCACGACGGTCTGCGTGGCGATGCCCGCGTGATCGGTCCCGGGCAGCCAGAGGGAGGGTTGGCCAGTCATGCGTCGCCAGCGCACCATCAAATCCTGAAACGCAACGAACATAGCGTGGCCGTAGTGCAGCTCCCCCGTGACGTTGGGCGGGGGGATGACAATCGTGAATGGACGATGGTTCGGATCGATCGTTGGCGTGAACGCTCCGGACAACCGCCAGCGCTCGTAAAGTTGCTCTTCGACCAGGCGATGATCGAACGTCTTCGGCA
Organism: uncultured Dehalococcoidales bacterium; assembly: GCA_964493975.1. GTDB lineage: Bacteria > Chloroflexota > UBA6077 > FW602-bin22 > CADDYW01 > CAZBQK01. The sequence goes on along the minus strand of CAZBQK010000102.1, from coordinate 5,269 downwards.
TCGCCTCGATTAACATGTCAGACATGGCAGCACCTCTCGACTAATCCCAAACAAAAACCCCTCCGTCTCAAGGACGAAGGGGATTCGTGGTACCACCTTGCTTCGGCCAGTCAACTCGCAATGCGAGAGCTAACCCTCTTTCGCCTTAACGGGCGAACCCGGCGCAACCTAAGCACTGGGCTTCAGAAGCGCAGCTCCCAAGTGACTTTCGACGGTTCATCGCGAAAGGGGCTTCCAGCCGCGACCCCTTCTCTCTGACGGGTGAAGTCCGTCTACTCCCCTCGATCGTCGCTATTTATCGGCTTTCAACCAACCCTTCGGGCAGCGAAGGCCATTTTCGCACGGTAGCACCGCGCGCTCGTGTATGCTATGATTTTAGGCGCGTTTGCCCGATAAGTCAATCCGCTGGTACGACACCCGGGAGCGCGATAACTGCGGCGACGAGAAGGCCCTAAAGGCTGCAAAACGCTTCTCGCGCGGCTTGTAAGTGGGGGTCTTGTTGGTTGAAGGCACTTGGACAACATCTGCTGGTCGAGCTCTACGGCTGCGACGCGGGAATTCTCGACGACCTGGAGCACGTTCGGCAGGCTCTCCTGCACGCCGCGAGATTAGTCTCGGCGACGGTTATTGAGGTCGTTGCCCACAAGTTCCAACCCTGTGGGGTGACCGTCGTCGTCGCGATCGCGGAGTCACATCTATCCGTCCACACCTGGCCCGAGTACGGCTACGCTGCCGTGGACGTTTTTACCTGTAGCGCCGAACCTCTCGGCGCGGAAGTACAGGACTTTCTGATTAACACCCTTGGTGCCACTGACGCGACAAGCGTCGAAGTAAAACGCGGTGTACTTTCCCGACTGCAGGCCCCGCGAGCCGTGGCGGCAATGCGGTAAGGGTGGCCGACCTCGGCAGCCGTGCCGAGGTCTGGTCGGGCGTTAGCCAAACATACCGAATGGCGTTCCTCTACCCTTGTTTCCAGCCATCTGCTTCATCATCTTCTGAACCTGACGGAACTGGTTCAGCAGCTGATTGATTTCGTGCGGCTGGGTCCCGCTTCCCTTAGCAATGCGTCGACGGCGACTGCCGTCAATAATTTGCGGGTCGTGGCGCTCAGCCCGCGTCATCGAATTGATGATTGCTTCGATTCGCTGAAGCTGACGGTCATTTGCCTCGTCGGTCGGCAGTTTTTTCTGAACGTTTCGAAAACCCGGGATCATGTCCATGATCTGACTGAGCGGACCCATCTTCTTTACTTGCTGGAGCTGCTTCAGAAAGTCGTCAAGGTCGAAGGATGCCGTCCGCATTTTCTTCTGGAGGACTTCGGCCTGCTTTTGATCGAAGGAATCCTGGGCCATTTCGATCAGCGAGAGAACGTCGCCCATGCCAAGGATGCGGCCGGCCAGTCGGTCCGGGTGGAATTGCTCGATTCCGTCGAGTTTTTCGCCAACGCACAGGTACTTGATTGGCACGCCGGTGACGGCGCGAACCGACAGCGCAGCGCCACCTCGGGCATCGCCGTCCATCTTCGTCATTATGAGACCGGTCAAATTCAACCGTCGATGAAACTCCTCGGCGACCCGAACCGCGTCCTGGCCGGTCATTGCGTCGGCGACCAGCAGAATCTCAGTCGGGTTTAACCGAGCCTTGATCGTATTTAGCTCCGTCATCAGAGCGTCGTCGATATGCAGGCGGCCAGCCGTGTCGAGAATGACCACGCTTGCCGCTATTTCCCGGGCCCGAATCAACGAGCGCTGGCAGATGTCCGGCGGCGATCCACTCGCTTCGGAGTAGACCGGAACGTCGATTTGCTTCCCAAGGGTGATCAGCTGCTGAACGGCGGCTGGACGTTGCATGTCGCCGGCCACCAGGAGAGGTCGTCCTCCCGCTTTTTTCAGCTGTAACGCAAGCTTACCGGCCGTGGTCGTTTTTCCAGCGCCCTGGAGGCCGGCAAGCATCACAATCGGCGGAATGCCACGTCCAAGCTCCAGGCGACTGGCCACGCCGAGCATCGACGTGAGCTCCTCGTTGACGATTTTGATAACCTGATGAGCCGGGCTAAGACTCTCCAGGACCTCGCTGCCAACCGCTCGCTCGCGAACTTTCCCGACGAACTCTTTCACAACCTTGAAATTGACGTCCGCCTCGAGCAGAGCGAGACGGACCTCACGGAGCGCTTCGTCGACGTCGCGCTCGGTTAGCTTACCTTTTCCGCGGAGCTTGCCAAAGACCCCTTGAAGGCGATCGGTTAAAGTATCAAACACGTGGCCGTCCAGTCCTCGTCGCATCCGTCGATAGGGACGCGAAAGTAATTATCATCGTACAATTTTCCATAGTAATTATACCCTCTTGGCCTCTGCCAAAATCGATCTTGCCTCAACTCCGGACTGACGCTATAATGGCCACTGATTGCGCCCGTCGCACTTTATGCGATGGTTGGGCACCAATTGAGTCGACATTACTTATCGTATGGTACAGAGGAGCTCGATCGATGCCCCAGATTAGACCGCTTGGCGACCGGGTGGTCGTCCGTCCTACCGCTCGCGAAGACACGACTCGTGGTGGAATCTTCCTCCCCGACACCGCCAAAGAAAAGCCCCAGGAAGGCAAGGTTATCGCGGTTGGCCCGGGGCGCCGAACTGAAGAGGGCAAGCTGGTACCGCCCGAGGTCCAGGAAGGCGACACTGTCGTCTACGCGAAGTACGGCGGAACCGAGATCAAGCTCGACGAGATCGACTATCTGATTCTCAGCGAGCGCGATATTCTCGCGAAAGTCTAGAGCAGGTCGTCTCCCAATCGCAACCAAATCCCCGCCCACGATCGGCACGGGCGAGGCCGGTGGCGTTTCGCCCGCCATGAGTTGCGATTCGGCAGGTGCTGGGTACGAACACAACGCGGAGGTTGGATGGCCGCCAAGCTAATACTTTTCGATAATGATGCGCGTCTCGCCTTGAAGAAGGGGGTCGACGCGGTTGCGAACGCCGTGAAGACGACCCTTGGTCCTCGCGGACGCAACGTGGCAATCGACCGCCGCCCACACTCTCCGCTGATCACTCATGACGGCGTGACCGTGGCGAAAGACATCGAGCTGTTCGATCCTTTTGAAAATATGGGCGCGCAAATCGTCAAAGCCGCGGCGTTGAGAACGAATGACATCGCCGGCGACGGTACGACCACCGCGACCGTCATCGCGCAGTCGATCGTGACCGAAGGCCTGCACGCGATGGCCAATGGCGCAAACCCGATGATGATCAAACGCGGTCTGGACTGGGGGATCGACCACGTCGTCGAGCTACTTCACGCGTGGGCGCGGCCGATCGAAGGACGCGACGACATTGCCCACGTGGCGACGGTCGCCTCGGCCGATCCGGAGATAGGCGCCCTGCTGGCCGATTTAATGGACCAGGTGGGCAAGGACGGGGTTATCACCGTCGAAGCATCGCCAACCGCCGGTGTATCCACCGAGTATCAGGAAGGTCTCGAGATCGACAAGGGCTGGATCTCTCCGTATTTCATAACGGACCAGGCCCGACAGGAAGCCGTACTCGAGGACTCGCTGGTCTTCATTACCGGCCGTAAAATCGAGAAGATCCAACAGATCGTCCCGTTGCTCGAGCGCGTGCTGGAGTCCGGTGAGAAGAGCCTTTTTATCATCGCGGACGACATCGACGGCGAGGCTCTCTCGACCGTCGTCTTGACCAAACTCCACGGAAAGCTGAACCTCGCGGCCACCAAGCCGCCCGGCTATGGCGACCGCCGCAAATTGGAGCTTGAAGACCTCGGCGCGCTGACGGGCGCCGTGGTGCTCGCCGAAGACACCGGCGCCCAGCTCGAGGCGGTGACGGTGAAGCACCTCGGGCGCGCGCGGCGGGTCGTCTGTGGCAAGGATCGCACGGTCATAACTGGTGGCGACGGTGCAAGTACGGCCATCCAGCGACGGATTCGATCGTTACGCGGTATCCTTCAGGATACCGCGGCGGACTACGACCGGGAATGGATTCAGAAGCGTCTCGCCCGCCTGAGCAATGGCATCGGCGTCATCCGGGTCGGGGCAAACACGGCCACCGAGTCGGATGAAAAGAAGATGCGCATCGAGGACGCGCTCCACGCGACGCGAGCTGCCGTGGCCGAGGGCATTTTGCCAGGCGGTGGGGTTGCGCTGGTCAACGCGGCGCGCGAGCTTGAAAAGTTCACGATGCCCGGCGACCAGGGAGTTGGGCTCGAAATTCTTCGACGCGCTCTCGAAGAGCCAGTTCGGCTATTGGCGAAGAACGCTGGGGATTCCAGCTCGGTGGTTATTGACACTATTCGACGCCGACAGGCCGAGACCGGAAACTCGAATGTCGGGTACAACGTGATGGCGGGATCGTACGTGGACATGGTCGAGGCGGGTGTCACCGATCCGGCCAAGGTTGTCCGGGTCGCGCTGCAAAACGCGGGATCGGTGGCGAGTATGATCCTGACGACCGAAGCACTTGTCGCGGAGCCATACGAAAAACCCGCTCCCGGTCCCAAGCATCCGAGCGGACGGCCGTACTAATCGACTGGTTGAGACGAACGTGGCTCGGACAATCGGCCTAACCGGCAACATCGCGTGCGGGAAAAGCACCGTGGCCGGGATGTTACGCGAGCTGGGCGCGGAGGTCATCGACGCCGATCGAGTCGCGCACCAGCTGATGGCGCCGCCTGGCGCGGTGTTCGACTCGATTGTCCGTGAATTTGGGCCGAACATCCTCACACCCCAGGGCACGATCGATCGCCGAGCTTTAGGCGCGATCGTGTTTTCCGACCCAGCCGCGCTTCGACGGCTCGACCGTCTGGTTCACCCGCACACCAGCGTGACGATCCGGCGCATGATCGCGGCCACGTCCTCACCGGTCGTGGTCGTCGAAGCGATCAAGCTCATTGAAGCCGGCACCCACCGCATCTGTGACGCGCTCTGGGTCGTGAACTGCCGACACGATCAACAAATCGATCGGCTGGTGACCGGTCGCCGATTGAGCTTGGAGGACGCCGAGAAGCGAGTGGCGGCCCAGGGCCCAATCGACGAGAAACTCGCCCTGGCCACCTCAATCATCGACACCAGCGGAACGCTGGACGACACCCGGCGCCAGGTCATTCGCGAGTGGAAACGGTTTACCGGGGCACAAAGCGGCCCGGATTGAATGGGGCCACGCTGAATGCTCGGTTGACCGCCTGGGGCAACGATCAGGACGGTCAGCTGGGGAATGCCCAGACGACCAACCGCCTGGCCCCGGTCAACGTCGTGGGGATC
>CAZBQK010000101.1:0-9769 GCA_964493975.1 uncultured Dehalococcoidales bacterium | reverse complement strand
CCCTAATCTGTCATTCCGACCCGCAGTGTGTAATCCCGGGCGTCGTCCGGACCGTGTTTCCACACCGCGGTTCGGAATGACAGGTCCCTTGCATCGCTTTCGCCATTCAGTTTCGTAGGTGCCGCCGCGAGGGAGCTCGACCCAGGGCCCCGACCGGGACCCCGCGCCGCGGCGCGGGGTGACAGTTTCCGGGCGAGTGGCTCGCCATTCATGATCGTAGGAACCCCAGCCCCGGGGCATCCACTCGGCAACTCGCCTTAAACCAACCTCGGACCCGGGGGCGCCGGAACTTGGCCCCGTCGATAGACCATGATCGTCCGTTTGAAGTCGATGACGGTCACGCCGTCCTGATTGTAGCCGGTCGTTTTGACCCGAACGATGCCGACGTTCGCCCCCGAACGCGACGGGCGAACGTCCAATACCTCGCTCTGAGCGTAGATCGTGTCTCCCTCGAACACCGGATTCGGCAGGTGAACCTCATCCCAGCCAAGGTTGGCAAAGGCGTTCTGACTGACGTCGGTCACGCTGATTCCGGTCACGAGAGCCAGGGTAAAGCAAGAATTCACGAGAATTCGTCCAAAGTGCGTTTGGGAGGCGTAGTGCTGGTCGAAATGCATCGGATTTGTATTTAGGGTCACGTTGGTAAACCAGGCGTTATCCGCGCTTGTGATTGTTCGGCCGAGTCGATGCTGGTAGATATCGCCGACTTGAAAGTCTTCGAAGCATCGGCCCGTCCAGCCATCCGGAGAAATCCGCGCCGCCTTGGCCGAGTCGTCATCGCCACGATTCATCATTTGCTAGCAGGTCCTCCATGGGCTCGAGCCGGCCGGATTCGCGCATCCGAAAGCACCCGTTGGCCACCGGCTAGCCGATCGATCGCGGTGCCGTGGCCGACCAAGTCGCCGCGTCGACAAAAGCTCTTATTGCATCTAAGTCCGGGGAGTAGCCCTCGGTCGTGTCGACTATCATCGTCGGAAGGTCAAGGTCGAGGGGATCGTATTCTCCTGACTCGAAGGTAGCGAGGAGGCCCTGGCTGAACGTGGCGTCGTGGTGGCCGGGGTGACGCTCGCGAAGAACGACGCGTCGCTCGTAGCGTCGAGTCATTTCGAGATATGACGTTCGACAATGAAGGAGAACGGCCGTGCTTTTACCAATCAGGGGACGAAGCTGTCCTTCAGAATGACCGCGGTGGAAATTGCAGTCGACGACGACTCCAGCGCCGCCGTCGATCAGTCGATCAAGAACGGCGTACAACACCTTGTACGAAGCAACGCTGAGATGGCGAGAACCTTCCAGATCCGGCGTGCCAAGAGCATCAAACAATGCTTCTTTGATCAAGTCTTTCGCCAGCATCGGCAGGCCAAGGTCCGCCGCCAGTTGGCCTGCAAGCGTCGACTTTCCGCTGGCTGGCGCTCCACTGACGAGAATCAACTGGGGACGACGATCGGCCACGGCCGTTCTTCTCCTCTCCGGCGTCCGAACCTGGCTCATTTTACTTCGCCTTCCAATTTCCGGCGAACCTCGTCGCCGTGTCCGCCCTTGGCGTGCACGGCGCCCCGGAGTCCCGGCACGTCGCCAGAATCAACCGCGCCGTGGACTCTATGACCCGTCTCTCCCGTCGGTCGTCGCGGCACCGCCACGCAGAAACGTTCCCGCGACCGCGGCCGCCTGAGCTCGGTTGCCCACGCCCAGCTTGCGCATCAAATTTCGCAGGTGCGCCCGAACCGTGTGCTCGGATATCACCAGACGCCCAGCGATCTGGCGATTGGATTCACCTTCCGCGATCCAGCCCAGGATCTGATGTTCTCGATCGGTGAGCACCGACGGAAGGAGCGGCCCCTTGTTTATCCCCGGTGCGGATCGCTCGCGTGCTAGCGCCCGGAAAGTCAGGTCCCGAGGAAGGGCGATCCCATCGTCCAGGGCAACGTCCATCGCCCGAAGCACCGCGCCAAACGGCTGGGTTCGAACGAGAAATCCGCTCGCGCCCACTCGTATCGCGCGAAGAAGTGATTCCTCGCTCTCGATGTCGCTCAGAATGAGGACCCGAAGTCCTGGACATTCCTCGAGGAGGAGGCGGGTCACGTCGATTCCATCGACACCGGGCAATCGCAGGTCGACCAGGGCGACGTCCGGCTGAAGTTCTCGCACCAGCTCAACCGCCTCCGCGCTTGTCGAGGCCTGGCCGACCGGCGCAATCCGCGGCGCCTGCTCGAGCATGCGCACCAGCCCCTCGCGAACGAGGGCATGGTCGTCGACGACAAGAACACGAATGGGCCGATTCACGTTTGGGTTGCGCTTTGACGCCGGGCGATGAACGCGGCCGCCTGCGAGCGACGTCGCACGTGGAGCTTCCCGAGGATATCGCTCACGTGGATCTTGACGGTGTGCTCGCTAAGCTTCAAATTCCGGGCTATTTCCCGGTTTGTCTTTCCCTCGGCGATCATCGGAAGGATGATTCGGTCCTGATCGGAAAGTTGGGCCAGGGCATCATTGCCGGTGGTGTTGCTGCTGCGGCCGCTCGAGCGAACGAGATCGAGTACCGTCTCGGTGACGTTCGGACTGAGGAAGGATTTGCCACTCCCGACCACCCGAATTGCGTCGAGTAGCTCGGAAACGTCGCTCGTTTTGAGAACATAGCCCGCCGCACCGGCGACGATAGCCGGCACGATATCGTCGGCGAACGCGGTGAGCATAATCACCCGCGCGCCAGGACACACCGCGTGGATTGCACGACAGGTTTCCGCCCCGCCTCCATCCGGTAGACGCATGTCGAGTAGGACGATGTCTGGCTGAACGGTTTGGACAAGCCCAACGGCCTGTGCCGCCGTACTTGATTCGCCGACAACGGCAACAGTCGGAACGGTGTCGAGTAGTGTCCGTAGTCCAATTCGGACTAGTTCGTGGTCGTCGACCAGGACGACCCGCAATCGGCTCGTGCTAGCCATCATTGTCCGCCCACCCCTTGCTCTCAGCCATACCGCCGCTTGACGAGGCTGATCGGTCTGGTTACCTTTTATGACAACCACGCTTGGCAAACCGACGGTACCGTAACCCGGCGCGGTTTGTTTCTTCCGCCTAACTCGGCCACCAGTATAGTCGGTTGGGACAGAATCGCAACCGTGGCAATCGTGAAACCGAGCACCGAGGGGCGGAACGGATACCGAACCGGTTGCCTAGTCCAGACGGCTACCCCGCTTGACGTATCGGTCAGGAAATATAGGCCGTTCGGGCGATTGCTCGTCTCTTACAATCAGAGTAACACATAATAAGCAGCTTTACGTTTTCTCAACAGTTTCTTAACGCAGGAAATTCCGTCGTCTTTCGTCTCGGGCCCGATCCGATGAACTCGAGGCGTTGCGCGACCGTGGCTGGGGTGAATGGCTATTTTGCATCGTGCCTCGCGAACGAAAGGTGCCTCTGGTGACGGTGCTGGCCACCGGGGCGCGGGAGCGGGCCGGGTCCAGGTTAGGACGTGATCAAGTGAGTCCACGGACGGGCGAGACCGAACGCGCCGATAAGACGAATCTCTCCCTCCACGAGCTCTTGGCGATGGTGATGCACGAGATGCGGGCACCGCTATCTTCGCTGACGATCACCGTCGACGTTCTTCTCGCGAACTCCGAGCAGCTCGAGCCGGCGGAAATCCAGAGCATGCTTCAGCGGGTCCAGCGAAGCACGTCGTGGATTCAAGCGTTGGTGGAAAACCTGTCGATCGCGGCACAGCTAGAGGTTAGTGAGCTTCAGCTTCGTTGGAGCTCCGTCGACCTGCGGGCAGCGCTCGACGCGGCATTGGTCATTGCCCAGCCATCGCTCGACCGAGAGGCGCAGCGGGTTCAGAGCGACGGACTAGACAACTGCCTGGTCCGAGGTGATTCGCGCCGGATCGAGCAGGTTCTGGTCAACCTTTTGATGAACGCCAGCAAGTACGGTCGATCGGACACGTTGATTCAGGTTAACGCGACCGTCGAAGGCGAGTGGGTCCGGGTTGAAGTACGAGACGAGGGGCCCGGAATCCCAATCGACGAACACCAGCGCATTTTTCAGCGCTACGTTCGTGGATCGACCGCGCTGTTGTCCGGGAGCGGGGGCCTCGGACTCGGACTGCATATCGTCAAAATACTTGTCGAGCTACATGGGGGAGCAGTGGGCGTTTCGAGTCGGCCAGGTGCTGGCGCCACGTTCTGGTTTACGTTACCGATCGTCGAGATAGATGCCACCGGCTACGAGCTGGGCCAGGAGAATAGCTCGGGATGAAGATCCTCCTGGTCGACGACGATACCGATTTGCTCGACGTCACGGCGTACGCTTTACGCCGCGAAGGTTTTAACGTTATCGTGGCAACCGACGGCACCCAGGCATTGCGACGGTGGCAGTCGGACGAACCGGACCTGATCCTACTCGACGTCGGCATGCCTCGGATGAGCGGATTCGAAGTTTGCCGAAAGATCCGGCAGGTTTCGGCGACACCGGTCATCATGTTGACGGCAGCCAGCGACGAGGAACACGTCGTTCAGGGTTTTCGTCACGGTGCCGACGACTACGTGGTCAAACCATTTAGTCCAAAGCAGCTGGCGTTACGAATCCGCGCCGTGATGCGCCGGAGCTCGGGTGTCGCGGTCACGGAGACCGAGCGGGTCCTGGAAGTTGGCGAGTTTCGGCTCGATCTCGAAGCACATCAGGTCACGAAGAGCGATTCGGTTATCCAGCTTACCCCCCTGGAATTTCGCATCTTCCACATGCTTGCCCTCAACGAAGGACGGGTTGTCAGCTTCTCCCGACTGGTTGAATATGGCTGGGGCTACGACGGGGGCGAGCCGGCGATGCTCAAGACGCACATCAGCCACCTCCGGAAGAAGCTGGTGCTCGAGCCAGGAAAAGCTGGGTACATTCAGGTTCTACACGGTGTCGGCTACATGCTGGTAGGGCCGTAAGATACGGCTCGTTCGCGTTGAGGCAGTGTGATGGTCGCGATTCATGTCACTGACCATCGCATTCCACCCTGAACTCCGGTAGAATCCATCCCCAGGCAGCCTCGCGGCGTCGTCAGATGGGGAGGTTCACCCCGTGGGCATCCTGGACCAGTTCCGATTAGATGGCCAGGTCGCGCTCGTGACCGGAGGAAGCCGGGGCCTCGGCCTGCAGATCGCCGAAGGTCTCGGAGAAGCCGGTGCCACGATCGCGATCACCGCACGCAAACCACTCGGTCTCGATGCGGCGGCGACTCAGCTCCGAGCCCGCTCAATCCGTTGCTTTACGGCGGTGTGCGATATCGGGGACAACGAACAGGTGGAGTCAGCCGTGGCGGCGGTACTGGCGGAGTTCGGCCAGATTGACGTGCTGGTCAACAACGCCGGCGCCACCTGGGGCGCCCGGCTCGAGGATCTCCCCCTCGAGGCGTGGGACAAGGTCATTCGAACGAACGTGAACGGCACCTTCTACGTCGCTCGAAGCGTGGCGCTCGCGATGATCAAGCGGGGTCAGGGCGGTCGCATCGTCAACGTTGCCTCGATCGCCGGCCTTCGGGGAAGCGACCCCCGGGTTCTCCAGGGGCTACCGTACAACACCAGCAAAGGCGCCGTCGTCAACTTTACCCGTGATCTCGCGGTCAAGCTTGCCGAGCATCAGATCACCGTGAACTGCATCTGTCCCGGGTTTTTCCCCACCAAGATGACGGCCTGGACGATCGAAGCCCACGGCGACGTGATCAAAGAATCCATACCGCTGCGCCGTTTGGGCGGTCCGAACGACCTCAAAGGACTAGCCGTGTTCCTCGCCTCGCCCGCGTCCAGCTACGTAACCGGACAAGTGATCGCCGTCGACGGGGGGGCAACGGCGATGTGATCGCCGCCGCCGTCATACAGGGGAGTGAGTTATGCCAACCGAGCGACCCTGGCTACAACACTATCCTCCGGACATCGTCCCCGAGCCCAAGATTCCGGACCAACCGGTCTATCGTTTTGTCTCCGATAGCGCCGAGCAGTACCCGGATCTGACGGCCGTTCGGTTCTATGGACTTAGCTTGACCTATGCCCAGCTGTGGCAGCAGATCGAGCGAGCCGCCGCGCTTTTCGCGACCTCCGGAGTTCAGCCGGGGGATCGGGTCGCGCTCATGCTGCCCAATTGTCCGCAGTACGTCGTCGCGTATCACGGCGCGCTTCGAGCCGGCGCAATTGTCGTTCAGGTCAATCCGCTCTACACTCCCCGGGAGCTCCAGTACATCCTCAACAACTCGGAAGCCGAGACCATTGTCGTCGCGGACGCGCTCTATCCGGTCGTCCAGGCTGCCCTTTCCGCGACCGGCCTCAAGCGTGTATTCGTGTCGCGACTCCGGGGAGAGGTCGTATTGGGTCCAGAAGCCCGCGATTTCGGCGGCGCTATGGCCGAAACTCACGGAAACCCACCAGACATCGTGGTCGACCCGGCCTCGGTCGCGGTGCTGCAATACACCGGCGGCACGACCGGTGTATCCAAGGGCGCAATGCTCACCCATCGCAACCTTGTCGCGAACGTCACCCAAATCCAGGCGTTCAATCCTCAGGCGCTCCCCGCCGGCGAGGGTCGCATCCTGACGGTTGTTCCTCTTTTTCACGTCTACGGCATGACCGTTTGCATGAACTACGGCTTATCCCAGGGTTGGGAGCTGATCCTTCTACCTCGATTCGAATTAAAAGACGTGATGGAGACGATTCGGGCGACGCGTCCTACCCATTTTCCGGGCGTGCCGACGATGTACGTCGCCGTGAATAACTTTCCGAACGCCGAAACGTATAGTGTCGATTCCATCCACCTCTGCAACTCCGGCGCGGCGCCGATGCCAGTCGAAGTCATGGAGACCTTCGAGCGCCGATTCGGCGCGAAAATCCTCGAGGGCTACGGCCTCTCCGAGGCGTCGCCTTTTACTCATGGGCACCCGGTTCACGGAGTGCGCAAGCCCGGCACGGTTGGGATGCCGGCGCCCGCGACGATCGCCGAGATCGTCGACGTCCTCGACGGCGTGACGGTTTTGCCACCGGGGGAGGCGGGTGAGATCCGCATTCGGGGACCGCAGGTGATGGCCGGCTATTGGAAAATGCCCGAGGAGTCGGCCGTCGCGCTACGGGATGGGTGGTTGTATACTGGCGACATTGGTCGCATGGACGAGGACGGCTACTTCACCATCGTCGACCGTAAGAAAGACATGATCATTGCGTCGGGGTACAACGTTTATCCCCGAGACGTGGAAGAAGTGTTGTACGAGCATCCGGCGATCCAGGAATGCTGTGTGGCCGGCGTCCCGGACGGGTACCGCGGTGAAACGGTCAAGGCGTTCGTCGTCGTCAAGTCTGGCGCGACATTGACCGCCGATGACCTGGCGGCTTTCTGCGCGGAGCGCCTCGCTCCGTTCAAAGTCCCGAAGATCGTCGAGTTCCGCGACAGCCTCCCGAAAAGCGCGGTCGGCAAGATCCTTCGACGCGCGTTAGTCGGCGAAGAAAAGAACGGAGGGCGCCCGTGAAGGGTCTGATGATGGATTTCCAGCTGACCGTCCCGGCTATTATGCGTCGGGCCGAGCAGCTCTTCGGATCGCAGGAGATCGTCACCCGACTTCCCGACCGGAGCTTTCACCGCTACAACTACACCAGCTTCATCTCCCGAGCGAAACGACTCAGTCTCGCCCTACGCCAGCTCGGCGTCCAGTCCGGTGACCGGGTTGCGACGCTCTGCTGGAACCACTATCAGCACCTCGAAGCCTATTTTGGGGTGCCGTCGAGCGGCGCCGTCCTGCACACACTCAATCTGCGCCTGCATCCAAGCGATTTGACCTACATCGTCAATCACGCCGAGGACAAAGTCCTGATCGTCGATAAGTCGCTCCTCCCGCTGTTTGAGAAGTTTCGCGACCAGGTCGCGTTCCAACACGTTATCGTCGTCGGCGACAAGACAGACCTCCCAGCCGGAACGCTCGCCTACGAAGACGTGCTAAAGCGCGCCGACGATAAGGCATTTGTGTACCCTGACCTCGACGAAAATCAAGCCGTTGCGATGTGTTACACCTCCGGCACGACCGGACGCCCTAAAGGCGTGCTCTACTCCCATCGGGCGGTTGTTTTGCATTCTCTAGGCGAAGCAATGGCTGACACCATTGGACTTCGCGAAGCCGACACGATTCTGCCGGTCGTCCCCATGTTTCACGTTAATGCGTGGGGGCTGCCGGTGACCGCGACCCTGGTTGGAGCCAAGCAAGTCTTCCCCGGCCCGTTCCTCGATCCAGTCAGCTTGCTCGAGGCGCTACACAACGAACGGGTGACGTTCACGGCCGGGGTACCGACGATCTGGCTCGGAATCCTCCAGACGCTCGATAAGAATCCCGGCGCTTACGACCTATCGAGGATCCGGGCAATGGCGGTCGGGGGCTCGGCTGCTCCGCCCAGCATGATCCGAGGCTTTCAGGAGCGCCACGGTCTGAATGTGTTGCACGCCTGGGGAATGACCGAGACGACGCCGATTGGAACGGTGTCCAACCTGCCGCCCGATCTTCTCGACGCTCCGAGCGACGTCCGTTATGAGTACCGAGCGAAGCAGGGGCGGCCGGTGCCGCTCGTCGAGGTCCGGGCGCGAGGCGACGGCGATCTCATTCCGTGGGACGGCGAGACAATGGGGGAGCTGGAAATTCGCGGCCCCTGGATTGCCAGCTCGTATTACAAGAGTCCCGGTTCGGAGGACCGCTTTACCGACGACGGCTGGTTCAAGACCGGTGACATCGTGACGATTGACACCCGTGGATTTGTGAAAATTCAGGACCGGTCGAAAGACGTGATCAAATCAGGTGGGGAGTGGATTAGCTCGGTCGAGCTTGAAAACGCCCTGATGGGACATCCCGCCGTGGCCGAGGCGGCCGTGATTTCGATCGCCGACCCGGTCTGGCAGGAGCGGCCGCTCGCGGTCGTCGTCCTGAAGACCGGCCAGACCGCCACGCCCAACGAGCTCTCGGAGTTTCTGGCACCCAATTTCGCTAAATGGTGGCTTCCCGACGCATTCGAGTTCGTCGACCAAATCCCAAAAACCAGCGTTGGAAAGTTCCTGAAGTCGGCGCTGCGCGAGCAGTTCAAGGATTACCGGGCGAGCGCCCACTTATCCCCTCTCCCCACGGGAGAGGGTTAGGGTGAGGGGCCGTTATCCCTCCCCGAAGCGCCCGAGGTTTTGAGTAATTGCCCACGAATCAACTGCCTCCCGGTGAGCAAGTACTCGTCGATCGCCGTCGCCACTTGCGACAAGTCTCGACCGACGCCGAACGGGCCCTCTGGCGCCTTCTTCGAGCACGGCAACTCTCCGGCGCCAAGTTCCGACGACAACACCCGGTGGGTCCGTACATCCTGGACTTCTACTGCTTGCACCGTCATCTTGCGGTCGAATTGGACGGAAGCCAGCACTATTCGCTCGAGGGCCAAGCCAAAGATGCCGTTCGAACACAATTCCTTGATGCAATGGGCGTACGCGTTCTTAGGTTTTCAAACGTGGCCGTACTCACCGAGCACGGGGCGGTGTTGGCGGCGATCTGGGGTGCGCTAGAGGGCCCCTCACCCTAACCCTCTCCCGTGGGGAGAGGGGATAGATTGGACGGCAAACGACGCTGTGTACCTCGCATCGCGTGGCGCTTGAACTAGTGTCTTGTCATGCTCATAAACGCTACCAGGAGTCAAAGCTTTAGTTGGTTTGGCGCGCTTGACCAGCTGAAGGTTCGACTCCAAGAGGCTCTCAATCGAAATGAGATATAGCACTCGTCTTTCTGCTC